>JBAPSB010000070.1:0-19026 GCA_049281435.1 Desulfobacterales bacterium
GAGCAAGATCGGCCATTTACTTCTGGTCTCGTTGGTCATGCGGTCAGCCCTGCGCCGGTCTTTGGTCCGGCCGGCTTCTGCTGTTGTGGGCGGTCAGCGGCTGTCGTGGCTATCCGACCGGGGGCAATAGGAAAGGTCACGTAAAAAATGGCGCCCTCATCCTCGCGCGAAGCAGCCTTGATGTCGCCGCCGCAGTCCTTGACGATCCCGTAGCTGATGGACAGCCCCAGTCCGGTCCCTTTGCCCACCTGTTTGGTGGTGAAGAAGGGCTCGAAGAGTTTGTCTTCGATATTCTTGGGAATGCCCCCTCCGGTGTCGCGCACTTCCGCAATGACGTTCCGGTCGTCCTGCCAGGTTTTAAGGGTGATCTTCTTTTCCCCCGTTTCGCTTCCGGCGGCATATTTTTCCTCGATCGCATCGCGGGCGTTCAGCAGCAGATTGATAAAAACCTGCTCCAGCCGGCCGGGGTCCGCCTGAATTTTGGGCAGCGTCCCGTCGATCTCCCACACGACCTCGATCCCCCGCACCTTTAACTGCTGGCTGAAGATGTCGAAGGCGCTTTTCAGAACATCGTTCAACTGGACTTTCTCCAGGGCCAAATCCGATTTACGCGCGAACTGGCGCATGTGATTGATGATGTTGGCCGCCCGATCGACGTTCTTGTCCACTTTGCTCAGCATCGACTGCAGGATCTTTTGGTCCAGGCTTTCACCCTTGCTGATTTTCCTTACGAAGAAACTGCTGGCGGTCTTGATCACCGAGAGCGGCTGGTTCAGCTCGTGGGCGATACCGGTTGCCATCTCGCCCAGGGTGGCCATCTTGCTGGCCTGGATCAACTGCTGCTCGGCTTCGAGGCGCTTGGTGATGTCGCTGGTGGTGATCAGCAGGACTTTCTTGCCGGGAAATTCCGAAGGCGAGATCCGGATGTTGACAAAAAGGACTTTATCGCCCTTGCCCCGGTGCCTGACCTGGTTCAGCGTCGTCGAAAAACGCAGCCGGCGCCGGTATTTCTCCTTGTTCTTCTCCGCAAAAAGCTCCAGAAAGGAAGTGCCGAGAATCTCGTCTCTTGTAAAAGCGTAGTCGGTGGTGACGCTTTCGTTGCAATCCAGAATTTCAAGGGTGTCGTAGTCGAGCAGAAAGACGGGGTTGGGAATGTTGTTGAAGATTTCGTGGTATTTGCGCTCCGACTTCTCCAGTTCCTTTTCCAGCGACTTACGCTCGGTGATGTCGAGACTCATCTCCATGGCCGCCACGACCTTGCCGTCGGCATCGAAAATCGGCGAGGTGCGAAAGATCCAATGGGCTTCGGTGCCATCTTTGTTGACGCCGGATTCTTCGCCGTAGTGGGGCAGCCCGTCGATGAAGGTGGGCTCGACCGGGCAATTGGTGCATTTCTGATCCTGTCCCTTATAAGCTTTGTAGCAGTGATCGCCGACCCGCGGATCGAACCGCTCGGCAAATTCCTGATTGAACCGCATGAGCCGGTAGTCGCGGTCCTGCACCGTGATCATGCAGGGCGTGCGCTCGAACAGGGTCTGGTATTCATCGCGCTGCTTGTTCAGTTCGGCCTGCTTTTGCTGGATTTTGTTGCCCATCTGATTGATGGCCGCCGCCAGCTGCCCCATCTCGTCGGCCTGGTCGATGGTGACCTTGGAGTTCAAGTCGCCCCTGGCGATCAGCCGCGTCCCGTCGATGAGTTTTTTTACCGGTTGACTGACGAACTTCAGGACGATGATGAAGATGATGGTGGAGGTCAGCAGAAAGAGCACCATCGCCAGCCCGATGATCCCTTTTTCCGCCATTAGGATTTCGTTGTCGGTTTCCCGCAACGAGACCACGACATCGAGGGCGCCCAGGATTTTCTTGTCTTCCGGGTGAACATGGCACGCATCGGTGGCACACCCCGGTTCGTTGCGAATGGGGCTGATGATCCCGAGCAGCCGGTAGCCCTTGCTCGAGTTGAAGATCCGGATCCGCTCGCTGACCTTTAAATCAGTTGGCGGCGGATCGGTGCGATGACAGATATCACAGGCTTCGGCCTTGATGTTGGTCGTGCGGTCGACCTCTGCGGTCTGATTTGAAAACTTAATCTCTCCGGCTTTGTTGTAAATGCGGATATTCTCGATCTCCTTCTGGCGCGCGATGTTGTTGATGATCTGATTGATGTCGTCGCGGGAGTTGAGCATCATCGAGTAGTGCAGGCCGAGTTTGGTGGTCGTGGTCAACCGGTCGGTCCCCTGGACGATTTCGTCCATGAGCTTTTCTTTCTGATAATCGATATTGAAGTACGCCCAGGTGGAGATCGACAGCAACAGCGTCAGGCCCACGGTCAGGATGAGCTTTGTGACCAGTCGATGATGAAAATATTTGATTGGATTGATCATATGGATTCACTGCACCACTTTCGCCCGGCCCGGGCCCTGCCCTCGATCGACCGGGGTGTTTCCCGGCCCTTGCAATCAGACGGTGACGAGCTCGGGGTGACGCAGTTTCTGCCGGAAGCCGGCCGTCAAGGCCAGATTCAACTCCAGCCGCACTTCCTGTTCGGAAAGGCCCAGGGCCAGTCCCAGCAGCTGCGGCAGGTAGAGAACGGACACCGCAAGGTTCTCGCCGCTTAACTTCGAAATCTTGCCCTGGTAAGCCTCAAGGTTCATCTGGCACATTGGACAGACCGTTACGACGGCATCGGCCCCTTTGGCTTGCGCCAGGATCGATCGAACCAGTTCCATACCGACCGCCATTTTGGTGTTCATGTGCGACGCCCCGCAGCATTTGCCGCCCATGTCCCAGCGATGGACCGCCGCACCGGCTGCTTCGAGAATGGGAGTCATCGACCGCGGTGCTTCCGGATCATCGAAAACCGCATAGGGCCTTAAGCACTGGCAGCCGTAATAGGCGGCGATCGACATCCCTGCGAGGCTTCGGTTTGTTTTCTCGGCGATCAACCCCGGGCCGATGTCCCGCACGATCACTTCCAGCAGGTGCCGCACTCGAATTTGGCCCGTGTACTGCAGGCCTTCCACGTCAAGGACCGCATTGATTCGATCCAACAGCGCGGCATCGTGCTTCACTTTTTCTTCCACGGCCTTGAGGTTGAGATAGCAGGCGCTGCACGGCACCAGCATCTCTTTGGTTCCGCCCATCTTTTCCGCCAGCGCCAGGTTGCGGGCCGGCAGGGCCAGCGCCAGGAGCCGGCTGGTCGCTTCGGCAGCGCTGGCCCCGCAGCAGGTCCAGTCCTCGATCTCGATCAGTTCGGCCCCGACGGCCGTCAGGAAGGCGCGGGTGGACAGGTCGTATTCACGGGCCGAACCTTCCAGGGAACAACCGGGGTAGTACACATATCTCATGGGGCCTCCTCCAGTTCTGCGGCTTTTTGAAACAGCGCCGCCAGGGCGCCATCGCCTTTGGAAGGAATTTGCAGGCCGACCTTTCCCTTCAGCATCAGCTTAACGCCCAGCGCCGCGAACCGCAGCGGCAGCAGGGGATTTTTCATGGCATTGAAGTAAAGGGTCATGAATTCCATCTCCCTGACCCGGCCGTGGCGCCGCACGCTTTCCAGAAAACTTTTGTAGAAGAGAAGGCTCTGCCGGTGCCGGGCCAGACCTGCGCGCGCGGCCATCTGCTTGAGCGCGCCCATGGCCTCGGTCAGCGGCAACCCGCGCGGGCACCGCAGGGTGCAGTAATAACAGGAAGAACACAGGGTGAAGGTCCGGCTCTGAAAGATCTCTTCTTTCTGCCCGGCCAGGACCAGCCGCCAGAGCCGCCGGGGGGTGACATCCATCGCAAATTCATTGGGGCAGGACCCCGTGCAGGTGCCGCACTGGATGCAGGCCTGCACCATCTCCCGCACCGGTGCCAACTCGTCCGGTCCCGCCTCGTCCGAAAAGCAGATTTCCCCATTTAACGTCGTCGTCATGTTGACTCCCCTAAAAAGCGCTCGTGATTAAATCGGTTGTGTCAGTTAAGTCAGTTGAGTCTGTTGAGTCAGTTGAGTCGGTTGAGTCAGTTGAGTCGGTTATTGAGTTTATTGGGTTTGTTGGGGTTGTTGAGTGAATCATCGATTTTAGAATTTCCACGCTTTGCGGTTTACAGATTGTTCGATTTCCGAGTTTCAAATTTCCAATTTCCAGGTTCTATTCGACCATCCCGGAGGTTCGGCCGGCAGTCTCACTGCTTCGGCTCCATAACCCATCGTCTCCCGCTCAAAGCAGCGCCGCGTCGATGACGGCCAGCATCTGCTCCTGCCGTAAATCTTCCACAACCGCGGCCTTGTTCGGGCAGGCGGCGGCACAGGTTCCGCATCCCTGGCACATGAGCGGGTTCACAACCACCTTCTGCCGATCGATATCCAGCATGCGGGCGCCATAGGGACAGGCCTCGATGCACCGTTCGCACAGGCTGCAGAGGCTGTGATGAACCCGTGCCAGAATTCTGCCGGACGGCAGGTTCTTGCGGCTCAGAAGTCTCAAAGAGCGCTGGGCCGCGGCTTCGGCAGTGGCGATCGTTTCGGTGATCGAGCGCGGCGAGTGCGCCAGACCGCAGGCAAAGACCCCCTCCTTGAGTGCATCGACCGGACGCCACTTCGACTCGGCTGCCTGGAAGAACCCATCCGTGTCGCGGTCGATTCCGTAGGCGGCGGCCAGGTCCGGCGGAAGATTCGGGACCACGCCGGTGGCCAGAACCAGCAGATCGGTGCTGATCTCGATCTCCCGGCCGATAATCGGCTCGATGACGCTCACCGTTACGGCGCCATTATCGACCGCGACCCGCGGTTTGTTTCCGCGACTGTATTGGATGAATCCGATGTCTCTTTTGCGCGCGCGGGTGTAGTAGGTTTCCATGAAGCCATAGGTCATCATGTCGCGATACAGGACATATATGGCGATCTTCGGGTTCAGCTCCTTCATCTGCAGGGCGTGTTTAAGGGCCGACCCGCAGCACACCCGGCTGCAGTAATTGCGGGGTTCTTCACGCGAGTCGACGCACTGGATCATGACCACGGTGTCGAGGGTCCGCGGGTCGATGCTTCCGTCGGCCAGCTTCTGCTCCAGGTCCTTCTGCGTGACGATGACCGGGCTGGTGCCGAAGCCGTAGGATGTCGTGCGGGCCTCGTCGCCGCCGGTGGCCAGGATCGTGACACCGTGCTCGAGGGTCTCGACCGCACCCCCGGAATTTTCAATGGTGCTGTAAAACTGCCCCACCTGCCCGTAGGCAGCCAACACCCGGCTGCCGCTGCGCACCGACACCAGGGGATGTTTTTCCACCTTCTGAATGGTTTCAGTCAGCAAGGCCGGGATCGGCTGCCCCTCCAGGGTCTGCTTGAGCCAGTTCAGATTGCCGCCGAGCCGATCGGACTTCTCGGTGATCTCTACCGGGAAACCGTGATCGGCGATCGCCAGAGCCGCCGTCATTCCCGCGATACCCCCGCCCACCACCAATGCGCGTTGCTGAACCGGCACCGACACCGTTGGTGAGGGATCGATGCGCTTTAAGCGGGCGAGTCCCATTTCCAGGACTGAACGCAGCCGTTTTACAGAGGCACCGCCCTGCGGCCCGGACTGCAGGACCTCGGCGGCCTGCGGCATATTCAGCGAGCGGATATCCACCACGTCCATCAAAGACGGATGCAGACCGACCGCTCGCGCCAGTTCCCGGAGCTTGTGGGCATACACATACGGCAGGCAGGCACCGATCAGGAGCCGATTCGGCCGGCGGTTTTCCACCCGTTCGAGCAGGTTATTCCACCCCTCGGCCGTGCAGGTGCGGTCGATGACCTCCACCCCCACGACCAGTGGATCGGCGGCCACCTGCCGTTTGAGTTCGTCTATCACCGGGGCTTCCGCCAGGGTCTTGTCGCAGGAACAAATAGTCACCAGAATCCTGGGCACTTCCCGCGCAACGTCCCTGAATTCCTTTGCGGCTTCCGGCTCCGGGGCCAGCCCGCCGCCGGCGCAGTGGATGGTGCGCGAGGCCGCCAGCGCGGCAGCGGATGCCTGAGTCACGGATTCGCCGATGTCCTTCAACCCCGCAAAAGATCCGCCTAGAAAAACCCCTTCGCGCGTCGTCCGAGTAAGAGAAAACGGCACCGTCTGCCCGAAGCCCCACTTGTTCAGCGGGAGGTCGAGCATCTCGGCCAATGCCCCCGAACCGGCCGCCGGTCGCTGCCCGACGGCCAGGACCACCATGTCTTGGCGGGATTCATGCAGGCGACCGCCGGTGTCGACATATCGAATGATCAGATCGCCGCTGCTCTCATCATATTCCACCGAATGAACCCGTCCCCTTTCGAAACCGACACCGCCCTGGCTCTCCGCGCGATCGCGATAGCGTTGGAACGGTTTTCCGAAAGTGCGCATGTCCATGTAAAAGATGGTGGTCTCCAGGGCGCCACCGGTTTTCTCGCGGGCCAGCACAGCTTCCTTGATGGCAATCATGCAGCAGACATTGGAGCAGAAATCGGCATCGGATTGCAGATCGCGCGAGCCGACACACTGCACCCAGGCCACCTTTCGAACCGGCCGCTCGTCGCCGGGGCGCACCAGGCGTCCGCCGCTGGGGCCGGTGCCGCTGAAGATCCTTTCGAACTCCAGACTGGTAACAACCCCCGGCAGCACGCCGTAGCCGAAGGTATTCCTGCCGCGCGACGGTTCGTAATAGGAAGTCCCACCGCAGAGAACCACGGCCCCGACGGTCAATCGCCGACCGCGGGCGACCTCAAGGTCTTCGTAGATGCGCAGGACCATGGGAATCAGCTTGTCGGGCTCGAAGGGCTTGATCAGATACTCGAGCGCACCTATTTTCATGGCCTCGACGGCGGTTTCGACCGTGGCATAGGCCGTCATCATGACCACACACAATTCGGGACAGGATTCCCTGGCTTTTTTCAGCAACTCGACCCCGTCCATGCCGGGCATTTTGATGTCCGTCAGCAGGAGGTGATACGGACCGTCGGCCAACAGCTTCAGGGCCTCGTCGCCGGATTCGGCCATATCGACTGAAAAGCCCTCTTCTTTGAGCCACTCCTTCAAGGAGTCCCGCACGATCAGTTCGTCGTCCACCACCAGAATTCGGAATTTCTTGCGTTCCTGCTCTAAAATCCGGATGGCGCCGGTCGGGCACACTTCCTCGCAGGCCCCGCAGCGGGTACAGGCACTGAAATCGATCACATACGGGTTCGGTATGGCATGGGGCACCGGCAGGTAAATGGCTTTACGGCCGGTCAGCCCGGAATTGAACGCATCCGGGACCGTCACCGGACAAACCGGCGTGCAGGCGCCGCATCCGAGGCACAGTGCCGGATCCACCCAGCTCGGTTTCTGGCGCAGGGTCACATCGAAATGGCCGGCTTCGCCTGAAACAGATATCAGTTCGGTGGACAGCAGGATCTCGATGTTCTCATGAAAAAGCCCCTTGCGCAGGCAGTATTGGGACGAAGCGTCGCGATCGACCAGGGGCAGCATCTTGCACATGCCGCAGTGATCCGAGGGAAATTGATAATCCAGCTGGCTGAGAATCCCCCCGATGTGCGGCGCGCGGTCGATCAGCGTGACGCCGTAGCCTGTTTCGGCCAGGTCCAGCGCGGCGCGAATGCCGCCGATGCCGGCCCCAACGACTAAGGCGCTTCCGATTTTTCGCGGCATAAAACCTCCAGGGGCCCGTAGGGCCCGGTTGGCCAGTTAGCCCGTTAACCGGTTAACTTATTTCACTTAATCCCGACCACCTCGTTGAATTCGTTCTCCCTGAACTCAGACAACGGCGGTTTCTCGTCGACGCTGCGTCCCGCGGCGTAATCGAAGGCCTGCTGGGTGCGCTGGGCAACCGTCCGAAACAGCTCCATCACCGGAATGTCGTTGGGGCAGGCATTGGAACACTGGCCGCAGCCCACGCAGGCCGTGCTCATGTGCGCCAGGCGGGTCAGGTGGTAAAACACCGTGTCGGTCGGCATCTTTATCATCCCTTTGCGCTGCGCCCATTGCAGATACTGGATCGGTTCGTGGTTGAAGACATCGGTAACAAAGACGCATTCCTTGCAGTAGCACACCGGACAGGCCACCCGGCAGTTGTAGCAATTGACGCAGCCGGCCAGGTAGGTGGTCAGCCCCTCCAGGTCCTGCACGGCTTGACCGGTCGCGCTGAACATCTCGTCGCGACAAGCGCTGCGCCGGGCCACCAGGTCGGCCACGGCCTTTTCGCGGTGATCCTCGGTCGCAGCCGGCGGCAATTCCAGCCGGTTCAGCAGATCGCGCCCTCTTTCACTTTGAGACTGCAGGAGGAGGTGGTCGTCGACGTCCACGCCCAGCAGTCCGATGACGACATCGGCGCCTTCGGCCACCGGATATTCGCACGCCCGGCAGGCCGGGGCGATATCGATCCCTTCTTTGGTCGCGGTATGGCCGGCCAGTGCGTTGCGGCAGAAATCAAGGCTCGTCGGCGCGGCGTCGTCCCCGACCAGGCGGAGGTAATCCGAATTTCGGAAGGCCCCCAGGCAGTCGATTCCCAGGATAATCATCTCTTCCAGGCGCCCCTGCTTCAATTTGACCAACTCGATAAAGGCGCGGATTTCGCAAGGTCGCAAGACAACGGTCACTGTTGCGCCGACCGGTTTGCGTGAGAGCTTCGAGACCACCTTGGCGGCGTTCATCGGAAACACCGGCGCCAGCGGATCGATCGCCTCCAGGCGGTCCGGATCCGTGATCAGCATCGGCATCACCATCTGCTTCATGGGCAACCGGCCGGGAACAAGAAGGGCCGAGATGTCGTCGAGGCGCAGAATCGATCCTAGTAATTGCCTCACAGCCCCTAAAATGTCCCGATCTTTCACCGCGATCTTCGCTGAAGCCGTCATATTTTCTTCCTTTTGTTTTTTTGCTTTCTTTCTCTTTTGCTTTTCTTTTTTTTGTTTTTTTTGCTTTTTTTGCTTAAATTACCATCTTCAGCTTTGCCTGGGACGGACCGAGTGTTCTCACCTGGGCCACCAGCTCGCGCATGGTTTCGGCAAACTGGATGCCGTCGCTGGCGCCGATCCAGGTCAGCCTGAGCCGTTCGGGTTCGAAACCGAACTGCGGCAGGATCTCCTTGAGCAGTTTAATCCGGCGCCGGGCCTTGAAGTTGCCGTTGATGTAGTGGCAATCCCCGGGATGGCACCCGCTGACCAGCACGCCGTCGGCCCCTTCCAGCAGCGCCTTGATGATGTACTGGGGATCGACCATACCGGTGCACATCACCCGGATCATCCGGACGTTGCGCGGATAGCTCTGCCGGGAGGTGCCGGCCAGATCGGCGGCAGTGTAAGTACACCAGTTACACACGAAAGCAATGATGGTTGGTTCGAAATCGGACATAGGTGGCTCCTCTTTTCCGGTTGACCGAGTGGCAACGGGCGAAACGGGCCAACCGGTCAAACGGGCTAACTGATTTATTGCCCCACCTTTGCGATGGCATCCATGATACCGTCAATTTCCGCAAAGATCTGTTCGCTCTTGAAGTGCCGGCTGCGGGCGGCATCGCTCGGGCAAAAGCCGGAGCAGCTCCCGCAGCCCTTGCACACGGCCGGGTTCACTTCGGACACGCCCAGCCGCTCGTTGAATTCGATCGCCCCGTAGGGGCAGAGGCCGATGCAGACCTGGCAGCCGATGCAGATATCCGGATCGATCCACGAAATGGTGGGCGGCACTTCGACCTTCCCGCGCGTGGCCAGGGACAGGGCCTTGGCCGCCGCGCCCGAGGCTTGGGAAACCGTGTCCGGAATGTCCATCGGCTTCTGGCAGCAGCCAGCCAGGAAAACTCCGTCGGTGGCTGTGTTCAACGGCCCCAGCTTGGGGTGTTCTTCCAGGAAGAATCCATCGGCGCCCTGGTTGACCCCGAAAACCCGTCCCACGTCGCCGGCGTCGTGGCGGGCCTCCATGGCGGTGCACAGCACCACCATATCCACCGGCACCCGCACCCGTCGGCCCAGCAGGGTGTCTTCACCGATGGCGATCAGTTTGCCCTGTTCTTCGGGTCGCATGGCCCGGTCGGTGATTTCCGCCACTTTGCCGCGAATGAAAATCGTGCCCTCTTCCTGGCAGCGGCGATAGAACTCCTCGTAGCCTTTGCCGAAACAGCGCATGTCGATGTAAAAATCATACACGTTGGTGTCGTGGCCGACTTTCTCCTTGATGAGATGCGTATATTTCAAGGCATACATGCAGCACACCCGTGAACAGTACTCGTGGTAGTTTACATCCCGGCTGCCAATGCAGTGCAGCAGGGCCACACTCCGCGGCGGGCGTGTCAGCGCCCCGTTTTCGTCGTGGATAAGAATCTTGCCCCCCGTGGGCCCGGTGGCGTTGCTCAGCCGTTCGAACTCGAGTGCCGTAAAGACGTTGGGATAGACCCCGTAGCCGAAGGGTTTCATCGGGGTCGGATCCATGACATCGTATCCCGTGGCCAGGATGATGCTGCCCACCTTGACCTGGACCTCCTGCTCGACCATGCCGTGGTCGATGGCCACCGCCTCGCAGGCCTGCACACATTCCATACACTCGCAGCAGGTGCCGCAGTTCAAGCAGCGACCGGCCTCGCGGCGGGCATCGGCTTCCGTGAAACTGCGGTCGACCTCGTCAAAAGAGGACAGCCTTGCGGCGGCTTCCAGATGGCGGGAGTGCACCCGCATTTCCGGGCCGATGTTCCGGGGGATGTCCGCCCAATTAGTTCCGGGCGGCGGGCTGAGCGCCATTTCGGCAGCATAAGCATTGAGGTTTTCCCCGTTGATGAAGCGCTCGATCGCCGCCACCGCCTTGTGACCGGCCGCCACCGCCTCGATCACCGAGGCCGGACCGGAGACCGCATCGCCGGCCGCAAACACCTGCGGAATCGAGGTCTGCAGGGTGTGCGGTTGAACCCGGATCGTGCCGCGCCGGGTGGGCTCGAGTCCGGACCCGTCGCCCGCCCAGTTGAGATCGATCCGCTGGCCGATAGCCGGCAGGACCGCATCGCACGCCACCACAAATTCGGAATCTTTGACCGGCACGGGTCGGCGTCGTCCGCTGGCATCGGGCGGACCCAGTTCCGTACGAATACACTCGAATCCGGTCACGCGTCCCTCTTGGCCGAGAATCCGCGCCGGGGCGGTCAGGTAGTGAATCTGGACGCCCTCGGCCAGCGCATCCTCGATTTCTTCCGCGTAGGCCGGCATCTCCTCACGGCTGCGCCGGTATACGATCGTCACCGATTTGCTCCCCAGGCGCCGGGCCACGCGGGCTGCATCGACCGCTACGTTGCCGCCGCCGACGACCACAACCCGGTCGCCGGGACGCCGGCGGGATCCCAAATTGACCTCCCGCAGGAATTCAACGGCGTTGATCACCCCCTTGAATTCGTCTTCCCCCGCGATGCCGGTGGCAAGGCCGAGGTGGGCGCCGATGGCCAGAAAGACGGCGTCGAACCCCTGCTGCTCGAGGTCCGCCAAGGTGAAATCGCGTCCGAGCCGTTTTCCGGTCTGGACCGCAATCCCGTGGCGCAGGAGATGCTCGATCTCACGATCCAGGATGTCGGGCGGCAGGCGATAGTCCGGTATACCGACCCGCAGCATGCCGCCCAGAACATCGAGCGCCTCGAAAACAGTGATCTGATATCCCTTGAGCCTCAGGTAGTAGGCCACCGTCAACCCGGCCGGGCCGGAACCGACCACCGCAATCTTCTCCTTGCGGTCAGCGATATCCGGCAGCGGCAGTTCGGCCAGATCGACCTGGTCTGCGGCGAAACGCTTCAGGTCCCGGATGGCAACCGCCGTGTCGATCTCCGCCCGCCGGCAGTGTGTCTCACAAGGGTGCGGGCACACCCGACCGAGAACACCGGGCAGCGGCAGCCGCGCCATGATCAGCTGCACGGCTTGCCGATATTTGCCCTGGCCGATCAGCTGGACGTAGCCTTGAACGTTGATGCCGGCCGGACAGGTCGTCACGCAGGGCGCACGGTCTTTTTTTTCGATGTTGAAGGTGATCGGAATGGCTTGAGGAAAAGCCCTGCCGATGGCCTTTCGCTCTCCCAAGCCCACATCCCATTCATTGGGCAAAGCGACCGGACAGACCTTGGCGCATTCACCGCAGCCGGTGCAGATGCCCTCCTTGACGTAGCGCGGCTTTCTGCGGATGGTGACGGTGAAGTTGCCGATGTAACCGGAAACCTCTTTGACCTCACTGCAGGACAACAGTTCGATGTTCGCATTCTGGGCCACTTCGACCATTTTGGGCGTGCCGATGCACGCGGCGCAGTCGAGGGTGGGAAAGGTCTTGTCGAACTGGAGCATGTGACCGCCGATGGTGGTGTCTTTTTCCACCAGATACACCTTGTGCCCGGAATTGCCGATATCGATCGCGGCCTGCATTCCGGCGATCCCCCCACCGACGACCAGCATATCGGGATAGACGTCAGCTTCACGGGTTTCGAGGCTCTCATGATAATTGACCCGGTTGATGGCCGCGGCCGCCAGGCTTTTGGCCTTGGCGGTGGCTTCGTCTTCGTTTTCGGTGACCCAGGATACCTGCTCCCGGACCGAGGCCATTTGAAAATAATAGGGGTTCAACCCGGCGCGCTGACAGGCCGCCATGAAAGTTTTGCCGTGCAGCCGCGGAGAACAGGAAGCCACCACGACCCGGTTGAGGCCAAAGTCGCGGATGTCTTTTTCGATCATGGCCTGCCCCGGATCGGAACACATGAATTTGTAATCGCGGGCGACGACGACATTTTGCAGATCACGCGCAAAGGCGGCCACCTCTTCGACCCGCACCCTGTAAGCGATGTTGATCCCGCAATGGCAAATATAAAATCCTGTTTTTACTGGCATAAAAACCCCTTTAGCGTTCGATGGGCCACCCTCGCGGCTGAAGAAAGGGTCATCTTTTCATACTGGCAAATGTCGGCGGGAAACGATTCGCCGGCAGGCAACTCCCACGCTACACTTGCTCCTCTAAGGCCCGCGTCTCGGGCGAGCCGGTCAGGGTCCGCACCACCCGCAGCAGTTCTTCGGCTTCGGGCGGCTTCAGGATAAAGGCTTCCGGTTCGGGCAAAGCACCGCCGACGGGATAATTTTTCAGGCCGTGGTAGTGAAAGAAGGTGTTCCGATCGAGCGAGGACAGCATGACGACCGGAATGGCCTTTAATTTTTCGTCCGTTTTGAGAAGCCGGTACAGCAGGGATTGACGGTCGCGGTAGTGCATCATATTCAATATGATAAGATCCGGCACCTCGGCGATGATCTCTTTTAGCGGCGCGGCGCCGCACTCCGCAATGACGGTATGGAAACCGCAGGTGTGCAGCAGATTGCACAAAAAAATCTGCATCTCCGGCTCGTCGTCGACGACAAGAATCTTTTTTTTTCCCGTTCCCGGAGACAAGAGACACCTCTTTGCCATGCAAAAGCGAAATGAAACCCCACTCATCCGAAAAAGTTGCACCGGCGCCTGAGGTTAAGCACGCGGCGTGCCATTGCCGCAGGATTCCTTATTTTTAATGTGATTTCAATTACTTGATATCACAAATCCCCGATCGCACCGCAGGGGAAACCGACTGGAAATGTTGCAATGAATGCAACACTTCTGCTAACTGAAACGGGATCAAAGGTAAGATTGAAGGGATGCATAGAGCGTTGCAACACTGTTGCGCAACATATGTTTCAATAGTTAGGGTGTGCAGGGTCGCGCGGGATCGGAACGGGCCGGTTGAAATCGTGCGGTTCAGGCGGGACGAAGACCGAATTTTTTAATCTTGCGCCACAGGGTCGTGCGGTCGATCCCCAGCTCGGCGGCGGCCTTACGGCGGTTCCAGCCGTGTTTCCTGAGCACCGCCAGCAGGCGCGCCTGTTCGCGGTCGCCCGCGGCGGCGTCGTTCGGAGAATCCGGCAGCCGACCTTCCGCTAAAGCAGGCCGGCGCTTCAAGAGGTAATCGGGCAGGTGTCCCGGCGCGATGGACTCCTCGCGGCAGATGATCAGGGCGTGCTCGAGGATGTTTTCCAGCTCCCGCACGTTGCCCGGAAAGGTATAATTGAGCAGGATCTGGAGGGCGTCTTCGGAGATGTCGGTATGCCGGTTGTCGCGGATGGCGGCCAGTTTCCGCAGAATATGGTGGATCAGCAGGGGCAGGTCGGTGGTGCGGTCCTTGAGATCCGGGACCTCTATCCGGAAAACATTGAGCCGGTAGAAGAGATCCTCGCGAAAAAGCCTGCGGGCCACCAGCGCCGCCAGGTTCCGGTTGGAGGCCGAGATGATCCGCACATCGACCTTGCGGGTGTGGCGGCTGCCGAGTGGATAAAACTCCCTGTCCTCCAGCACCCGCAGCAGCTTGGCCTGCAGCGCCAGCGGCAGGTCACCGATTTCGTCCAGAAAAATCGTCCCGCCGTCGGCTTCGTTGAACCGCCCCGGCTTGTCGCGCTCCGCACCGGTGAAGGCCCCTTTCACGTACCCGAACATCTCTGATTCGAGCAGGTTGTCGGGGATGGCGGCACAGTTCACCTTCACAAACGGTTTGAGCGCGCGCCGGCTGACGGAATGAATGACCTTGGCCAAAAGGTCCTTGCCGGTACCGGTCGAGCCCTCGATGAGAATGGTGGCATCGGTGGCCGCCACCACCCCCACGGTCTCGAAGATTCGCTGCATGACCGGGTCTTTCCCGATCATGTCCTGAAAGGTGTAGCGCTCCCGGATGGCCTGATCGAGCTGCCTGACGAGCGTCAGGTCGTGGAAGGTCGCCAGTCCGCCGATGATGGTGCCTTTTTCATTGCGCAGAGCCATGTAGTTGGCCCGGATCGGGATCGTCTCGCCGTTTCGGGTGGCCATCTTCCCGCGCCGGCTGCTGCGGCTGGCACCGTTGGCGATCGACTCCTTCAGCAGGCACTCGTCCTGGGCCGCGGCCCCTTCGAATATCGCCGCACACGGATTTCCGATGACCTGCCGCCGGTCGAAACCGGAGATTTTCTCGGCTTCGCGGTTGAAAAAGGTGACATAGCCGCCGCGATTGACGGTAAAAATACCGACATCCAGGTTGTCCAGAATGAGTTTCAGGCTGCGCTCTTCATAGTGAATGCGGTTGACCAGATCGGCAATCGGGGTGTCGTCCTGGAGAATCGTCAGGCAGCCGGCGATGTTGCGCTGCTCGTCGTAGATGGGGGTCGCCAGCCGGGTCAGCAGGCGTTTGGTGTGCTCTTCAGTCAATATCTCCACATCGGGCTCGTCGGTGGCCGGATCGCCGTTTCGCCTGAGCAGGCACTGCACCATGCACGGAACGCCGGTGAACACTTCCCGACAATCCTGCCCGATGACCTCGTTCTCGCGCAGGCCCATCAACGCCTGGGCGCTGTAATTCATGGCGGTAATCCGGTGGTCACAATCGACCGTGAAAGCCCCGATGTTCAGCTCGTCGAGCAACTGGAGCCATTGGTCGCAGCGGATGGTGGTGCTGCTTAGTTGAATTGGTTTCATGCCCGGGCCGCTCATCGGGTCATCGTCGCGGAAGAAATAGGATTCATTGATATCATCATTTCACCGGACCGACGGCACACGGCAGGCTGATCACAAAAGCAGTCCCGACCCCTTTCCGGCTCTCGAAGGTGATGGTTCCCTTGTGGTGCGCGACAATACCGAACACTGTTGAAAGCCCCAGCCCGACCCCGTAGCCTTCTTTCTTGGTCGTGAAAAACGGCTCGAAAATGTGCGGCTGGTCTGCGGGCGCAATGCCCTGGCCGGTATCCCTCACCGCTATCCTCACCATTTTCTTGTCCGCATCGGCACCGGCCGTCAATTCGAGGCGGCCGCCCTCCGGCATGGCATCGATGGCGTTGAAGATCAGGTTGATGATGCATTGCTGCAGCTGGTTATAATCACCCTGGACCGGCGGCAGTCCCGGAGACACCTCGACGGTGAGCCGGATGTTGCTCAGTTCGAGTTTGTGCCGGCTCAAAATGACACAGCGCTCGATCAACTCGGCCGGGGTAACGGCGGTGAAGGTCGCCGGAGACTTGCGCGAAAAGGTCAGCAGGCTGGAAATGATCTGCGAGCAGCGGCCGGTTTCACTTTCGACGACCGCAAGATAGCGCTTGAACTTTTCGCGGTGTTCGACATCCAGCGGGCCGCGGTCGATGATCCGCATCATCAGCCGGATGTAGTTCAGAATCCCCGAAAGGGGATTGTTGATTTCGTGTACGACGCTGGCCGCCAGCCGTCCCAGGGACATCATCTTGTCCTGGTGGAGGATGCGGGCCTGGTCGGCGATCTCGCGCTCGAGCTTGCGGATCTCGCGCAGATCCCTGATGAAACACACCAGGCCGTCTTCCTTGCCCTGGTCCAGCAGCACCGCCGCGGACACCTGAACCGGTATACGGCGGTCGGCGGCACCGAGCAACGTGGTTTCGAAAAGGGTCAGCCGGTTTTGGCCACCGTAGGCACCACCGGAAAGGGCGGCTCGCAGCCGGCGTTCCTCAGCCTGGGGGAAAAATTGCGCCAGCGGCATGCGGCCGATCACCTCTTCCCGGCCGTAGCCCGCAATCGACTCCATGTTGCGGTTGAACGTGACCACCAGTCCGCTCCGGTCGCAGGCCAGGATGCCGTCCATCGAACTGTCGATCAGGTTTCTCTGGAAGGTGATGTTCTTGACGAGTTGCTGACTGGTCTCGGCTTTTTCCTTCTCCAGCAGACCGGTGTAATCGGCCAGTTGTTTGCGGGAGGTATAGCGCTCGCGGGCCCGCTTCAGGGCCAGTTGCAGGGCCTCGTCGTTGATCGGCTTGGTGATGAAATCCGAGGCGTCGAGCTGAAGGGCGCGAATGGCCAGTTCCATCTCGCCGAAGGCGGTGGCCACGATCACCTCGATCTCCGGCAGCCGCTGCTTGAGGGATTCGAGCACCTGCAGGCCGTCGATCCCGGGCATGCGGATGTCGGTGATCACGATCTGCGGCAAAAATGTTTCACACCGCTCGAGTCCGGTGGCGCCATCGGCCGCCGTGAGCACATCGTAACCGGCGTCTGAAAGGGCCACCGTCATGACATCGCGGATATCCTCCTCATCGTCGATCAGTACGATTTTCCAGGCGGAGACCTCTGACATTGACTGCGCTCCTGAACAAGACGGGACTGAATCGTGTGCCGGCTGATGGTGCATGCGGGCGCGGCGAGCCGTCAGTCGAGCGTTTAGCACATACCGACTGAAAACAAAAGCCGTGATTAGCGGATCAGGCAGTGTCCGACCCACTTGCTGGCCACTGCTTGCAGGCGGCGCATTTGGGCGCCGGAAATGGCCGGCTGGGCAGGCTGAAAAAAGGAGGGATTTAACAGGCGTTGGTTTTGAAAGGTTTGCAGCACGTAGCGATCGGCACCCTCGATCAGATGCGCGATGGTATCAATGACGCCCTCGTCGACGATCGGACCGACGCAGGTGGTCCTGAATTCATAGGCCGGGGCCGAGGTCAGGATGATGCGGAGGCTCTCCTGGATGGCCGCCTGGAGGTCATCGGCCAGAAACACCGGAGCATAGCGGCTGGGGTCGGTCTTGATGTCCATCGCGACATAATCGATCAGGCCCTCGGCCAACAGATGGCGCAGGACGCGGGGGCGGCTGCCGTTGGTGTCCAGCTTGACCTCGAAACCAAGGTCTTTGACGGCCTGGCAGACGGCGGCCAGATCGGCCTGCAGGGTGGGTTCGCCGCCGGAGATGACCACGCCTTCAAGAAGCGAGCGCCGCGCCGCCAGGAAGGCGTAGAAATGCTCCAGGGTAAGGGCGGGCTCGGCGGCCGGCAGCCCGCGCGCCAGTTCCGGGTTGTGGCAGTAGGGGCAATGGAAGTTGCACCCGCTCGAAAACAGCACGCAGCTGATGCGGCCGGGAAAATCGATAAACGAATTCTTCTGCAGCCCGCCGATGATCATGCGGTCAAATGGTGATGGCTGTCCGCCGGGAGGTGCAGCTTTGCGGCATACGGTGCCGTCACGGGTGGCACTGTGACCGCCGGGGATTCCCCGCCACCGTGCGGCAGTTCGGCGCAAAAGGTTTTACGCTGCCTGAATTCGGCCTGCTTGCCGTCGTTCCACTGCTTGATCGGCCGCAGGTACCCGACCACCCGCGAATAGACCTCGGTGGCCGCCTGACAGGCCGGGCAGACATCCTGCCGGCCGTTCAGGTAGCCGTGCGACGGGCAGACGCTGAAAGTCGGGGTAAGGGTGTAATACGGCAGGCGGTAGCCGCCGGCGATTTTGCGGATCAAGCGCTTGAGCACCGCCGTGTCCGTGACCTGCTCGGCCAGGTAGATGTGCAGCACGGTGCCGCCGGTGTAACGGGTCTGAAGATCGTCCTGCAGCCGCAGGGTTTCGAACAGATCGTCGGTGTAGTTGACCGGCAGCTGGGTGGAATTGGTGTAATACGGCACGGCGCCGTCGCGAAAATCGTCTTCATTGGCGCAGGTGATGCCGGAAAACCGTTGCTTGTCCAGCATGGCCAGCCGGTAGGAGGTCCCTTCGGCCGGGGTGGCCTCCAGGTTGAAGATATCGCCGGTTTCCTCCTGGATCCCGGCCAGGCGGCCGCGGATGAAATCCATCACTTCCAGGGCGAAAGCCTGGCCGTCCGGCGTCGCGATGTCCCGGCCCAGGAAGTTCAGACAGGCCTCGTTCATTCCGATGACGCCGACGGTCGAAAAATGGTTTTTCCAGTAGAGGCCGCTGGCGTTCTTGACCTCGCGCAGATAAAACTTGGTGTAAGGGTACAGATTGTTTTCGGTGAAGCGCTCCAGGATCTTGCGTTTGATGCCGAGGCTTTCGATCGCCAATTGCAGCACGTGCTGCAGCCGTTCGAAGAAACCGGCCTTGTTTTCGGCCGTGTACCCGAGCCGGGGCAAATTGATGGTCACCACGCCGATCGAGCCGGTCAGCGGGTTGGCGCCGAAAAGCCCGCCGCCGCGCTTGAGCAGTTCGCGGTTGTCCAGCCGCAGCCGGCAGCACATGGAGCGCGCGTCATCCGGGGACATGTCCGAGTTGACGAAGTTGGAGAAATACGGAATGCCGTACTTGCCCG
>JBAPSB010000071.1:0-3714 GCA_049281435.1 Desulfobacterales bacterium
GCTGCACCCATCTGGGGTGCACCGTGCCGTGGCTCGCGGAGAACAACCAGTTTTTATGCCCCTGCCATTCGTCGGCATTCGACATCCGCGGTGCGGTCATCCGCTCCCCGGCGCCCCGCCCGCTGGACATCTATCCGTTGACGATCGAAAACGAGGTGGTCAGGGTCGATACCGGGCGCACGATCCGCAGGAGCGACTTCAAACCGGAGCAGGTGGCGTATGGACAAAAAGGGGGGATAAAGGGGTGACTCAACAGGGCGACATACTGGACCCGCCCGGTGAGGGCCGCCCGCGGGATGCCGCGCACGGGCGCTGGAAGACCGCGGGGGTGGTGGCAACCCTCGTGGTCGTCCTCTCGGTACCGCTGTACCTGGTGCGAGAGCGCCGCCTGGCCGATTCCATTGCCCCGGCCACCGGCAAGCCCGCCGCGGCCTTTGTCGGCAGCGCCAAGTGCCAGCCCTGCCACAAACCGGAATTCGACAAATGGCGGGGGTCCCACCACGAGCGGGCCATGGCCGAGGCCACGCCGGAGACCGTGCTGGGCGACTTCGAGAATGCCGAATTTACGCATTTCGGGGTCACGTCGAAATTTTACCGGAAAGACGGCCGGTATTTTGTCTTCACTCCCGGGCCGGACGGCCAGCCGGCCGAGTTTCAGATCACGCACACCTTCGGCTGGTACCCGCTGCAGCAATACCTGATTCCGTTTCCCGGCGGGCGGCTGCAGTCTCTGCCGATCGCCTGGGACGTCAAAGAGAAACGCTGGTACCATCTTTACCCGGACCGGCAGATCGCCCCCGACGACTGGCTGAACTGGACCCGCCAGGGACAAAACTGGAACGGCATGTGCGCCGAGTGCCACTCGACCAACCTTCAGAAAAACTACGACCTTGAAACCGACACCTACCGGACCACCTGGTCCGAGATCAGCGTCGGCTGCGAGGCCTGCCACGGGCCGGGCTCGGCGCACGTCAAGTGGGCCGACCTGCCGGAGATGGGGCGGCCGGCGGTTGAAAACTATGCCCTGGCGGTAAAGACCAGCGGCCTGAGTTCGCGCGAG
Organism: Desulfobacterales bacterium; assembly: GCA_049281435.1. Classification (GTDB taxonomy): domain Bacteria; phylum Desulfobacterota; class Desulfobacteria; order Desulfobacterales; family SG8-13; genus JARFQH01. Next base: position 1,061 of record JBAPSB010000071.1, read on the forward strand.
CAGATCGAATTGTGCGCCCCGTGCCATTCGCGCCGCATGTCGCTCGGCGACAACCCCCACGCCAACATCGACTTTCTCGACTACGGCATCCCGCAGCTGCTGACCGAGGGCTATTACTTCCCGGACGGCCAGATCCTGGAAGAGGTCTACGTCTACGGCTCCTTCGTGCAGAGCAAGATGTACCGCCAGGGGGTCCGCTGCAGCGATTGCCACGACGTGCACAGCACCAGGCGCCTCCACGAAGGCAACGCGCTGTGCCTCCAATGCCACAAGGCCGCCATCTACGACACGCGGGACCATCACTTTCACAAAAAAGAGGGGGAGAAAGGGGAGCCGATCCGATCCCCGGACGGGCAGGTGCTCTTCGAGGTCGGCTCCGGAGCCCGGTGCGAGCAGTGCCACATGCCCGGCCGCGTTTACATGGGCATCGACTACCGTCCCGACCACAGCTTCCGCATCCCGCGGCCCGACCTCAGCCGCGACCTCGATGCGCCCAATGCCTGCAACCGCTGCCATGTGGACAAGACCACCGCCTGGTCGATCGAGGCCATGGCCAAATGGTACGGCCAGCGCCAACGGCCGCATTACGGCACCACTCTCGCCGCGGGCCGCCGGATGGAACCGGAGGCCCAAGCCGAGCTGATCCGCCTGGCGGAAGACCGGCTGTATCCGACCCTCGCCCGGGCCACCGCCCTGTCGAGCCTGGCGGCTTATACCGGCGGCGAAAGCGAAAAAGTTTTTTTGCGGGCGCTCTCCGACGAGGAGGCGCTCATGCGCTACACCGCCCTGCGCTACTTTCCGGAAATCGAACCGGGTGCGCGCCTCGCGGCCGCGGCGCCGCTTCTCTATGATCCGGTCAAGGCCGTTCGCATCGAAGCGGCGCGGCTCCTGACGACGCTGCCCGCCGCTGAGATGCCGGAAGCCATCCGAAAACAACTTGAAGCCGGGGTCGATGAATACCGGCAGGCGCTGGCCTACACGGGCGATTTCCCCACTTCGCGACACAACCTGGGCAATTTGTACTCGAACCTGGGCCGCTACGAGGAGGCGGCTGAAAACTACCGCAAGGCCATCGAAATAGACGCGGAATTCTTCCCAGCCAAGGTAAACCTGGCCATGGTGTACAACCGGATGGGGAAAAATGCCGCCGCCGAAGAATTGCTGCGCGAGGTGGCGACCGCTCATCCCGATCAGCACGAGGTAAAATACTCTCTCGGCCTGCTGCTGGCGGAAGAAAAAAAATATGAAGCGGCGGCCGACTACCTCTCCCAGGCGGCGCGGGGGCTGCCCCAGCGGTCCCGGATTCATTACAACCTCGGGCTCCTGCTGCAGCAGCTCCGGCGGGACCCGGAAGCGGAAACGTCGCTGAAACAAGCCCTTGCCATCGAACCGGACCGGCCCGAATACGCCTACGCCCTGGCCGTATTCTACCTGCAGCGGCAACAATACGAAAAAGCACGGCAGATCGCCGAAGAGATGGCCGCGCGGCCGGCCGCCCGCGCCGACGGCGAACGGCTGTTGACCATTATCGAGCGGCAGCGTCAGGCAAAGTGACTTGGAAAGCCATTGAAACAAACCCGGCTTCTTAAAATAAATCACCAGTTGAAAAACGGGAAAAAGAAAAAATGGCGCCCTCGATATACCGGTTGATGATGGTCGGCCGCCCGCGATGGCGGTGCAATGCCTTTCGCACAGTGATCGGGCTGACACTGATCGCGCTGACAGCCGGCGGCGCCGGCCGGCTGGATTCCGCCGAATCAGGATCCCGGCCGGCAGACGCCCGCTGGCCGTTTGCGAAGAAGTGGCTGGGTGATTTCAACGCGATGGTCAAGGAGCGGCGGATTCGCGTGCTGGTGGCCTACAGCAAGACTTACTATTTCCTGGATCGCGGGCAGCAGCGGGGGGCGACCTATGAGGTGGTCAAGGAATTTGAAAAATATGTCAATAAAAAGCTGAAAAGCAAAACCCTGCCGGTCCAGGTGGTCATAATCCCCGTGCGGCGGGACGAACTCGTTGCGGCCCTGGTCGGCGGTTTCGGGGACATCGCCGCCGCTAATTTGACCATCACCGCCGAGCGCAAAAGGCAGGTGCATTTTTCGGCCCCGTTTTTGACCGGCGTGGATGAACTGCTGGTCACCGGACCGGCCGTCCCGGCCTTGACCGGCCTCGACGACCTGGCAGGCAAGGAGATCCATGTTCGCCGGTCGAGCAGTTACTACGAGAGCCTGGTTCACCTCAACGATCGCTTCAAGAAGAACGGCCGGCCTGAAATGGCTATTGTCGCGGCCGACGAATCCCTCGAAGATGAGGATCTGCTGGAAATGGTCAATGCCGGCCTGATTCCGATGATCGTGGTCGACAGCCACAAGGCCCGCTTCTGGGCGCAGATTTTTGAGGCCATCCGCGTCCACGACGACATCGCCGTCAGGACCGGTGGCGAAATCGCCTGGATGTTTCGCCGAAACAGTCCGCAGCTGGCGGCGGTGGTCAACAAGTTTGCCGCCAACCACAAAAAAGGGACTCTTTTCGGCAACATGGTGCTCAAGCGCTATCTGCGCGACACCACCTACGTCAAAAACTCCCTTTCTCCGCAGGAGATCGACAAGTTCACCAGGATGGTCAACTACTTCAAGACCTATGCCGATCAATACGAC
>JBAPSB010000072.1:0-5877 GCA_049281435.1 Desulfobacterales bacterium
AAAACAATATGAGTTTCTCCGGCGCGGCCCAGAACTACACCCTGCTGACCGTCGGCGACGGACTGGTGACCCAGATACCGGCCCTGATCATTTCCACGGCCGCCGGCATCATCGTCAGCCGCGCCGGCTCGGAGTCTAGTCTCGGTCGGGAGATTACCAGCCAGATTCTCGTACAACCGCGGGCGATAGGCATCGCCGCGGGGGTTATCTTCGGCTTTGCACTCGTTCCGGGACTGCCGACCGTGCCTTTTATCATCCTTTCCCTGTCGGCCGCCGGACTGGCTCTGGCCATCCACCGGGCCGGCAAACAGGCCGCAGCCGATGCCGAGGCCGCTGCAGCGCCGTCCGCCGCGGATTCGCCGGCCGCGGCAGGGGTGGAAAACCTGCCGCCGCTCGACACGCTGGCCATGGAAGTCGGTTACGGGCTGATTCCCCTGGTGGACACCGAACAAAACGGCGAGCTTCTCGGGCGCATCAAGACCATCCGGAAGCAATTCGCCCAGGAACTCGGCATCATTGTCGCGCCGATTCACATTCAGGACAACATCCGGCTGAAACCCGGCGAATACGCCATTTTGTTGAAAGGCAACGAGGTGGCGCGCAGCGAACTGATGGCCAACTACTTCCTGGCCATGGACCCCGGCACGGTCGAGGAGAAGGTGGAGGGCGTGGCGACCAATGAACCGACCTACGGACTGCCGGCGCTCTGGATAAAGGAAAACGTCAAGGAGCGCGCCATTGCAAACGGCTACACGGTGGTGAACGCCGCCACCGTGATGACCACGCATCTCTCCGATGTCATCCGGCGTCACGCCCACGAACTGTTGGGACGCCAGGAAGTTCAGGAACTGCTCGACAACCTGAAGGACACCCATCCCAAAGTCATCGAGGAACTGGTGCCCCACCTGCTGCCGCTGGGTGCGGTGGTCAAGGTCCTGCAGAACCTGCTCCGGGAGCAGGTCCCCATCCGCGACCTGCTGGCGATTCTGGAATCGCTGGCCGACTGGGCGCCGATGGTCAAGGATACCGACGTGTTGACCGAATACGCACGCCAGGCCCTGGCGCGCACGATTACGCGCCAGCACCTGCCCGACTCCGGCGAGCTGGCCGTGATGAACCTCGGCCAGCGAGCGGAAACCCGGCTGGCCGAGGGCCTGCAGAAGTCCGACCATGGGCATTACCTGGCGCTGAGCCCCGACCGGCTGGAAAGAATCGTCCGGTCGCTGGCCGGCCAGGTGGAAAAATTCGCGCCCCTCAACGTCAGGCCGATCGTCTTGTGTTCCGCGCATGTGCGGCCTTATTTCAAGCGGCTCATCGATCGATATTTTCCCGACCTGACGGTCCTGTCATACGACGAACTGCTGCCGAACTGCAAACTCAGGTCGCTGGGAATGGTGGAACTGACCGATGCAGATTAAACGATTCGAAGCCCGCACCATGACCGAGGCCCTGAAGCTCGTCAAGAACGAGTTGGGAACCGAAGCCGTGATCCTGTCAGCCTGCAGCCGGCGTGGCACCGGCGTATTCAGCTGCTTCAGAAAAGCCGGGGTGGAAGTCACCGCCGCGGGCGCCGGCGCGCTGCCGCCGCTTCTGCCGGGCGGATGCGCGGAGGATGGCCGCACCGGCGACCTCGAAGGCCGGCCCATTTTAGCGGCCAGCCGCCGGTCACCGCGGCCGAACCGCTTTCCGGGACTGGATTACCCGCCGAGGATAGATCCGGGAAAGCCGCCGGAGGCCGGGCGTGCAGACCAGGTGATGGCGCGCATCGGCGGCCATTGGCTCTACCGGCGGCTGCTGTCGCACGGTGTTGAAGAAAGATATGCCCGGCGGTTGACCTCTGATTTCCTGAAACACGAAAAAGGCCCGGGCGATGATCCCGCCCTTCGTCGTTCCCGGCTGGCGGGTGTCATCGCGCAGATGGGCGCCAGCGTCAAACCGCTGGCCATTGAGCGCGGTCAGCGGCGGCGTATCGCGCTTGTCGGTCCCTCGGGGGTCGGAAAGACCACCGCGGCGGCCAAGCTCGCGGCCGCGTACACGCTCGCTCCGGGCATGAAGGTGGCCCTGCTCTCGCTGGACACCTACCGGGTTGCGGCCGCGGAGGAATTGAAGGCGTACGCCGCTATTATCGACATTCCGACCGCGGTCGTCAGCGACCGGTCCGGTCTGGTCGAGGCTCTGGAAAAATACAGCCGCTACGATCTGGTCTTGATCGACACGCCGGGTGTCACTTTGCGCAACACCGCTCTTATCCGAACCTTGGGTGAGGTGTTCGAGGGGATCGCGGCGCTCGAAGTTCAGCTGGTGCTGAGCGCGACGGCGCGCCTGCGCGACGGCGTCGATCTGTGCGCCAAATTGAGCGGGTTTCGGATCGAGCGGCTGATGTTCTCCAAGATCGATGAGACCTGCGCCTGCGGCAGCCTGTTGAATTTCCTGCTGCGGCTGCGCCTGCCGGCGGCCTGTCTCTTCGACGGGGCGCCGGGTGTGGACGGCGTCAAGGATGCCGATCTCGAGACGCTCGCTGCGCTGGTTGCTGACGACAACCGCGGGCAAGCGCAGGCGGCGGCAGTCCCGCCGGCTGACGGCGCGCCGCAGGAGGGGGCGCTTTTCGCTCCCGATGCCGAGGCCTGCGCCTACGTGGCCAACCGGAACTCGAGCGTATTTCACACCGCCGATTGCAAATGGGCGACCGCCATCAAGGATGAGAACATGATCGGTTTCGCGAGCGTGGCGGAGGCCCGGAACCACCAGTACAAACCCTGCCGGACCTGCTGTCGTGAAGCACTCGTCGGTCTGCGGACCGAATCGATGCCGGCCGGCCGCTCCCTGTCGGTGGGATATCGGTAAGCAAAGCAACAACGCTACGTTTTCCGGTGTCCGGTCATCGGCAAACGCAACTGGTCAACGAATCGAGCGGTCCTCCGGTTCGGGATGAACAGGAAGGACGAGAGGGCACATAGCCATATGGATTCCAGCAAATCCTCGACAAATGTCATTCAGATCGCCAGAAGAATCGGCGCGCGCCAGCAGATAGCCGGCAAGGAAAATCAACGCCGCGCGCGGTCGACGACGCGGGTCATTGCCATCACCAGCGGCAAGGGCGGCGTCGGTAAAACAAACATCGTGGCCAATCTCGGGTTTTCACTGGCGAGCCAGGGCAAGAAGGTGCTCATCCTGGATGCCGACTGGGGCCTGGGAAACCTGGATGTCCTGCTCGGCTTGGCGCCCCGCTACAACCTTTCACACGTGATCGCCGGTGAAAAGAGCGTTCTCGAGGTGATCGTAAACGGACCCGGCGACATGAAAATTCTGCCGGCCTCTTCCGGTATTCAGGAGTTGACCAGCCTGACCTTCGAGCAGAAAGTCAGGGTCCTCACCCAGCTCGACCTGCTGGTCGATTCGGTCGATATCCTGCTGATCGATACCGCCGCCGGAATTTCGACCAACGTGATGGACTTCAACGTCACGGCGCAGGAGATCATGGTGGTGGTGTCCCCGGAACCGACGTCTCTGACCGATGCCTATGCGCTGATGAAGGTCCTGTCGGTGAAATACGCCGAGAAGAATTGTAAACTGCTGGTCAATCAGGCCGCCGACGTGCAGGAAGCCCTGGAAATCTACCGCCAGCTCGACACGGTGGTCAAGAAATTCCTGGACATCTCCATCGAGTACATCGGTTGCGTACTGTATGACGAAAAGGTCCCGCGGGGCGTGAGGCGGCAGAAAATCGTTACCGACCTTTTCCCGGGGTGCAGGGCCAGCCGCTGCTTCAGTGCCCTGGCCAAGCGCGTCGCCAGCCTGCCGGCGTCCAAGCTGCCGGTCGGCGATTCCAATTTTTTCTGGGACCACCTGTACACTAACAAACTGGCGTGAGGCACGGCCGCTCAATCGGCCGGGCCGTGATCGTGCGCCTGGATGTGGAGTAGTCATTTTATGGGATACGCAGAAATGCGTCTGCCGGTGACGAGCGAACAAACGCTGCCGTCACGCGAGCAGTTGATCACTAAATACCTGCCCTATGTCAAACGGATCGTCAACCGGATCGCCATCCATCTGCCGCCCAGTGTCGACACGGAAGATTTGTTGAATGTCGGCGTCATCGGCCTGATACAGGCCATCGACCGTTTCGACCCCAGCCGGGACAACAAGTTTACCACCTATGCGGCTTTTCGTATCCGCGGCGCCGTGCTCAGCGAGCTGCGCTCGCGGGATTACCTGTCGCGATCGAGTCGCCGCAAGACCCGTGAACTCGAAAAGGTCTACCTGGCGCTGGAGCAGAAGTTCGGCCGTGAGGTCGACGACACCGAAGTGGCCCAGGCCATGGAGATCGACCTGGAGGAACTCTACCGCATCAAACAGATGTCCAACATTTCGTTTATCAGTTACGAAGAGCTGGGGTATTCTTCGGCCCGCGACAAGAACAAACTGGCCAACTGCCTGATAAGGGAAGACGAAGACGTTTTTTCACAGGCCGGCTTGAGGGAACTGCAGATGGCCCTGGCGGAGGCCATCGAGGAGTTGCCCGAAAAGGAGAAACTGGTCCTCTCGCTCTACTATGCGGACGAGTTGACTATGAAAGAAACCGGTGAAGTCATCGGAGTGACCGAATCGAGAGTCTCGCAGCTTCATTCTCAAGCCATCATCCGGCTGCGGTCGAAGCTGAGAAAGAGACAACTGTTGCAAGACTGAGGCGTGCTGGCAACAGTCCCGTTCACCCCGAAGAATATCCGGTCGCACGCGTCCGCCGTATTCGAGGTGTCCGGTCATGGTCGAAAAAATCAACACCGGCGGGAAGTGGGCCTGGGTGCTTTCCCCGACTGGGGTCCCCAAGTCAGAGCAGCGGCGGTCCAAGAACAGGCGGCGCGATTTTCGGCGAGACCTGCAAGACCGCTATTCGGGAAAGGGGCGGGAAAAATCCGAAGAGCCGCCGCCGGCCGCAGAGCCTGGGGCGGTAAACGACTGCGAGGCGGCCGATGAAACACCGGCTGGCGCTCGCCGGAAAGAAAGGGGTCGGCGCATTGACGTGCTTGCGTGAGGTCTGGCGTTAACGACTATCGAGGTGGAGCTGATGCCGTATTTTATCACCATTTTTTTCGACTCGTATCGGGAGGGAATTATCGTCGCGGCCTGCCTGTTGATGCTGGTGTACCTGGCCTGCAACCGTATCAGGTACCGTCAGTATGTCCTGGACCGCAGGCTGGCCCCAGCGGCAGGACCGGGCTTTTCGGCCCAGGTCATGGCCCGCATGGTCGGACAACAGACGGAAAAGTCGCTGGCGGCCGTTGTCAGAACCATTGTCGATGAAAGGGAGCGACTGCAGCAGTGGGTCGAGGAGAGCGTGCTGCGGGCCGAAGGCCAGAGCGCCGGTGAGCCGGCTGTTGGACCGGCGCAGCCGGAAACCCCACCCGCGGACAACCGCGAGGCAGTCCGCGATGACTGCCCGCCCAACCGCTATGCCGAGATTCCGCACCTGGCCGAGTCCGGCCGGACCCCGGGCGAAATTGCGGCCGCCATCGACCGGCCCCTGGCCGAAGTCGAATTTTACCTCGCGCTGGCCCGCCGCCGGTCCGCCCGAGCGGTCGAAGAAAAACCGGAAAAATTTGCCGCCCCGGGCAAGAATTTCCGTCTGGTGCCGATGCGCCGGGTTGTTTGAGAAGAGGGCGGAGGGCAGAGGGCAGAGGACGGACGACGGAGAAGAGACGGCAGAGGACGGAAGACGGACGACAGAGGACGGACGACGGAGAAGAGAAGACAGAGGGCGGACGACGGCTGACGCGGATAGTAAAGGGTGGAAGACCGGCGACAGACGGTGAATGATAGAGGGTAGGGGACGGATGGCCGACGACGGAAGACGGACGACAGAGGACGGACGACGGAGAA
>JBAPSB010000073.1:0-12341 GCA_049281435.1 Desulfobacterales bacterium
CCCCAGATGGGTGCAGCGCCTTGAGATAGCGAGAAATCCGCCGTCTTCCAGGCGCGCCAGGTAGAAATGCCCGCGCGGAAAGGCCGTGACCGAATTCCTGGGAAAACCATCCACCGGCCCGGCCGTCACGATCGCACCGAAATCGCCGTCGGGCGTGGGCGACCGGCGCGGTCTGAGGAAAGAGGTCACGATCCAGACCAGTTCGCCGACGGCGACCAAACCGAGGCCGAACCAGAGCTTCATCAGGAATTTGCGCCGCGGCAGGACTGCTGCCGTTTCTGTTTCGGCAGGTTTTTTCGGCATCGCCGGCCTTTTTTTCCGTTTCTCAGCCGTCATTGGACCCTTTTGGAAAACAACCGCCCGTGCTTGCGTCTATCTGTGCGGGGCTTCGCACGCGGCGCAGAAAATCGCTGTAAACTAAATGAGAAAAAACCTCTGCGCCCCCCGCGTCTCCGCGGTGAACGCCCCTGCGCTTACGACCACGGCCACACCAGTTTCATGCCGGCGCCGCGAAACCACACCCCGGTGACGGTCATGATGGTAAGGGCCGTGGCCAGAAAGATACCTATCGTCTGGACGGTTTCGTTCAGCGATGCTGAAAACCGCCGTCTCGACACCCGGTAAAAAAGTGCGATGACAGCCAGCAAGAGGATAAAAGGGATCAGCCCGTCCGCGATGACCGTCGGAAGCCCCGCGAATCGATGGCCGGAACGCGCGAGCCATTCGTCGAAGAGGATCAGAGTCGGCGCGGCCGCCAGGGCGGCGACGGCGGCGCCAATCCCGGCCTTGCGTCCGGTCCGGGTGGCAAACCAGATTCCGCCGGTGTCGGTTTCATAGGTCAGATAGGGCAGGGCCATAAGGGCTGCCGCGGCCGCCAGCGGAACGATAAAAACCGCGAAGAGGGGATGAAGGTGCAGCAGCAGTTCCTGAAGCCCGGCAAAGTACCAGGGCGCCTTGGTTGGATTCGGGCTCAGCCCGGGGTTGGCCGGATCGGCCAGGGGCGCGTCGAAGAAAATCGCCAGCAGCATGACGGCGGCGATCAGAACTGTGGCGACCACCGCTTCACGCAGCAGGAGATCCGGTAGGCTCGGCACCCTTTCCGGCGGCTCGGGCGGCGCGGCTCCCGGCCGGCGGGGGACGACCAGGCCGTGGGCCTGGCGTACGCGCCAGAAGTGAAACCCCATCAGCGACAACAGCAGAATCGGAACCACGGCGGTGTGGACGGCATAAAAAATCCGCAGGGTAGCCGGTCCGATGTCGGGCCCGCCGCGAATCAGTTTCTGAAGGGCGAAGCCGAACCAGGGGACGTACTCCAGCATGCCGGTCGAAACGGTCACGGCCCAGTAGGCCAGCTGGTCCCAGGGCAGCAGATACCCGCTGAGGTTGGCGATCAGCACGAGGCCGCACAGGCCCAGGCCGATGATCCAGTTGAACTGCCGCGGCGGATGAAAGGCGCCCGTGAAAAACACCCGCAGCAGGTGCAGCAGCACGACCAGGACCAGCAGGTGGGCGCACCAGTGGTGCAGGTTGCGAATCAGCCGGCCGAACGGCACGCCGCTCACAAGTGACTGAATCGAGGCATAGGCGGCGACAGGGGTCGGTTCGTAGGCGAATTTCAGCAGCACGCCGGTGCCGAATTGAAGCAGCACCAGGACGGCGGCCATGCCCCCCAGGCCCCAGGTGAGCGAAAAGCGCAGCGTGGCCACCGGCACGGTTGCCGGGCGAAAATGCAGGACCAGGTTTTTTAAAAGGTACCGCTTGCGCTCCACTGCGGTGCGGGGAATGACGGGATCGGACAAAATCGAGAGCCGGATTCGTTTAAAGAGTCCGGCATCGGCCGGTGGTCGGTCTGACGGAGATATCATGGGTCGGTGTGATGGTCCATGGCGGCGATTGGCAGCATGAGCGCTATCGGCTGCGGGATAGTTTTTTTTATTAAGAGGGAGTTATCGCTGCCGGCCGATGACACGGCCGCCCCCGCCTGATCGGTGTCCTTTATGAAACAGCGGATGGACACCAATTAAGAATTTTATCGTAAAGGAACGAAGACCACGTCGAAGGTCTGGCCCGCCGCCGGCTGGTAGTACAGGCCCTGGAGCACGTTCAGCCGGGGATCGTAGGCCAGTGTGTAGGTCGCCCCGGGATAGCCGACATCCTGCAGTTCGATGAAGACTTTCAAGGCCCCGGCGTCCTTTTCCGCAGTCGCCCGGGCGACGTTGATCGGACGGGGATTGAAATACCCGATATCCATCTTGCCGGTGGCATCGATGCCGCGGATCTCGATCACGTATCCGCCGTCCGGTCGACGCCAGCGGCCGATCAAGGGCTGAAAGTCGCGCGAGCGGTTTTCTGCGCCGGCTTGCGAGGCGGCGGGCACGGTTTCAACGGTTTGCGCTTCGGAGCGCTCCGCGCCGTTTTCAGGCCGGATGAAATAATAACCGGCCAGCACCAGCCCGCAGACCACGGCCGCCAGAACGACGAGCCCAACTTTCCGGGAGCGGCCTATCCTGCGGGAACCCGCGACCTTGGGGCGCTTGGTCTTGTCAGTCCTGGATGTCATTTCTGTGATCCCGCGTTCCGGATGATATACACCGCAATGCCGACCATGGCCAGGCCCACGAGGATGCTGACGCGATCGCCGCGGTAAAGGCCGTACAGGAAATCCAGCAGGCCCAGGGTGGCAAATACCAGGGGCAGAAGTCGTTTTTTCATCGGCGCCGGCACTGTTATCGACCTACCCGACCCGTTCCAGCAGATCGCAGAGAAGCCTCACGCCGAACCCGGTCCCGCCGGGCCCGCAGTAGTCGCCGCCATTCTTGCGGTAGGCCGGGCCAGCGATGTCGATGTGGGCCCAGGGCGTGCAGCCGACGAACTCTTTCAAAAAAAGCGCCGCGGTAATGGCGCCGCCCCAGCGCGTGGCGGGCATGTTGTTGATATCGGCCAGCTCGCTTTTGAGCTGGTCCGTGTAATCCTCCGGCAGCGGCATCCGCCAGCAGCGCTCGTGGGTTTTTTCGGCCGATGCCAGGATCGCGGCGGCCAAGGGGTCGTCGTTGGCAAACAGGCCGGCCAGGCCTTCTCCCAGCGCCGTCACGCAGGCGCCGGTCAGGGTGGCCACATCGATCAGGAAATCGGGTTTGTGGCGCGCGATGCCATAGGTGATCGCATCGGCCAGGATCAGCCGGCCCTCGGCATCCGTGTTGCCGATCTCGACCGTCTTGCCGCTGTACGTGCGGATAATATCTCCCGGCCGCGTGGCCGAGCCGGAGAGCATGTTCTCCACCAGCGGCAGGATGCCCACCACTTTCAGACGCGGCTTGAGCCCGGCCACAGCGAGCATGACGGCCGCCGCGGCCGCTGCTCCGGCCATATCGGATTTCATCATGCTCAGGGTCTTGGAGGTCTTCAGGTTCACGCCCCCCGAATCGAAGGTTACCCCCTTGCCGACGATGACCACGGTCTTGCGCACCCCTTTGGGGGCATACACCAGCTCGACCATGGCCGGAGCGTTGCGGCTGGCGGCTGACACGGCCAGAATGGCGCCGAACTTTTCCTTCTGAAGTTCCTTTTGGCCGAAAGTTTTGACCTGGAGCCCGACCTTGCGGGCACCGGTGGCGATCGCGCGCGACAGGGCGGCCGGCGTCTTGTCGTTGGCCGGCGTGTTGACCCAGTCCCGGGCCATCAGGCTGCCGCGGCAGGTCTGCCCGATCTTGGCCGGCAGTTTGCCGAAGGCCCGGGCGGTTTCCGGCGGCACCAGCAGGTCAATTTTTTTCAAGGGCGGCCGGCTCTTGTCGGTCTTGTAGGCGACGAACCGGTGATTGGCGAGGCCGGCACCTTCCAGCAGCGATGCGATGACCGCCTCCGGCTCGATATCCGGCAGCTCTAAGACGGGAACGACGACGGCGATGTTCTGCAATTTTTTTTGCAGGGCCAGTTTGACCGCGCGGCCGGCGGCGGCCCGCACCGTTTCCCGGTTTAGGGCGGCGGCGGAACCCAAACCGGTGAAAAGGACCCGCCGGGCCTTGGTGCCGGGTGGACTGTAGAGCACGACCTCGTCGCCGTTGGCGCCCTTGAACTCCTCGAATTTTTGAATGCGCGCCACCATCGAGGCGAGCAGGGGGTGATCGTGCAGTTCGGCATCCTCACAGACCGGGACGACCAGCAGGTCGGTTTCGGAAGCCGCCGGTTCCAGAGATTTCAGAGAGAGCATGGGCATCTTTCCTCGTTCGCGGGAGTGATAAACTGAAGATGCAGGGTAAATCGACGGTGAGCGGCAGCATAACGGCGGCACCCGCCACTGTCAAGCGCGATAGCCGGTCGAGGTCATAAATTGTTACAGGGTGCAAGGTGTAGGGTACAAGGCGAAAGGTACACGGCGCACGGCAAAAGGTTTAAATCAGATATCGGGAACCCGCACCCCGTAACCCGCCACCCGCAACTTCGGCCACCCACAAGGGCAGCCCCTCGTATGGCTGCATCGCCCTAATACTAAACACCTATCACCAAATACCAAACACCAAACATACCCGCACCCCGCAACCCGTTCCCCCCTCACCCCGCCGCAAGTTTCTTCAGGCGGGTGATCGTCGCCCACGAAAAGGGCTCCTTGCGGCAGGGCAGGATGGCGTTGTTGGTGAAGATCGGGTCGGCCGCCAGGTCGTAGCGGGAGGCGGCGACGGCGGCCGGCCACATGTCGGTGTGGGGAATGGGGGAGTAGTGGGCCAAAATCGGCGTGACGCCGTTGTCCTTGACGATTTGGATCGAGGCCGCGATCTCCTCGACCGACTGTCCGGGCAGTCCCGCCAGAAGGTAGGCGCCGAGCTGGCGCTTTTGGAACCCGGCTTTTTTAAGGCAAACCGCCGCCCGCTCGAACTCGTCGGCCGTCACCTTCCGGTCCCCGACCGGCCGCGGGGCGGCAGCGGCGGTTTCCAGCCCCAGGCGCACGGTGTCGAATCCGGCCCGCTTCATCAGGTGCGCGATGGCCGGCGTGATCCAGCGAATGTGCAGGGCGTTGGGGGTGTGAAAACGCAGCTTCAGGCCGCGCCGGATCACCCCTTCGAGAATCGGCACGGTGTGGCACTCGGCCTCCATCAGCAGGGCGTCGTCGTAAAACACGAAATCCCTGACGTCGAAATCCCGCTGCCAGCGCTGGATTTCATCCACAACCAACTCCGGGTCGCGGGTCATGCGATCGGGGGTCAATTTTTTGGCCGCGCAGTAGGGACAGGCAAACGGGCAGCCCCTGGCGGTCAGAAGCGGGACGTAGGCGCTGCGGCGTTGCAGGTCGTGGGCCGGATGCGGATAGGTGTCCAGGTCCTGCGGGTCGAAGCGCGCCGCCGGCCGGTATCGGGTGACCTCCGCCACCAGGTCCAGCAGCATGGGTTCGGCCGCGCCGCCGGCCACCCGGTCGGCACCGGCGGTCCGGCGGGCGTGTTCCGGACAGAGCGTGGCATAGACACCGCCTAAAATCAGCGGCGCATCCGCAAAGATCTGGCGCAGGATGCCGATGGTTTCGTGCACTCCTGTGTACCAGTAGGTCATCATCGAGGTGACCAGGATCAGATCGGGGCGGGGCAGCGCGCGCAGATCTTCTATCAGCCATTCGGGCTTGATGCCGTAGCGTGAAAAACGCCGGGAGACATCGGCCAGGGCCGCCGGTTTGGGCAACGGGGTTTTCAGGTAAGGCCCGCGGCCGCAGCGTTGCCGCGGATCGGTCGCCGGTGCACGGGGGTGAAAGCGGTCCAGGCAGTCGACATAAGAGACCGTGCAGCCGTGGTGCCGCAACAGCGCGGCCAGCCCCAGCAGCCCCAGCGGCTTGGCCCAGAAATCGTAGGCGGCGAAGTCGTGGATCCAGGGGTTGACGAGAAGGATGTGGGGAGCCGATGTCATTTGGTTGGTCGGTTGGCCGGTTAGCCCGTTTGGCCCGTTGAGCCCGTTGGCCCGTTAGTCGGTTGGCCGGTTAGCCCGTTTAGCCCGTTGGTCCGTTAAGGCGGTTGGTCCGCGCGGGAGTGGCGGCGCGGCCTGCTTTATAGACAACGCGGCCGAAAACTCGTGCAGGGAGCCGAGCAACGGGAAAAATGCGGTTTGCGTACGGCTACCGTCAATTCTCGGGATTTTCCTCATCGCGGGGCGGGAAATACCGCATCGAGGTCTTCTTGAGTTCGCGACGGCTGAACAGCAGGGCATAATCGGTGACGGCCGATTTTTCGGCCATCTTGCGGGCCGTCTCGTGGCAGGTGGCCTCGTTGCGGGCGTGGACCATGGTGTAGAGGTTGTAGGGCCAGTCACCGGTCGGGTTGCGACGGTAGCAATGCGAAACCTGACGGAATCCGGCCATGATTCTGCCCACCGTTTCGATGCGCTCTTCTTCCACCCGCCAGGCGACCATGGCGTTGGCGGTGAAGCCGGATTTCTGGTGGCGGATGGTGGCGCCGAAGCGGCGGATGACGCCGCGGTCGCACAAGTCCCGCAGTATCTCCAGCAGCCGGTCTTCCGGGATGTCCAGGCTTTCCGCAATCCGGCGATAGGGCCGGCCGGTGACCGCGATGTCGCCCTGAATCGCGGCGATGACTCTTTTTTCGATGTCCGTCAGCATGGTTCCTTTTCGATGTCAATGAGTTGTTTCTCCGGGAAGAGCCGCCGGATGTCGGCTTCGCTCGCCTGGCAGATGCCGCGCTCGGTGATGAAACCGGTCACCAGACGCGCAGGCGTCACGTCGAAAGCATAGTTGATCGCCGGGCTGTCCTCCGGCGGCACCAGCACGCGGCGGGTTTTGCCGTCCACGCGGCCTTGAACATAACGGATTTCATCCGGGTCGCGTTCCTCCACGGGGATTTCGGCGAGGCCGTCGCGCAGCCGCCAGTCGAAGGTGCTCGACGGCAGGGCGACGTAAAAGGGCACGTTGTTGTCGCGCGCCGCCAGGGCCTTGAGGTAGGTGCCGATTTTGTTGGCCACGTCGCCGGTGCAGGTGGTGCGGTCGCTGCCGACGATAACGATGTCCACCAGGCCATGCTGCATGAGGTGGCCGCCGGTGTTGTCGGCGATCAGTGTGTGGGGCACGCCGTGCTGGGACAGTTCCCAGGCGGTCAGGCGCGCACCCTGGTTCAGCGGGCGGGTCTCGTCGACCCAGACGTGGACCGGCACGCCGTGTTCATGGGCGGCGTAGACCGGCGCGGTGGCCGTGCCGTACTCGACGCAGGCCAGCCAGCCGGCGTTGCAGTGGGTCAGCACGTTGACGGGCCGCTCGGGCCGGCGTTTGCTCAGGCTCGTCATCAACGCCAGTCCATGCTCTCCAATGCTGCGGCAATTGGCGACTTCCTCTTCGGCGATGGCGGCGGCTTGATCGCGGGCGATCGCGACCGGGTCCGTCTCGGGCCTTTTTTTCGTCAGCGCGGCCAGCACGCGATCAACAGCCCAGGCCAGATTGACGGCCGTGGGCCGGGCTTCCTTGAGCCTGCGGCCGGCCTGCGCGGCGGCGTTCGGCTCGCCCGGCTCCTGCCGCACGGCCAGGTAAACCCCGTAGGCGGCCGTGACCCCGATCAGGGGCGCCCCCCGTACCGCCATCTCCTTGATGGCGCCAACGGCCTGCCCGACCTCCGTCAGCACCATGATGATCAGCTCGTGCGGCAGCCGCCGCTGGTCGATGATCCGGACCGTGCCGCTCTTTTCATCCAGCCATATCGGCCGCATCGGTTTACCGTTAACGTTCATGCGAAGCCTCTTCTTTTTCTTTCCGCTTATACCCTTCATAAATTTACGACAAGATCCACGATATCGTGGATCTTATAGTAAATTTATTCGACGAACAGCGGAACGATATCAAACTTTTCGACGTCCACCAGACCCCGGTCGGTGAGCTTGAGGGCCGGGATGACCGGCAGGGCCAGGAAAGACAGCGTCATGAAAGGGTCTTTGAGCAGACTGCCGAGCGAGCGGGCCGCCGCGGTCAGCCGCTCCAACGCGGCGGCCACCTCCGGCAGCGGGGCCTCCGCCATCAAACCGGCGACCGGCAGGGCCAGTTCGGCCAGCACACGGCCGTCGTTCACCACTGTCAGTCCGCCGGCCATCGCGACGATCCGCTCGACGGCGATCGTCATGTCGCGGTCGCCGGCACCGGCGACGATGATGTTGTGGGCGTCGTGGGCCACGCTCGAGGCGATGGCCCCCCGCTTCAGGCCCAGGCCCCTGAGGAAAGCGGCGGTCATCCGCCCGCTACCGCTGTGCCGGTCCACGACCGCCAGCTTGAGCAGGTCCCGGTCGGTATCCGCCACCGCCTGGCCGTTTTCGATCCGGGCGTCGGCGACACGTGAACCGGTGACGATCTGGCCGGGCACGATCTCGATGACCCGCACGCGGCGGCCGGCGGCTGCGATCGAAAAATCGAGGGCACCGGGCGGCATCCGCATGGCCCGGGGCGCATCGATCGGATCGGGTCTTTCGAGATCCGCAACGATGCGGCCGTCGACCGCCACGAGCCGCCCCCGGCTGTAGACCTGTTCGATTCTAAGGTCCTTCAGATTGTCGATCACCAGCAGGTCGGCCCGGCGTCCCGGGGCCACCGCCCCCAGGTGGCGGAGGCCGAAGTATTCGGCCGGGTTGAGCGTCGCCATCCGGATGGCGGCCAGCGGGTCGAGGCCGCGGCCGATGGCGCTGCGGACGATGAAATCAATGTGCCCTTCGGTCAGCAGGTCGTGCGCGTGGCGGTCGTCGGTGCACCACATCATGCGGCGGCAGGTGTGCGGGTTGACCAGCGGCAAAAGGGCCGCCAGGTTCTTGGCGGCCGTGCCCTCGCGCACCATGATGTGCAGGCCGGCCCGCAATTTTTCGCGCGCCTCTTCTATCGTCGTGCACTCATGATCGCTGGCAATGCCGGCGGCGGCGTAGGCGTTCAAATCGGTACCCGTCAGCCCCGGCGCATGGCCGTCGACGGGTTTGCGCGCGTTTTCGGCCAGGGCGATCTTGCGCAGGACTTCGGCATCCGCGGCCAGCACGCCGGGATAGTTCATCATTTCCGCCAGCCCCAGCACGCGCTCTTCGTTCATCAAGGGCCGCAGGTCGTCGGCCGTCAACCGGGCGCCCGCGGTTTCCATGGACGTAGCCGGCACGCAGGAGGGCAGCATGAAGAAAACGGCTGCCGGCTGGTCCGCGCTGGCGGCCAGCATGTAGCGGATTCCTGCGGCACCCAGGACGTTGGCGATCTCGTGCGGGTCGGCGATTACGGTGGTGGTGCCGCGCGCCGCAACCGCGCGCGCGAATTCGGCGACGCCGATCATGGTGCTTTCGATGTGGACGTGAGCGTCGATGAACCCCGGGGTCACGAAGCGCCCGTCGAGGCCGACGGTCCTGGCGGCCCGGTAGGCGCCGATGCCGGCGATGGTGCCGTTTTTGATGGCCACATCGCCCGTCACGGTTTCGCCCGAGAAGACATCGACGATCCGGCCGCCCTTGAGCAGCAGGTCGGCCGGCGTCTGGCCGCGGGCGCAGCGGATAATTTCGGCATCGATCATGGGAGGGTATCCTTTATCGTGACAGCCCGTGCGGTGGAGTTGTCGCAGTCTATGCGCCAATACTGATCGAGGGACTCCGGCTACCGGCCGGCGGCCGCCGGCGATAACCGCGGGGTCGAGAAGGCGGCGATGTCACCGGAAATCTGAGAGTTTCACACGCCGTTCGGTGAAAATACTTAAAGCAATACATCATGAATTAAAGCACTTAAAAACCGAGTAAATAAGACAGTTAACGAGATCGATCAGGGACGAAAGCGGGTGGCGATCCGGTTGACGTCCGCCATCACCTGCCGCTCGTCCAGGCTGAGCAGGTGCCCGTTCTCCATTACCAAACGGCCGTTGATGACGACCGTTTCGACATCGCTGCCGCGGACCGCGTAGACCAAATGCGAGACCGGGTTGTACATCGGCGTCAGGTGGGGGCGGGCCGTGTCGACGACGATCAGGTCGGCGGCTTTGCCCACCTCGAGTGAGCCGGTCACGTGGCCGAGCCCCAACGCGCGCGCGCCCCCGCCGGTGGCCATCTGCAGAACGGTTGCGGCATCCAGGACCGTGGGATCGAGCGTGCCGACCTTGTGCAGTTTGGCGGCCGAGTCCATTTCCAGGAAAAGATCGAGATCGTTGTTGCTGGCACAACCGTCGGTGCCGATGGCCACGCAGACGCCGGCTCCGAGCAGTTCGGGCACCGGCGCGATCCCGGAGGCGAGCTTCATGTTGCTTTCGGGGTTGTGGGCGACCTTGACGTCGTTAGCCTTCAAGAGCGCGATGTCCTCCGGGGTCAGAACCACGCAGTGGCAGGCGAGCAGGTCGGGGCCGAGAACGCCCAGCTCGGCCAGCCAGGCGACCGGGGTGCAGCCGTACGAGGCCCTGATCCGGTCGACTTCGGCGCGGGTTTCCGACAGGTGCGTCACCAGCGGCAGTCCGTTCTCGCGCGCCAGGGCCGCGGCCTTTTCGAGCAGGCCGGCCGCGCACAGGTAAGGGGAGTGGGGCTCGAGCGCAACGGTGATCAGCGGATCGTTGCGCCAGGTTTCGATCATGCGCTCGACATAGGCAAAGCCTTTTTCTATCGGACCGTAATTGGGGGACGGAAAATCGTAGAGCACTTCGCCCACCACCGCCCGCATGCCGGCCGCACTCGCGGCGCGCGCCACGGCGTCTTCGAAAAGGTACATATCGCAAAAGCAGGTGGTGCCCGAGCGGATCATTTCGGTGCAGGCCAAAAGCGCGCCGCGGTAGACCGTTTCTTCGTCGAGCTGCGCTTCGGCCGGAAAGATATGGTCATCGAGCCAGGTCATCAGGGGCAGGTCGTCGGCCAGTCCCCTGAAACAGGTCATGGCGGCGTGCGTGTGGGCGTTGACCAGGCCGGGCATGATGATCCCGCCGCCGGCGTCGATGCGGCGGCCAACCGACCAGGCGGCGAAGTCCGCCGGCGGTCCGATGGCGGCGATGCGGTTGCCGGTTACGGCCACGGCCCCGCGATCGAACCGGGTGCCGGCGGCATCCATGGTCAGCACGATGCCGTTTGAGATCAGAAGGTCAGCCGAGCGGGGAATCATCATCGATGTGCTCCACCACGCAGCGCACCACCGCCGCCAGCCCGGGCGCGGCCGCGCCGGCCACGGCGATGATGTCGGCCATGGTGGCCGGCTGGGGCGCGTCCGGATCGCTGAGGTTGGTGATAATCGACAGGCCCAGAACCCGCATGCCGGCGTGCCGGGCGGCGATGACCTCCTGCACAGTCGAAAAGCCCACGGCATCCGCGCCAATGATTTTGAGATAGCGCACCTCGGCCGGGGTTTCCAGCGACGGCCCTTTAAGGCCGGCATAAACGCCGGTGTGCATACGGACCCCTGCCGCACGGGCGCCGTCGGCGGCCAGCCGCCGCAGGTGGGGATCGTAGGCCCGGGACATGTCGGGAAACCGCACGCCCCAGCTCTCCTCGTTGGGCCCGACCAGCGGATTGGCGCCGGTCAGATTGAGGTGATCGCCGATCTCCATGAGATCGCCGGCTTGAAATCGCGGGTTGAGGCCGCCGGCGGCGTTGGTCAGAATCAGGGACTCGACGCCGAGCTGCCGCATCACGCGCACCGGAAAGGCGACCGCGCGCGGCGAATAGCCTTCGTACAGGTGAAAACGTCCCTGCATGATGACGACCGGCCGTTCGGCCACCGTGCCGAAAAGCAGCCGGCCCGGGTGACTTTCGACGGTCGACACCGGAAAGTGCGGCAGGTCGCCGAAGGCAAAGGCGGATGAAATCGAGACCGCGGCGATGCTCTCGCCAAGGCCCGTGCCTGTGAAGAGTCCGATGCGCGGCGACCGGTCCAGACGGGTGCGCAGAAAGTCCGCCGTTTCCATTACCTCGCGTCTGTCATGCGCCATAGCCACCCGAATCACACCCTCAAACTGTTGAACTAATTTATCAGGAATACTAATATATGTATCTAAAATTATATGTTAAAATGTTTTAAGTTCGTTAATGGTTTTACCGGGAACAGGCCCCGTTTTCCAGCCCTGAGATTGGTTGATGTCATGTTATTCGTCCATTTCAATCATTCCAAAATCCCGCCAATCCCACATCACATCATTCATTCCAATCTTCCAACCTTCCAGCCATTCAGCCTCCCGGCCTCCCGGCCTCCCGGCCTTCTATCTTCCCAACCTCCTATCTTCCCAACCTCCAAGCTTCCCAGCCTCCTGGCCTTCCAGCTTCCCAGCTTCCCAGCCTTCCAGCTTCCAATCTTCCCAGCCTCCTGGCCTTCCAGCTTCCCAGCCATTCCGAATCGACCGGTTTATAGTGCAGCCGGAGGCTGGCGTCAACCCTGCAAATTCTGTAAAAAC
>JBAPSB010000074.1:0-23974 GCA_049281435.1 Desulfobacterales bacterium
TCACCAACCAATAGCAAAAGAGGCTGCGAGCCTTTACAATCAAGCGATTCTTGCCGGGCGACCAGACAAGCTTAATGTCAATCTCAAGAAGGTCGGCAACACGCCGGGCCACGGCATTTTCATCGACCCCTATGGCTTGCAGGGCCTGTTTGCGTTCATAGGTTTCCCGGGCTTGTCCAAGCACCTGTTCGGCGAAATCGCTGTTTCCTACTGAAGGATACTTCGGTATGTCTTTTTCTGAAAACAGGTTTTTTGGGTAGTATCTGTCCAGCGTTTTCTCTGGGCAAGACGTTGCAGAAATTCTTTACTGTTCAACACCACCCTTCCGCCCACGACATCGACGCCACTAACGAAAAGGGGATCAGGAAGATATCCGGCGGTAGGGCCGACGACTGATATAAACGCATCTGGAGAACAGTGAGATAGAATATTATCCAATGAATTGTTCATCTTTTGGCTGCCCGCCTTCGCGAAACGGAGGTAGAAGGACGCTCGCTATTCGAGGAATGTTAAAGCAGGCATCCAGCTTCATAATCATATTCATGAATTCGTTTTTTAATGCCATTAAAACCCCACCATCAAACTGAAGAGCTTCCTACTCTATCTTCGTCAAGAACGCTGTCGGCCATTGACCAACCACTGCGCACCCCAATGCACTGCTGTCGGGCATTTCCCCGGGCCTCTTGTCCCGAGCCATAGAGACCCATGTGCAGCCCCTTCACTTGGCTGTTTGAATGTACTTTGTGTAAACCTCACGCGCCTTCTTTTTGAGGTTCTTGACACGGGCGGATTGTTCCGGACCGGCCCAACGTGGGATGTTTAAAGAATAGATGGCGTCGGTCAGTTCATCGACCACTTCCTCAACGGACTCGCACCATTCGTTGGTGCAGGCCGCCGAATCAGATACCGAATCTTCGATACTTTTTTCCATCTGGATGAGTGCATGCTCCAAAGTGGACAAATAAGATTCCCACGCCGTCATTGTGCTTTCTGTAATTGCTTTTTTCGTCTTTTTCATCTGGTCACTCCTCCTCTTTCGTGTGGACGGAACATCTACGCTGCACCCTGCTCCTTCACCCCAACCTTCTTGAAGGGATTTGCCCATCTAACAACTGACCAAAAACCCTAAATGCTCCTTGTATTCACGCCATTTCAGGCCGATCCTACAAAATACAACAAGGGGAAGACCGGCACAGGTCATCCCCTTGTTCACATTTTCGTTGGTACGCCCGGCAGGACTCGAATACCAAGCCCTGGGCGACATTTTGCTAGGCCACGACTGAAGATCCGAATCCTTGAGGTGACCATCCTTTATTGGCGTAAAACCAAAGGGTTGTTTTCACCTGTGCATCACTGGTACGCCCGGCCCGATTCGAACGGGCGACCTACGGATTCGAAGTCCGGCGCTCTATCCAGCTGAGCTACGGGCGCAAATTTTTTTATGGGGTGAGTGATGGGACTTGAACCCACGACAACCAGGGCCACAACCTGGGGCTCTACCAACTGAGCTACACCCACCATATTGAAGCCTTCTTTAATTATCAGAACCTTTTTGGCATTTCAAGCGGAATCTTTTGTGTTTTCTGCACACCGCTGGCGGACAAAGTTACCTCAATTCGCCATCGCGATCGGGTTGATAGGCCGTTCAGAACCCGTAGCCCCTTGCCCCGGCCGATTCCATTCCTGCCAAACTGGCTATTGACGATGCCTATCGATGGAACTATAGAACGATCTTAAGGAAATTATTCACAAAAAAGGATCGACACGTGACCGGATTTCATATTTTCGTCATCAGGGCCGTCCTCGGCTTGGGGTTTGCGGTCATCGCGACGCGCTTGTTTTACGGCCGGGTCGAGATCGTGTACATCGTCGTTCTGGCGGTCATTCTGGTTGGACTGGCCTATTTCGCCGAATACCTGCGCCATCGTAAAAAACGGTGATAACGGCCGCAACCGGCACAGGCCTGACGCCGCCGGACCGGGTCAGCCAATGGCGCGCTTGCTGAAAAACCGGAATTTTTATCATGTCCCAAATGCCTTGCGAACTCGGGAGCTGAACAATTGAAGCAGATCATTCTCGGCACGGCCGGTCACATCGATCACGGCAAGACCTCGCTGATAAAGGCCGTCACCGGCACGGACACCGACCGGCTGAAAGAAGAAAAAGCGCGCGGGATCACCATCGAGCTGGGCTTTGCCTCGCTGGACCTGCCGAACGGGCAGCATGTCGGGGTCGTGGACGTTCCCGGACATGAAAAATTCGTCAAGAACATGGTCGCCGGCGCCACCGGGATAGATATCGTGGTCATGGTCATTGCGGCCGATGAGGGCGTGATGCCGCAAACCCGCGAGCACATGGAAATCTGCACCCTGCTGGGCATCAAACACGGATTTGTGGCCCTGACCAAAATCGACATGGTCGATGAAGAGTGGCTGGAACTGGCGATGGAAGACGTGCGCGATTTTACGGCCGGCACGTTTCTCGAGAATGCCCCGATCGTGCCGGTTTCGGCCGTAAAGGAAAAAGGCCTGGAGGAGTTCGGGCGCGTTCTGGAGGCGATCTGCGACCAGGTGGCCGACCGCGGCCAATCGAGCCTCTTCCGGCTGCCGGTCGACCGGGTGTTCACCATGAAAGGTTTCGGCACCGTCATCACCGGGTCCCTGATTTCCGGCCGGGTGCGGGTCGGCGACACCATCATGATCTACCCGTCGCTGATCACTTCCAAGGTGCGCGGGATTCAGGTTCACAATCAAGCGGTCGAAGCTGCCGAAGCCGGCCAGCGCACCGCCATCAATTTCCAGGGGCTCGAAAAGGCCGCCATCGACCGCGGCCAGGTGTTGGCGATGCCCGGGGCCCTGAAGCCGAGCTTCCTCGTCGATCTACAGTTGCAGTACCTGGCCAGCAACAAAAAACCGATCAAAAACCGCACCCGCGTCCGGTTTCACACCGGTACCAGCGAAATCCTGGGCAGCCTGATCCTGCTCGACCGCGAAGAACTCACGCCGGGAGAAAAAGCACCGGTGCAGCTGCGCCTGGAAGAGCCGGTCTGCCTGGTGACCGACGACCGCTTCGTCATCAGGAGCTATTCGCCGGTGAGAACCATCGGCGGCGGGCAGGTGCTCAACCCGATACCGCCCAAGCACAAACGCTTCAAAGCCGAGGTCGTCCAGGGGCTGCGGAGCATCGCCGATAAATCGGCGGAGGATTTGATCGCCTACCATATCGACCAGACCGGGAACGCCGGCGTGTCCTTTTCCGATCTTGTCCTGATGACCAACAGCACCGAAAAATCCCTCGACCAGCAGCTGCAGGCTCTTCTTTCCCGTAAAACCGCACTGCTCATAGACCGCGAGGGCCGCATCTACATGCACACCAACAGCTTTCAGCAGCTCAGAGAGGAGCTGAGCGGCCAGCTCGCGCGGTACCACAAGAGCTTCCCGCTCAAGGCCGGCATGCCCAAGGAAGAGCTGAAGACCAAGCTGCCGCCGAACCTGAGCCCCAAGCTGTTCAACCTGCTGATGAACCAGATGATTAAAGACGGCGAGATCAGCGTGGCGGAGGACACCGTGCGGCTGGCCGCCCACAAGGTCGCCCTCGGCATCGACCAGGAAGACATCCGCGACAAGATCCTCAAGACGTACGCCGAGAGCGGTCTCCAGCCCCCCTACTTCAAGGAACTCGGCAAGCAGTTGAACACCGACGTCTCCCGTGCGCGGGATGTGCTCAACCTGCTGGTGGAAGAAGGCCGGCTGGTCAAGGTCAAAGAGGACCTTTACTTCGACGCCGAAACCGTGGCGCGCCTGAAGCAGCGGCTGGTCGAGTATCTGACGGCCAACGGCGAGATTTCAACCCCGCAGTTCAAAGAGATGACCGCGGCCTCCCGCAAGTACGTCATTCCACTGATCGAATTCTTCGATTCCCAGAACTTCACGATCCGCATCGGCGATATACGCAAGCTGCGCAAGAGCGGATAGTTTCAGTCAACAAATGGCCCTTTTCCCGCTGGATCCGACCGGGCGGGCTGCGGCTCCCGCTAAAAAACAGCGATACCCAGCGATCAACTCCACATTTAAAAATGGAACACTCAGAATGGCCTCAAGTAGATCGCCCTTTCCCCTCCCCCAGCCCCTCCCATTTAGGGGCGGGGAGTTTTGGGTCAGACTCTATTCAGACCGGATTCGCCGTCAAGAGATATGCTCGATAAAAGCGGCCGCGATGGCGTCGAGCAGGAGCATTCCGCGCGGTGTCAGCCGGCAGCGTCCGGCAGTTGTGGTCAGCCAACCCTTCTGGTCGAAAACCGCCGCCCGCTCGCCGAAGAGTTCCATGAAACCGGTCTTGAAACGCTCCTGGAACGCGGACAGGTCGATCCCGTCAGTGAGCCGCAAGCCGAGATAGACCGCCTCGATCATCGACTTTTCGCGGGTCAGGCGTTCGCTTTCCGCGATCGGACGGCGCCCCTGCCCCAGTTTCCTGATATAAAGGTCGATATCGGCGTGGTTCCAAAATCGCTCGGGTGCCATGAACGAGTGCGCCGATGGCCCCAACCCCAGGTAAGGCAAAAAAGACCAGTACTTCAAGTTGTGACGGGAGTGGTGGGCGCGGGACCGGGCGAAGTTTGCGGTTTCGTACTGCGCGAGGCCACCCTGCGCCAATATGTCGAGCGCCTGAAGGTACATTCCGGCCACCCGGTCTTCACCGGCGGGCGCGAACTTCCCGCTCTTCAACGCCATTTCAAGGGGTGTCCCGGCTTCGTAGGTAAGGCTGTAGCAGGAAAGGTGCGCAAGGTCCCCGTCAAGTGCCTGCAGCAGATCGAGCCGCCAGTCCGCCGGCGTCTGGCCGGGCAGTCCGTAGATCAGATCGATGCCGATGTTGTCGAAACCGGCCGCATGCGCCCAGGCCAGCGCCCGCCCGGCATCGGCGGCAGAGTGGATCCGTCCCAGAAACGCCAGATGCCGGTCCGTAAAAGACTGGATGCCGATGTTGAGCCGGTTGACGCCGGCCTGGCGGAGCCGTTTAAGTGAATCACGGTCGATCGTCCCGGGGTTGACCTCGACGGTGACCTCGGTGTCCGCAAGAAGCGAAAAAGCCTGGCGGGCGGCGGCGATGATCTCTTCCACCCCGCCGGCCCCCAGCACGGTCGGCGTCCCGCCGCCGAGGTAAAGCGTGTCGAAGCCAAGGGCCGGGTGCGCGGCCGCGGCCAGCCGCATCTCCTGCCGCAGCGCCTTGAGGTATCCGACCTGCAAGCCAAAATTCTCGACGGAGTAAAAATCGCAGTAGCGGCATTTCTTACGGCAAAACGGCACGTGGATATACAGGCCGGCCGCGGCCGCCGGCGTCGGGGGGGGTGTCATGCCGGCTCGCGGCGACCGGCCACCGGCCCGATGAACAGGGGCGGCGCTATTTTTCCCAACCGCCGAGAAGGTGCAGATGCAGATGAAATACCATCTGGCCGCCCCCGCGCTCCACATTGAACAGGAGTTTGTACCCCGAGGCGCCGATGCCGCGCATCCCGGCCACATCCCGGCCGACCTTCAGCATGTGCCCGAGAAGGGCCTGGTCCCCTTCGATCATATCGTTGATGCTGCGGATGTGCTGGCGCGGCACGATCAGGTCGTGAACCGGCGCATGCGGTTTGATGTCCTTGAAAACCACCACCTGCTCGTCCTCAAATACAAATTCCGTTTCTTTCTTGCCGTCAACGATGTCGCAAAAGATGCATTCATTGCCCATAAACTGCCTCCCGAAAACCCGGCTTATTTGTCTGATCCCCCGGCCGCGCCCGGTTCTATCTGACCGTTAAGAAATAGGCATTTGGCGAGTTGCAGTCAAATGCATGGCGCCTTGTCCACCAAACGGCTTTGCCATCCCGACGGTCAGCTGCGGGCGTCGCTTTTCCCGGTGATGCTGTCGATTGCGGCGTTGAAATCCCACTTTCCTTGCAGGGTCGGCGCCGTGAGCGCTTGCCGCAACTCTTTCAGAAAGCGGGCACGCGGGATTTCAAGGGCCCCGAAACGCTTCAGATGGGCCGTGGCCACCTGGCAATCGATGAAATCAAAGGCCAGGGACTCCAGGAACCGCGCCAGGGTGACCAGGGACACGTTCGAGGCGTTGCTGACCATTGAAAACATCGATTCACCAAAAAAACAGCGCCCCAGGGAAACACCGTACAGCCCGCCGACCAACCGGCCGTCCTGCCACGTCTCGACCGAATGGGCGAAGCCGGAGCGGTGCAGGCGGCAGTAGGCCGCGCGCATGTCCTCGACGATCCAGGTCCCCTCGCGGTTCTTCACCCGCACGTCGGCGCAGGCCGTGATCACCTCCTCGAAGGCCCGGTCCATGGTGACCGTAAAGACTTTTTTCCTCAGCACCTTTCGCAGGGTGCCGGACACATGCAGCGCGTCCGGATAGAGCATGAGCCGCGGGTCGGGCGACCACCACAGAATCGGTTCGTCCTGGCTGTACCACGGAAAAATTCCCATCCGGTAGGCCAGCAGCAGGCGTTCCGGACTCAGGTCGCCGCCCACCGCCAGAAGGCCTTCGGGCGTTGCAAAATGAGGCGGTGGAAACGCGATTTTATCGGAAAGCAGAAATACCGGCATGGGGCGTGGCAGGCGGTGCGTTGAGAAAAGAGGCGGGGTGCGCCGGCCGGGCCGGCGGGGCGAACCGCCGGGCCCGGTAAGAACAATTGTCGCCTCCGCGGTAAAGCGGTCGGCTCGATCAGGCGAATTCGAGCCGGTCGTCCTTGAGATCGACGGTAATGGTGCCACCCTTGGCCAGCCGTCCGAAGAGAATTTCATCGGACAGGCGATCCTTGATGTCGGTCTGGATCAGGCGGCCCAACGGCCGTGCCCCGTAGGACGGGTCATGGCCCTTTTTCGCCAGCCACGAGCGCACTTCGGGCGTGATGGTCACAAACACCTTCCGTCCGGACAGCTGGTCGTTCAACTCGCCGATGAATTTATCCACGATCATCTCCATGATCTCGACGGTCAGGGAGTGGAAGGAGATGGTCGCATCCAGTCGGTTGCGGAACTCCGGGCTGAAAAACCCCTCGATCGCCTTCTGGCCCTTGTGCTCGGCATCCTTGTGGTCGTCGCCGAAACCGATGGAGCGGTTGCTCATTTCACGCGAACCGGCGTTGGAGGTCATGATGATGATGACGTTGCGGAAATCGGCCTTTTTGCCGTTGTTGTCGGTCAGGGTCGCATGATCCATCACCTGCAAAAGGATGTTGAACAGGTCGGGATGGGCCTTTTCGATCTCATCGAGCAGCAGAACGCTGTAGGGGTGCTTGCGGATCCCATCGGTCAGCAGGCCGCCCTGGTCGAAGCCGATGTAGCCCGGGGGCGCACCGATCAGGCGCGCCACGGTGTGTTTTTCCATGTACTCGCTCATGTCGAACCGCAAAAATTCGACCCCCAGGATGTGGGCCAGCTGCCGCGAGACTTCGGTCTTGCCGACACCCGTCGGACCGGTGAAGAGAAAGGAGCCGACCGGCTTGCCCGGGGCGCCCAGGCCGGCACGGGTGCGCTTGATGGCCGTCACCAGCGACTGGATCGCCTCGTCCTGCCCGAACACGACCGACTGAAGTTCCCGGGCCAGGTTTTCGAGCTTGAGACGGTCCGAGGTCGACACGCTGCGGGTGGGAATACGCGCCATCTTGGCGATGATTTTTTCGATGTCGGCCGGGTTGATGTTCTTGCGCCGCGGCGAACCGGAAAGCCGCACAAAGGCCCCGGCCTCGTCGATGACGTCGATGGCCTTGTCCGGCAGGTAGCGGTCGTTTAAAAACTTCGCGCTCAGCTCCGCGGCCGATTTCAGGGCCGAGTCGGTGTAGACGATGCCGTGATGCTCCTCGTAACGGGACTTGAGCCCTTTCAGGATCTGGATCGTCTCCTTGATCGGCGGCTCGGCGATCTCGATTTTTTCGAAACGCCGCGACAGGGCGCGATCCTTTTCGAAGTGATTCTTGTACTCTTCGTAGGTGGTCGAGCCGATACAGCGGATACCGCCGGTGGCCAGCACGGGCTTGAGGATGTTGGAGGCGTCCATCGAGCCGCTGCTGGTGGCGCCCGCCCCCACGATGGTGTGGATTTCGTCGATGAACAGGATCGCCTTGGGCAGACGCTGCAGCGCTTGAATAACGCCTTTCAGGCGCTGCTCGAAATCACCGCGAAACTTGGTGCCGGCCAGCATGCCCCCCAGGTCCAGCGAATAAATCCGCACGTCCTTGAGGATCTCGGGCACCTCGCCCGAACTGATTTTCTGGGCCAACCCCTCGGCCATGGCCGTTTTGCCGACGCCGGGATCGCCGACGAAGACCGGATTGTTTTTCCGCCGGCGGCAAAGCACCTGCATCGTGCGCTCGGTCTCGAGTTCCCGGCCGATCAGCGGGTCCAGTTTTCCGTCCGCGGCCATCTTGACCAGGTCCACCGTGAACATCGAGAGCGGATCGCCCTTTTTCTTCTTGTCGCGCCGGTCGGCGGGCGCAAATCCTTCCTGCCCGTCTTCGAAGGCGGACTTCGATACGTCATGCGAGATGAAGTTCAGGACATCCAGTCGGCTGATGCCTTCGTGCTGGAGAATGTAGGCGGCGTGCGAATCCTTTTCGAGAAAAATGGAGGCCAGGATGTCGCTGACCTCGACTTCCTGCTTTTCGGCCGAGCGGACGTGATTGACGGCCCTTTGAATGACGCGCTGAAAAGCGATCGTTTGCTGCAGCACGTATTCGGTGCCGTCGGCCACCCGTTCCAGCTTTTCGTTGAAAAATTCCTCCAGCGCGCGGTTCATGTTCTCGATATTGCCGCCGCAGTTTTCGACGATTTCGATGCCGACGCTGTCGTAGAGGATGGCGAACAGTATGTGTTCGACGCATACGTACTCGTGGCGCCGCTTCTTGGCTTCCCGCACGGCCAGGCCCAAAGTTACGCTGAGTTCCTTGCTTATCATCTTTTATTCTTTCTCCATGGTGCTTTTGAGCGGAAACCCATGTTCCCTCGCCAGGGTATGAACGGTATCCACTTTGGTTTCTGCAATTTCATAGGCATAAACGCCGCAAAGCCCGGCGCCTGCATGATGGACGTTGAGCATGATGCGCATGGCCGCTTCGGTCGGCTTGTTGAAGACCGACCGCAGAATCTCGACGACAAAATCCATCGTCGTATAATCATCGTTGATGAGCAGCACCCGGTAAAGCGGTGGTTCGGTAACATCGCTTCTGGTTTCGGAAGCAACGTCTCCTTCGAGTTCAGGGGTGTAATCGCTCATGGTGGTTTCCCCGGAAAAACTGGCGGCACCGCTAACGGCGGCGTCATCGGACAGGATTTCCTTGTGAATTGGACGGCCGGGTTTCAGGGGATACGCCGCGTGACGCAGATTTCCCGTAATAATCGATGATGACGTGAAAAGCGGGTGGTCGGACGGCCGACAGGGATGCGGCCATCCTCGATGCAAACATCGGCCCCCTATTGCTTGCGGCCGATCAGCCCCGGGGGAAATCATCATCGAAACCGGCACTACCCCGAAACCGGCGCAAATCCCCTTGCGCCAAGTCAATTCAATATAAGCACTTGGTTTGAATCTTGTAAAGGGTTGCGGCCAAAAACCTTGCCGCCCCTATATCGACGGGCATTTTAAGATAATAATACCAGAAGCGCCGCGGGGAGTCCATCGTCATTTCCCGGCCCGGCGTACCGCCGCAAAGAAGAGCAAGAACCAGCCGGCGATGTCCGAAAAATCGCAGACAGAAGTCTACCGGCCGGCGAGCGCTAAGACGACCATCCGCGAATTGCCGCCGCCTGCCACGGCCCCGGCGCGGCGCCTATTTCCCGCAGCATTTTTTAAATTTCTTGCCGCTGCCGCAGGGACAGGGGGAATTGCGCCCCACCTTTTTGTCGGCCCGTTTCACCGGTTTCTTTTTTTGCGGTTCTCCCGATCCCGAATAGGTCAACTGTTGGGTCCGCGGCCGCTGAATGGCTTTCATTTCCTGCGGCTCGGCGAGTTGAATCCGGAACAGGATGCCAATCGTTTCCTCCTTGATCCGCGCGATCATGTCCTGGAACATCTCGAAACCTTCTTTTTTGTACACCAGCAGCGGATTCTGCTGCGCGTAGCCACGCAGGCCGATGCCCTCCTTGAGGTGGTCCATCGACAGCAAATGGTCCTTCCAGAGATTGTCAACGTTCTGAAGCATGACGACCCGCTCGAGCTGGCGGAAATCCGCCTCGCCGATGGCTTTTTCCTTCTCTTCGTAGATCCGCAGGGCATCCTCGTTGATCAGCTGCGCCAAGCCCTCGCGGGTGAGCCCATCGAGGGTTTCGCCCTCCAGGGGCGGCAGGTGGAAGTTGAACTGTTTGAACACGGCTTCATCGAGGCCTTTAACATCCCATTCCTCGGCCGGCACCCGCTCCTCGGCATAGGCGCCGGCGATCTCCTCCGACTTTTCCTCGATGATGTCCATGATGGAGGACTTGAGGTCCTTTCCGAAAAGCGCCTCGCGCCGCTGGCGGTAGATCACCTCGCGCTGCTGGTTCATGACGTCGTCATATTCGAGCAGCTGTTTACGGATTTCGAAGTTGCGGCCTTCCACCTTCGACTGGGCGTTTTCGATGGCCCGGCTGATCAGGCCGTGCTCGATCGGCTCGCCCTCCTGCATGCCGAGCCGGTCCATGATGCCGGTGATCCGCTCGCCGCCGAAAATCCGCAGCAGGTCGTCCTCCAGGGAAAGGTAAAAGCGCGACGAGCCGGGATCGCCCTGGCGGCCCGAGCGGCCCCGCAGCTGATTGTCGATCCGGCGACTCTCGTGCCTTTCCGTGCCGATGATGTGCAGGCCGCCCAGGTCCGTGACTCCCTGGCCGAGGACGATGTCGGTGCCGCGCCCGGCCATGTTGGTGGAGATGGTCACCGCCGCCTGCTGGCCGGCCATGGCGATGATCTCGGCCTCTTTTTCGTGGATTTTGGCATTGAGCACGGTGTGCTTGATGCCTCTTTTTTTCAGGCTGTCGCTGACCTGCTCGGACACATCGATCGAAATGGTGCCCACCAGAACCGGCTGACCCCGGCGATGAAGATCGACGATCTCCTCGATGACCGCAGTGAACTTCTCGCGGCGGGTCTTGTAGATGACGTCCGCATTGTCCTTGCGGACCATCTGCTTGTCGGTCGGAATGACCATCACCTCGAGCCCGTAGATCTTCTTGAATTCAACCGACTCGGTATCGGCGGTGCCGGTCATGCCGGCCAGTTTGTCGTACATGCGGAAGTAGTTCTGGAAGGTGACGGTGGCCAGGGTCTGGTTTTCGTTTTCGATCCTGACGCCTTCCTTGGCCTCCAGGGCCTGATGCAGCCCTTCGCTGTAGCGACGTCCGGGCATGAGGCGGCCGGTGAACTCGTCGACGATGATCACCTCGCCGTTCTTGACGATGTAATCGACGTC
This sequence comes from Desulfobacterales bacterium, assembly GCA_049281435.1. GTDB lineage: Bacteria > Desulfobacterota > Desulfobacteria > Desulfobacterales > SG8-13 > JARFQH01. The sequence goes on from JBAPSB010000074.1 coordinate 11,435, forward strand.
GCGCTTGAACAGCGTGTGCGCTTTGAGCCCCTGGTTGACGTGGTGCAGCAGCTCGATGTGCCGGGGATCGTAGATGTTGTCGACCTGCAGCAGCTTCTCGGACTTGGCCACGCCTTCCTCGGTCAACACCACGGTGCGGGCCTTTTCGTCGATCGCGTAATCGATTTCCTTCTTGAGGCGCGGAATGATGTTGTTGACCTGGTAATACAGATCGGTCGAGCGTTCGGCCGGGCCGGAGATGATCAACGGCGTGCGGGCTTCGTCGATCAGGATGCTGTCGACCTCATCGACGATCCCGAAGTTGAGATCTCTTTGCACCAGGCTCTCGCGGTCGAACTTCATGTTGTCCCGCAGGTAGTCGAACCCGAACTCGTTGTTGGTGCCGAAGGTGATGTCGGCCCCGTAAGCCTTTTTGCGCTCGGCATCATCCAGGCCATGTACGATGGTCCCGACGCTCAGACCCAAAAAGGTGTAAATGGTTCCCATCCACTGGGTGTCGCGACTGGCCAGATAGTCGTTGACCGTAATGATGTGCACGCCCTTGCCGGCCAGCGCGTTCAGGTAGGCCGGCAGCGTCGCCACCAGCGTTTTGCCTTCACCGGTTTTCATTTCGGCAATTCGGCCCTGGTGCAGCACGATGCCGCCCAGCAGCTGCACGTCGAAATGGCGCATGTTGAGCGTGCGCCGCGACGCCTCCCTGACCACGGCGAAGGCTTCCGGTAACAGGTCGTCCATTGGTTCACCGTTGTGCAGGCGTTCTTTGAATTTAACGGTCTGATCCTTGAGTTGGTCGCCACTCAAGGCCTTGAGGTCGGTTTCGAGGGCATTGATCTGTTCGATGACAGGCTGGAGCTTTTTGAGTTCCCGCTCGTTTTTGCTGCCGAATACCTTGGTAAGAAAATTTAACATCATGATAGTGTAAAACCTCCCGGAGTAAAAAAACCTCACTGCTGATCCAAGGAGGCGATTATAGCATACGGGCCGGTGGTCTCAACCTTAAATCGCAAGGCTTTATGATAAAGCTTTTGGCTGCTGGTATCGGTCGTTGGCGTATGCTGAACTGAGGGGTTCAAAGTTCAGGGTTAAGGGTTCAAAGGTTAGATAATGCTGAAACTTTATCCACCATTGCTTGGATTGACCGCCTTAATGACATTGGTGCAACGGTTTTATTATCTCCAAAGCCGGAATTATTCAGATATGAGCTTTTTCAAGGGCTTTTCAACCCGGAACGTTGAACCCTGAACCACTCAACCTCGGAACCCCTGAATGAAGCGCTGCTAATGTAGGGCGAAAGGAAGATGGTGACGTGCAAACTGAAACCAGGAACGAGCGGGGTTTAATTCAGAAAAACATCAGGAATTAATCGTAAAGGGGGCGAAAAACCTTTCGCCCCCTTTACGATTAATTGAGGATGTACTTGTCCGGGTTGACCGGAATGCCGTTCAGGTGAACTTCGTAGTGCACGTGCGGTCCCGTGCTTCGGCCGGTGCTGCCCATCAAGCCGATCGTATCGCCTCTTTTGACGGGTTTACCGCGTTCGACCATCACTTTTTCGAGGTGGCCGTAGCGGGTCACCATGCCGTGGCCGTGATCGATGAACACCGAATTGCCCAACAGGCCCTTGGGCCCGGCAAAAGCGATCATTCCATCGGCAGTGGAAACGACCGGCGTGCCTTTGCGATTGGCGATGTCAAAGCCCTTGTGGAATTCCCGGCGCCCGGTGAAAGGCGAGATCCGGTAACCGAAACTCGAGGTCGTCCATCCGGGACAGGGACGCACGGCGGGCGTGGAAGCGAGCAGGTTCTGTTGGGCCTGCAGGCGTTTTAGCAACTTGTCGAAGCTCTGATCCTGATGGTGGGAGGCCAGCTGCAGCTGACCCACCTGTTCGTGCATTTCCCTTATCAGGCTGTTGTGCTTCTGGGTCAGGGGGATCTGGGTGTCGAGATCCTCGGGAATGGATCCGCCGATGCCGAAAAGGTTGTTCTGTTCGTCCGCGCTGTCGATGTTGGCGATGATGCGAATTTTCTTTTCGAAATCGTTGAGGGCGACCAGTTTGGCCTTGAGGGTGGAAATTTCTCCGGCAAATTCCTGGATCTGCTCACGCTGGCGAAAGATTTCCTCGCTCTGGCTGGTCAGCTGCACGATGTCGTCAAGCGCGTTAACGGCGGATAATTTCAGACGGTAATAATCGTAAACCAGGACCGTGACGGCCACCAGGCACCCGAAAACCATCATTTTCAGAAATGCGGCGGAAATCGTGAACTGTCTGGCCGACCCTCCGGAATTACTCAGGATAACCAGGGAGAATTTTTTTCGCATGGTGGATTTATCCTTTTATAATTTCAGAAGATTTTTTCAGAATCCCCCCATCAATGGGCCTGCAGATCATATCGCTTTTTCTGTCAGCCGTTTCCCGTCCCAAAATATCGTGGCCGCCCACGCCGGTTACAGTTGCCGCGCCGCGCCTTGTCGATGCCCGTCGCGCCAAAAAAAACGCCTTTGGGCCAACTCCCCAAAGGCGTCTTGAAACTGACTTTGGCAACCTGGCAGTCGTGGCCTTGCGGCTGTAGACCCATGGCTTTGCGTCGTCGCCTTTCGGCGACTTTGCCTTTGCATTTTTTAAGTGATTTTTATCCTACCCTATCCCCGGTCGCCTGTCAAGGAAAACGTCAGGCCGATAATCGTAAAGCCGCGCCAATAAAGAGGACGCAAGAACGGGCCTGCAAGAGACAAGGCCGGTGGCCGCTTTAGTGACCCGTCATTGCGCCGCCGTTTGGCATCAGGCGATTCCCAGCCGGAATTTCAAGGATTTGAGGGTGTTTTTCATAAGCATGGTAATGGTCATCGGCCCCACGCCTCCCGGCACGGGCGTGATAAAACCGGCAATTTCCTTGGCCCGGTCGAAATCGACATCGCCCTTCAGGATGGCAACCTTTTTGCCTGTTTTTTCGCTGACCTTCTCGCCCACGCGGTTGACGCCGACGTCGATGACGCAGGCACCGGGCTTGATCCATTCCGGCTTCACCAGATCGGGAACCCCGGCCGCCACGATCAGAATATCGGCCCGTTTGCAATGCGCGGCCAGGTCCTTGGTGCGGGTGTGAACCACGGTGACCGTCGCATTGGCGCCGGGACCTTTCTGCACCATCATGTTGGCGATCGGTTTGCCGACGATGTTGGAGCGGCCGACCACGACCACCTCGGCACCGCTGGTCTCCACACCGGCGCGCACGATCATTTCCTGGATACCAGCGGGGGTGCAGGGCGGAAATTTGACCTCGCTGCCGCCAATCATCAACCGTCCCACGTTGACCGGATGGAAGCCGTCGACATCTTTATCGGGATCGATGGCGTTGAGCACTTTTTTCTCATTGATGTGCTTGGGAAGCGGCAGCTGGACGAGAATGCCGTTGATCGAGTCATCCTTGTTGTACTTGTCGATCAACGCCAGCAGGTCGGCCTCGGAGATATCCGGCGGTTGGCTGTCCTGGATTTCCTTGAACCCCACGCGGTGGGCGGTCTTTATCTTGAGCGTCACATAGGAGATCGAGGCCGGGTTCTCGCCCACCAGGATCGTGACCAGCCCGGGGACCACGCCGTGCTTTTCCTTGATCCGGGCCACCTCTTTCGTAATTTCCTCCAGGATTTCTTCGCGGATTTCCGTTCCTTTGATAAGCTTTGCCGACATCGTCAACCTCCTTCTTTATGGTGCTTTCGGTTTAGTGTGTGCTCATCCGCGATCTTTTTTAGGCACTTCTGAGCGTCCCATGCATAAATGTGGATTTTTTTCGCTGGGCAAGGCCGCACAAGGGTTTGCGGCGAGGCGTACTTTATGTACACCGCAGCCGGGAACCCGCGGAGAACGCCGCCCAACGGAAAAAAGACCATTTATGGATGGACACTATTGTGTTTCCGGATAAGCGCCCAAACGAGACCAAACGAGTATCCGATCTTTTCTATGCCAATAACCGATCGATGTCAAGAAACTGCTGACCTCGCGGCAGTACGTCGACAGAAACTCCCGGCGTATTCTGCGGGTATCTTCCCGAAAGCCCCGAATCGGGTGCTGAGGGTTTGTCCGCCGTTTTCGCCCCCGTTCGGGCCGGCAGGCGCGACCGGTCTCGCCTGCCGGCTAGAGCGGATAAGGGACCTGCATCAACCCGGTTGTTTCGGGAAGGCCGAGCATGAGGTTCATGTTCTGCACCGCCTGGCCGGCGGCGCCTTTGACCAGGTTGTCGATGACCGACATGAGGATCAGGCGGTTGTTGCGCGCATCCAGGGCAAAGCCGATGTCGCAGAAATTGGTCCCGCGCACGTTGAGGGTGTCCGGCGGACGGCCGGCGGCACAAAGCCGCACGCACGGCTGATCACGGTAAAATTCCCGCAGGCAGCGCTCGATGTCCCCGCTTTCGACCCCCTTTGCCGGATCGGCGTAGATGGTCGCCTCCATGCCGCGCGACATCGGCACCAGGTGCGGCACGAAGGTCAGAGTCACCGGCCGGCGGGCCTCGCGGCCGAGGACCTCCTCCATTTCGGGCGTGTGCCGGTGCCTGCCGACTTTATAAGCCTTGAACGATTCACTCACCGCGCAGTAGAGCGTGCCCATCGACGGCGAACGTCCGGCACCGCTCACGCCGGATTTGGCGTCCGCGACAAGGGTTTTTAAGTCCAGCAGTCCGGCGCGGACCAGCGGTACCAGAGGCAAAAGGACGCTGGTGGGATAACATCCGGGGTTGCCGACCAGTGCCGCCGTGCGGATCTGGTCGCGGTATATTTCCGACAAGCCGTAGACGCTGCGCGGCAACAGGTCTTTGGCCGTGTGGGGCTGGTAGTGCGCTTCGTAGCGCGCGGCGTCCTGGAACCTGAAGTCGGCCGAAAGATCGATGACCTTCTTGCCCTGCCCGATAAGCCCCGGAACGATTTCCATCGGCAGCTTGTGCGGCAGCGCCGTGAAAACCACATCCGCCCGCTCGCAGACCAGGTGGCTGTCGAAGGCCTCGCAGGTCAGGTCCACCACGCCCGCAAGGGCCGGATAGACGCCGTCAAACCGCTGGCCGGCATACTGGCGCGAGGTCAAAACGGTCAATTCGATTTTGGGGTGACCGGCCAGCAGGCGCACCAGCTCGGCGCCCGCATACCCCGTCGCCCCCACCACCGCCACTCGGGTCATTTTTCCTCCTTGGCCCTTCATTCCGGTGTTGTCCGGAAGGCGCCATGTCGAAAACTGGCCTTTCCTAACAGAGATGAAAACCGATTGCAAGACGGTTGGAGAAGCCGGAAAACCACGCCCGGGGATGCCGGTACGAGGCGCACAACAACCTGAAGAAAAAGACGCCTGAACTTTTTATAAATCCGGTCACTTGACAGGCATCGAATGGTGATTAGAATTTGCTAGTTTGGTCTATCATAACATACTAATTTTATATTAAATTTTATAAACAGGAGGCATGCGAAGCGATGAAGATCAAACCAATGAACGACCGGGTGCTGGTTCTCAGGGTTGAACAGGAGCAAAAAACTGCCGGCGGCCTCATCATACCGGACTCCGCCAAGGAAAAACCGCAGGAAGGCAAGGTCGTCGCCGTCGGCTCGGGCAAACTCGGCGATGACGGCAAACGCACGGCGCTGGAGGTCAAGGTCGGCGATCGGGTCCTTTTTTCGAAGTACGCCGGCACGGAAATAAAAGTCGACGGCGTCGAACATGTCTTTATGAAAGAAGACGACATTCTGGGCGTCTTGGAATAATTCGATACACAAAGGGAGGAAAAGAAAAATGCCTGCGAAAATGATTGCCTTTGGATCCTCGGCCAGAGAGCGGATGCTGAAGGGTGTCAACACCCTGGCGGATGCCGTCAAGGTCACGCTCGGCCCCAAGGGGCGCAATGTGGTCCTCGAGAAATCCTTCGGCTCGCCCACGATCACCAAGGACGGGGTTACCGTGGCCAAGGAAATCGACTTAAAGGAAAAATTCGAAAACATGGGCGCCCAGATGGTCAAGGAAGTCGCCAGCAAAACCAGCGATGTGGCCGGTGACGGCACCACAACCGCCACCGTTCTGGCCCAGGCCGTTTACGGCGAAGGCCAAAAACTGGTGGCGGCCGGCGCCAACCCGATGGCGCTCAAGCGCGGGATCGACCGCGGTGTGGCGGCGGTGGTGGAGGCCCTCAAAAAGCAGTCCAAACCGACCAAGGACAAAAATGAAATCACGCAGGTCGGTTCGATCTCCGCCAACAACGACCAGATGATCGGCAAGCTCATTTCCGAGGCCATGGAAAAAGTCGGCAAGGAAGGCGTCATCACGGTCGAGGAAGCCAAGGCCATGGAGACGACCCTCGAGGTGGTGGAAGGAATGCAGTTCGACCGCGGGTACATTTCGCCCTACTTCGTCACCCAGCCCGAAAAAATGACCGTGACGCTGACCGATGCCTACATCCTTCTGAACGAGAAGAAAATCAGCAATATGAAAGACCTGGTCCCGCTGCTGGAGTCGGTGGCGCGCGAAGGCAAGCCGCTGCTGATCATCGCCGAGGACGTCGAAGGTGAAGCCCTGGCCACGCTGATCGTCAACCGCCTGCGCGGCACGCTGCAGGTGGCGGCGGTCAAAGCCCCGGGATTCGGCGACCGGCGCAAGGCCATGCTGGAAGACATTGCGATCCTGACCGGCGGTCAGGTCATCTCCGAAGAAATGGGCGTCAAGCTCGAGACCATCACGACCGCCGATCTCGGCCGCTGCAAGACGGTCAAGATCGACAAGGAGAACACCACCATCGTCGACGGCGCCGGCAAGCGGGCCGCCATCGAGGGCCGGATCAAACAGATCCGGGCCCAGATCGACGAAACCACGTCGGACTACGACCGTGAAAAGCTGCAGGAGCGCCTGGCCAAAATGGTCGGCGGCGTGGCCGTGCTGCACATCGGCGCTGCCACCGAAACCGAAATGAAGGAGAAAAAGGCGCGCGTGGAAGACGCCTTGAACGCCACCCGCGCGGCCGTCGAGGAAGGGATCGTGCCAGGCGGCGGGGTGGCCCTCGTGCGCTGCATCGGCGCCCTGGATTCCGTCAAGGCCCAGGGGGACGAAAAACTGGGGGTTGGCATCCTGCGGCGCGCACTGGCAGAACCACTGCGACAGATCGCTCAAAATGCCGGAACCGAGCCCTCGGTCGTCCTGAACAAGGTTCTCGAAAACAAGGGCGACTTCGGCTACAATGCCGAGACCGGCGAGTTTGAAAACCTGATAGCGGCCGGCGTCATCGATCCCACCAAGGTGGTCCGGTTTGCACTCCAGAACGCCGTCTCGGTGGCCGGCCTGATGTTCACCACCGAGGCCATGATCACCGAGAAGCCCGCAAAGAAAAAAGGGGCGGCCGCACCGCCCATGGATGACGACATGTACTAATCCCGATGTCGATGCCAGGCAGGGGCGAAAAACTTTTCGCCCCTGCGGCCATGATCGGACCAGTCAAAATTCCGCGTTTAGCGCTTGCCGGGGCATCGGCTTGTGGGGTATAATCAAGCTCTATTACCCGGATAGTCCGCGATCCCCCGGCCGTGTATGATAAAAAACGCCGTACGGTCTACCGGCAGGACAGACCGAACGGCGTTGTGTTTTTTTAGAGGCTGGAGGTCGCGGCACCCTTTATCTTGTACCCCCTGGCGAAGTGACCGCCACAAAGGACGGGGCATGCCGATTTACGAATACGAACACCTGAACACCCCTTGCGGCACCGGAGCGGTATTTGAAGCCCAGCAGTCGCTGGCAGACCCCCCGCTTGCCCGCTGCCCGAACTGCGGCGGGGCCGTGCGCAAGATCATGTCGCTGAACTTCGTCAACACGCCCAAAAGCGACACCGACCTGCGCAATCTCGGATTCACGAAGCTCGTCAAGCGCGACGACGGTGTCTACGAAAACGTCACGCGCCGCGACGGCGACAGCCGCTACATGCAGCGCAACCGCCCCGAAACCATCCCGAACCTCAGCAAAACCATCTCCGACTAAAAATGCCCGCCAGTGGAAGCCGTCGGGCATTTTTAGAATATATCAACGAAACGAACCCGTGCCTTTTAAATCAAAGCTGGATGCTTGCGGCCAAAGGCAGCAAATGGGAATTTGAAACTGGAAACTCGTAAAGAGGAATTCGAACCCGATCCGATAACGTCAATTGAACCCCGAACCCGACACTTTCTTTTTGCCCTTCCCTTTATTCCTTCCGCCTTTTGCCGACCGCCTTATGCCCTTTACTATTCGTCATCCGTCGCCCGTAAACCTTCTTCTGTCGTCCGTCCTCCGCCCTCTGCCATCTGTCTTTCGCCTTTCGCCTTTTACCCTCCACCCTAAACCTTATACCCTATACCTTATACCCTAAAACCCTATACCCTAAACCCTGAACCTATCTTTTCATCCCCCCAGGTAGGCCTTCTTGACTTCCGGATTTTGCAGCAGCGAGGCCGAATCGCCTTCCAGGACCATGTTGCCGCTCTCCAGCACGTAACCGCGTTGGGCGAATTTGAGTGCCATGCGGGCGTTTTGTTCCACCAGCAATATCGTGGTCCCCTCGGCGTTGATATCCTTCAGGGCGGCAAAGACACTGCGCATCAGCAGCGGCGCCAACCCCATCGAGGGCTCGTCGAGCAGCATGATTTTGCGCCCGCTCATGAACGCCCGCCCGATGGCCAGCATCTGCTGCTCACCACCGCTAAGGGTCCCTGAATTCTGCACCTTGCGTTCCTCCAGCCGCGGAAAAATCGCAAACACCCGTTTGATGTCCTGCGCGATGCCGTCGACATCCTTGCGCGCAAAAGAGGCCAGTTGCAGGTTTTCGAGCACCGTCAGGTTGCCGAACAACCGCCGGCCTTCCGGCACGTGCGAAATGCCCAGCTCGCTGACCACCTTGTCGGCCGAATACTTCAGCAGATTTTTGTCCTTGAAGGTCATGCGGCTGGTTTTGGCGACCGGCACCAAGCGGGAGATCGCCTTGAGCGCGGTGCTCTTGCCCGCACCGTTGGCGCCGATGATGGTCACGATCTCGCCCTCGTCGATCCTGAAGCTGATTCCCTGCAGGGCCTTTATGTTTCCATAGGAAACCTGAAGATTTTCCACGGTCAGCATCAGTCTATCGCCTCCTTGCCCAGGTAGGCCTCGATCACCTTCGGATCGTTCTGGATTTCCTCCGGGGTGCCTTCGGCAATGACCTCGCCGAACACAAGGGTCTGGATCATTTCGCAGAGTTCCATTACCATTTTCAGCCGGTGTTCGATCAGAAATATCGCCAGCCCGAATTCCTGGTGCACCCGACGGATGATGACCATCATCTGGATCAACTCCTCCGGATTCATCCCGGCCGTGGGCTCGTCCAGAAAAAGGATCTTCGGCTCCAGGGCCAGCGCCCGCGCCATTTCGACCCGTCTCTGATCCCCGTAAGGCAGATTGAGCACGTTCTGGTCCGCCAGATCGGAAATCCCCACCAGGTCCAGCAACCGGTAAGCCTTCTCGCGGGCCGCGGCTTCCTGCCGGTTTCGTTTGGCGGTTCCGAAAAAAGCGCCCATCAGGCCGTAGGTCATCCGCGAATACTGGGCCATAACCACGTGCTCCAGCACATTCATGTGCCGCCACAGGAGCAGGTTCTGAAAGGTGCGGCCCAGGCCGACGGAGGCGATCTGGTGGGGCTGCAGGCCGACGAGATTCTGCCCTTCGAGGCGAACGCTGCCTTCCGAGGGCCGGTAGATGCCGGTTATCAGGTTGAAGATGGTCGTCTTGCCGGCCCCGTTGGGTCCGATCAGCCCCCGGATCTGACCCGGCTCGATGCGCAGGCCGTAGTCGTGCACGGCCCGCAGCCCACCGAAATAATGGGTCATGTTCTCTACCAGCAGCAGCGGCATGCTACACCTCGTTTTCCGGCTTCGGTCGCGGTCGGATCAGTTTGGCGGCATCGAATTCCGTGAAGGCAATCAGGCCGGTCGGCCGGAAAATCATCACCAGAATGAGCAGCAGCGGAATAACGATCCATTTGAAGAGTTCCAGCGGTCGCAACGCCTCACTGAGCAGGCTCAGGCTGACCGCGCCCAGAATGGATCCATAGACCGAATTGAGGCCGCCGAAGTAGACCATGGCCAGCACCTCGGCCAGCTTCTGAATGCCGAAGGAGCCGGGATTCACGTAGCGCAGGACGTGGGCGAACAGGCCGCCGGCCACACCGGCCCAAAACGCGGCAAACATGAAGGCCACCATCTTGGTGCGCCGCGTGTTGACGCTCATGGCATTGGCCGCGGTTTCATCGTCGCGCACGGCGTTGAGGGCCTTGCCCAGGGTGGAGCGGACAAAGTTGTTGATGACCCAGATGCAGATGGCGGTCCAGGCAAAGACCGTGGGCAGGTTGGCCCAGTTAGGCTGGCTGCTCAGGCCGCGCGGGCCGCCGACGACTTCCAGGTTTTCGATCAGGCTCTTGACGATGAACAGAAATGCCAGCGAAATGATCGCCAGGTAATCCCCCCTGGTCCTGAAGGAAGGGATGGCGACGATCAAGGCACCGACTGCCGCGACAATCCCGCCTAAAATGAGGCCGAGCGGGAACACGAACGGGCCCAGGAAGGCCGGCAGCAGTGCCGGGCCGAACTGGCTGTCGTTGACAAAAAGAGAGACCGTAAAAACCGACGCGCCGTAGGCCCCCAGGGCCATGAAGCCGGGGTGGGAACAGGAGAATTCCCCCATATAGCCGTTGATCACGTTCAGGCTGACGGTGACCATGATGGCGATCAGGGTAAATTTGAGGGTAATGTCGCGATAGTCGCTGATGTCGGCCCAGATTTGAAAGACGACGTACAGTAAGACCAGGTGGACCACCACCGATCCGGGCACCGAGATGTCGATCATTTTTTGCGCCAGCCAGTTGGCCGGGCCGCGGCACAACCGGGCCACGATGGTGACCGGCAGCAGGTACACCAGAAGGACGTAGAGCACCGCGCTGGGGAAGAGGGCCGGATTCTTCAAAATGATCGTGAAGCCGAAAAGGGCCGGGATTTTGGGCAACCCCACGGCCACGGCCAGCGTGCGGCCCGCAAACTGCTCCAGCAGCACCGCGGCCAGGGCTCCGGCCAGCCATCCCAGGACCGGTATCCGGGAAAACGCGCGCCGAACGATATCTATCAGCCTGCTTCCAGGCCGGGACAGGGCGCTGTGCGCTGCCTCCATTTCACTCCCTTTCTACCCTACAAGGCTTCAAGATAAGGATTTTGGCGGTGGTATCGGTCGTCGATGTATTGCAGTATGGCTTTTTTCCTCTGTCCTCGCCGAAATCCATATCTTAAAACCTATATCAACATTAGCGTGTTGGGGGCCGCTACAGACGCAACTTGGCGCTGTAGGGCTGGCCGAAGAACCCGTATGGCCTGAAGACCAGAATGAGCAGGACGATTGAATAGGCGATGAGGTCCCGCAGGGTCGAGGGAAAAATCATGGCCACGAATATTTCGATAAAACCGAGCAGGAAACCGGCCAGGGTCGCCCCCATGATGGAGCCCCGTCCACCTAATATTGCCGCCACGAAAGCCTTCCAGCCGAAGACGACCCCCATGTAGGGATCCAGGACCGGGTAGGCCAGGCCGAAGAGAATGCCGGCCAGGGCGGCCAGGGACGATCCGATGGCGAAGGTCATGGCCGCAATGCGATTTATCGACACACCCATCAACGGCACGACCACATAATCGAAGGCCATGGCGCGCATGGCCATGCCCCAGCGCGAGCGCGTGATAAACACATGCAGGGCCAGCATGAAGCTGAGCGAGACCCCGACAATGAGAATTTTTTTATTGGTGACAAACACGCCGCCGAGATCGTAAGTCACAGTCTCGATCAGGGAGGGGAAGCTGACGCGCTGAGTGCCCATGCCCCACAGGATGATCGTTTCGAGAATGATGCCGATCATAAGCCCGGTGATGGCAGCCGAGGCCCGCGGCGCATCCCGCAGGGGACGGTAACCCACGCGTTCGACGAACATTCCCAGAAAAGAGGTCAGAAACATGGACAGCAGGATCGTCAGCACCAGTATCAGCCAACCGGGCAGCACAAACACCCACTGAGCGGCCAGGATCGTCAAGCCGGTGGCCACCCCGAAGCCGATGTAGGCCCCGGTCATGAAGATGTCCCCATGCGCGAAGTTGAAGAGCATCAGGATGCTGTACACCATGGAGTACCCCAGGGCGATCAGCGCATAGAAACTGCCCCATTGCAGGGCGTTCACGAGGTTCTGGAGAAAAAATGCCATTCGGGTGTGCTCCTTGGATCTGTTGCGCCGGTTGGGCCCGTTTAGCCCGTTTGCCCGTTGAGCCGGTTTAGCCCGTTTAGCCGGTTGAGCCCGTTATCCGGTGGGGACGTGGAACCGGTATAACCCGTTTGTACGGTCAGGCCCGTCTATGAAATTGAATCCCGCTGCCGCGGGATTCAGGTGGTGGTCGAGTTATCCTGACCGATTCTATCGCTAATAAACTTTTCTAAATCCCGGTGAGGTTTCAAGAAGCGAAACCGGCTCAACAGACTCAACCGGCAAA
>JBAPSB010000075.1:0-8101 GCA_049281435.1 Desulfobacterales bacterium
CGATTGTCAAAGAACAGGTGCTGATAAGAATTTTGAAAAATTACCCTGGGAGCTTGGTCTGATTGTTTTTGGGCATAACGTACCCCAAAAAATATCTGTTGACTTTCAACGGACTAACTCTGGCCTTTCCAAAACCGTCATCTCAAAGGAGACGTCATTTTTCATGGATTTCAAGTGTATCATCTACGAAAAAAAAGATGAGATCGCCACCGTCAAGCTGCACCGCCCGAAGGTCTTAAACGCCATGAACAAGCAATTGTGGCAGGATCTTCAGGCCGCACTGGACGATGTCGCCAAGGACCCGCACATAAAAGTGCTGATTATCACCGGCGAGGGCCGCGCCTTTTCGACCGGTGCGGACCTCAAGGAGTCCAAGACCCGCAGCCTGGAAGCCTACCGCGACTATCTCACCGAGCTGCAGGAAACATCGCGCCGGATCATCCGGTTCGAGAAACCGACCATCGCGGCCATCAACGGCTACGCCCTGGGCAGCGGTTACGAACTGGCCCTGGCGTGCGACATCCGCATCGCCGCCGACGAGGCCAAGATCGGCTCGCCGGAAGCCAAAGTGACCTCGTCTGTGACCGGCGGCGCCATGCGTCTGGTGCAGGACCTCATCGGACCGGCCAAGGCCCGGGAACTGCTCTTCACCGGCGAGTATATCGACGGCCGGGAAGCGGCCCGCATCGGACTGGTCAACACGTCCGTGCCGCTTAAGGACCTGATGCCGGCCGCCCTCGAGATGGCGCAAAAGATTGCGGCCAACTCGGCTTTCTCCATCAAGATGATCAAAAAGGGGCTGCTCATGGCCAGCGGCGAGGTCAGCCTGGAAGCGCTCATGGACTTTGAAACCGAAGCCTGTCTGGCGTGCGTGTCGACCAAGGAGCGTCAGACGTCACTGAAAGATTTCGAGGATCGAAAGAAATAGGAGAGGTACATGCCCCTTGACAGAATTCTGAACGCCCAGTCGGTTGCCGTCATCGGTGCTTCGAAGGTGGAGACCAAGCGCGGCTTTCAGACCATCCGCACCCTGCTCGAAGAGAAGTACGGCGGCAAGATCTATCCGGTCAATCCCAAGGAGAAAAGTATTCTGGGGCTGAAGTGCTACGGCAGCGTGACCGAAATCGACGGACCGGTCGATCTGGCCCTGGTGGCCACGCCGGCCGCCACTGTGCCGGCGGTTCTGGAAGAATGCGGCAAAAAAGGCGTCGCCGGGGCCGTCATTCTGGCCGGCGGCTTCGGTGAAACCGGCCGTGACGGCCGCGACCTGGAAGCCCGGGTCCTCGCGGCGGCCCGCAAGCACGGCATCCGCCTGATCGGTCCCAACACCTCCGGCATGATCAACCTCAAGGACAATTTGAACCTGGTGGGGCTGCGGCACGCGCCCAAGGGCGACATCGCCCTTCTCAGCCAGAGCGGCAACATGGCCCTGACCCTGATCACCGAGGCGTCGGTCAAGAGCATGAAAGGGTTCAGCTATTATGTCGGCGTGGGCAACGAGGCCGATATCAAGTTTCACGAGTACCTGGAATTCTTCCGCCAGGACCCACAGACACGCGCTATCCTGATGTATGTCGAGGGCCTGCGCGAGGGACGCGCGTTTTTGAAGCAGGCCTACAAGACCACGCTCGAAAAGCCGATCATCCTTCTGAAAAGCGGCCGCTCCACAACCGGCAAGAAATCGGCCGGCTCCCACACCGGGGCCCTGGCGGGCATCTCCGAGGTCGCACGCGGCGCTTTCAACCGGGCCGGGATCATCGTCATCGAGAACTCCGATGAACTCTTCCCGGTCGCCGAAACGCTGTCGAGCCAGCCGCCGATCCGCAACAACAGCATTGCCATTCTGGCGGACGGCGGCGGCCACGCCACAATCGCGGCCGACATCCTGACCGATCTGGGCCTTCAGATCCCGGAGCTGTCCGAAACCACCCGCGCCAAGCTGCGCCGCGTGCTGCCGCCGGCCGCCTCCGTCGTCAACCCGGTCGATGTGGCCGGCGGTACCGACAACGACCCGACCCTCTTCGCGGAGTGCGCCCGCATTATCCTCAATGACCAGCAGGTCGGGGGACTTTTGATCGTGGGGCTCTTCGGCGGCTACGGCATCCGGTTTGCCGAGAGCCTGCGCTTCATGGAAGAAGACGCCGCCCACCGGATGGGCAAGCTGGTGCGCAAGCGCCACAAGCCGATCGTGCTGCACAGCCTCTACACGTCCGCCAAGCCCCACTCCCTCGAACTGCTGCGCTACTACGGCATCCCGGTCTACGACTCGCTGGATATCGCCTGCAAGTGCACCGGCATGCTGGCGCACTACGGCAGCTTCCTTAAAAGCTACCACAGCAAGGCCGACTTCGACATGAACTGGGGCGCCAAGACCAAACCGGCGGCCAAGAAGATCATCGCGACGGCCCGCAGCGAAGGCCGCCATTTTCTGCTGGAGCATGAGGCCAAAAAACTGCTGGAACTGCACGGCGCCCCGGTATCCGACGACCAGTTGGCGCAGAGCGCGGACGAGGCCGTCCGGATCGCGGAGAGCGTCGACGGCGCGGTCGTGCTGAAAGTCGTCTCGCCCCAGATACTGCACAAGAGCGATGCCGGCGGGGTCCGGATCGGGCTCTACGGCCAGGAGCAGGTGCGCCGGGCCTACGCCGATATCCTGTCCAACGCGCGCCGGTTCGACCCGGCGGTCGAGATTCGCGGCGTCCTGGTCTCGCCCATGGCCCCCCAAGGCGTCGAGGTGATTATCGGCACCAAGTACGATGACCAGTTCGGTCCCGTGATCATGTATGGGCTGGGCGGCGTCATGGTCGAAATTTTGAAAGACGTCTCTTTCCGGGTCCTGCCCCTGTCGCCGCCCTCCGCCCGTAAAATGGTCGAGGAAACCAAGTCCTTCCCGATCCTCGACGGCGTGCGCGGCGCCCCGCCCAGCGACAAGAAGGCGATTCGCAAAATGCTGCTGCTGTGCTCGGAGGTGATCGAGTCTTACCCGGAAATCGCCGAAATGGACTTGAACCCGATTATCGTCTACAATACGGGGGTGAGGATCGTCGATGCGCGGATCATACTGACGCCGTGAGCCGGATGAACACGCGTGGAACCGTGAAACGAAAGGCGGTGAAGGACGTGAAAAGCAGCAGATGCCTCCTGTTTATTTTCCTGTGCGCGGCCCAATTGTCAGCGGCCGGCTGCACCCACCTCGGCGATATCCCTTCGGCCAGCACGGCCGAAAGCGGCCAGGTGACGCTGGTATGGAAAAACGTCGCCGGGGCGACCGGCTACGCGGTTTTGATGTCGCCGTCGGCCGGTGTCACCCGGCTCAACGGATACCGGTACACCACCGCCGGCAATTCGATCACCATCACCGCGCTCACACCCGGCCGGACCTATTATTTCATTGTAGCGGCCCTCGGAGAAACGGGCGACATCGCAACCTCGAAGGAGATGTCATACCGGGCCGTGCGCGACGAGGCCGGCCAGATCGATTTCGGGAACATATCCGCCGCAACCCCGCCCCCGACGACAGCCGCAGGGCCGGCTCCGCAGCCGGGACCGGCGAAACCGGTGATGGTGGCCTGGGAAAGCGTTGCCGGAGCGTCATCCTACAACCTTTACTGGCGCAACCAGTCCGGCGTCACCAAGAAAAACAGCCGGAAGATCGCCAATGTCAAGAATCCCCACCCGATAACGGACTGGAAATCGGGCCTGACGTACTATTTCGTCATCACGGCCGTTAACAAGGAGGGGGAGAGCCAGGAATCCGCGGAGATGTCGTACACCGTTCCCTGAGAGGCCCTCTTGGAAAAAAAACGGCCGCCCGCGGGTTAAACCGGGGCGGCCGTTTTGATTACTTGGTCTCTTTGACCTTTTCGGTCAGCTCGGGGATGAATTCGAGGATGTCCTCGACGATACCCACGTCGGCCACCTGAAAAATCGGGGCCTTGGGGTTTTTGTTGACGGCCACGATGAACGGCGAGCCCTTGAGGCCCCCCAGGTGCTGGAAAGACCCGCTGATGCCCAGGGCCAGGTAGACCTTGGGTTTGACCGTCTGACCGGAGGTGCCAACCTGGCGGGCCTTCTCCAGCCACTTGGCATCTACGATCGGCCGGGAGCAGGACACCACGGCCCCCATCGATTGGGCGAGTTCCTGGGCCAGCTCGATGTTTTCCTGGTCCTCGATCCCCCGGCCGACGGAGACCAGCACATCGGACTTGGTGATATCGACATCGCCCTTTTCGGCCGCGACCACTTGCAGGTAGCGGCGCTTGACGGCCAGATCCCCCGCCTCCGCGGACTTGTCCACCACCTTTCCGGCGCCGGCGGCAGTGTCCGGGGGCTGAAACGAACCGGGCCGGCAGGTCAGAACGGCGCCTTTGGAGATGTCGCACGCGACGTGGGTGCTGACCATGCCGCTGTACTCCTGGCGCACCACCTTCAGCCGGCCGCCGTCCACGCCCTCGAAGTCGATCGCATCGGCCACGTAAGCGCTGTCGAGTTTGATCGAGAGCCCGGGACCGAGGTCCATTCCGAAGGTATCGTGCGGCAGCAAAACGATGGCATCGGCCGGCAGCACGTTGACCAGCGCCTTGCGAATAATTTCGGCATTGGGATAGGCCAGCGCCGGGTTGTCGATCTTCCAGACCTCGGAATACGCAGCGCCCAGCGCGGTGCACACACCCTCGAGTTCGGGCCCCGTTCCGGTGACAATGGCCGTCACCGGCGCTGCGGCATCGATTTTGGCCGCGGCGGCCCGCAGTTCCAGGGCCGTGTCATCGGCCGCCCCATTTTTGTGAACGATATAGGCAAAAACCTGTCCGGCCATCACTTCAGCCCTCCTTTGGCTTTTAAGAGTTCAATCAGCTTGTCGATCTTCTCTTCCATAGTGCCTTCCAGAATTTCGGCTCCGGCACCGAGTTCGGGAACGAAGTAATCGCTCCGGCTGACCCTGGCACCCAGGGCTTCGGCCGCAAGGCCGAGGTCGGCCGCACCGTGAACCGGGATCTCCACCGAGGCCACCTTGCGGATGCCCCGGATCCCGACGTAGCGCGGTTCGTTGATGCCGGTCTGAATCGAGAGCACGCAGGGCAGGTCGATCTCGTTGACTTCCTGGTTGCCGCCCTCGATTTCGCGGCCGACTTTTATTTTGCCGTCGTCCTGGATTTCGATCGAGTTGACGACCGATGCGTACGGCCAGTCCAAGAGGGCCGCCAGCATGCCGCCGACCTGTCCGGCGCCGTCATCGGCCAGGGCCCCGGTCAGGACCAGATCGTACTTCCCTTTTTCCACCGCCGCCTTGAGAATCGACGCAATGCCCCGGCCGTCGGCCGCCGCGAAGGCCGCATCGGACAGCAGAATGCCCTTGTCGGCGCCCATGGCCATTTCGCGCCTGAGAATTTCTTCGGAATCTTCGCCGCCGACGGTGATCACCGTTACGCTGCCCCCTTTGTCGTCGCGGATCCGGATCGCCTCTTCGACGGCATAGTTGTCCCACTCGTTGACCGAATAGACGAGATCGTCGCGTTCGATGTCCGAGCCGTCCCGATTCACCTCGATCTCGTTTTCGGCGGTGTCGGGAACCCTTTTCACGCAAACCAGAATTTCCATTTTAACCCTCCCCGTTTAAGTCCGTTAGGTCCGTTAAGTCGGTTGAGTCATTTAAGTCGGTTAAGTCCCACTGCAGTGGGATTGAGTCCGGTGGGTCAGTTCACTGTTTCGCAGCCCGATGACGACGCGACGGAGCCCGGATGGGCAGGTGCAAACGGTGGCGGCTGTCTTTTAAAGCTGCCGGCTGACCAGTTCACACAAGTCGACGGCCTCCATCTGCCCTTCCAGACCGGCCACCTTGATGGCATCTTCCATGTTCACCAGGCAAAAGGGGCAGGCGGTGACGATGACATTGGCGCCGGCTTCCCTGGCCATCTGGACCCGCAGCACGCCCATGCGCTGTTCTTCCTGCTCCGGTTCGTAGAAGAGCATCAACCCCCCGCCACCGCAGCAAAAGGAGCGGTCGCGGCTGCGCTGCATGTCGACGCGGCGCAGGCCCGGGATGGCATCCAGTATGGCGCGCGGCTCCTCGTAGAGTCCGTTGTGCCGGCCGAGATAGCAGGGGTCGTGATAGGTATAGGTTTTGTGACCGTTGTCGAGCGGACGTAACTTGAGCGCGCCGGCGCCGATCTTTCTGGACAGCACCTGAACGATGTGCTCGACCGGCGGCATTTCCCGGTAGTCCTTTTTGAGGGCATTGAACGCATGCGGGTCGGAGGTCACGATGCGGGCGGCGCCGCTGTTGAGGATCATGTCGGTGTTGTGGGCCTTCAAGTCCTGAAAGAGCATCTCCTCGCCGAAGCGCCGGGCTTCGTGGCCGCTGTCCTTTTCGTCTTTTCCGAGGATGCCGAAGTCGATGCCGGCCGCCGCCAGCAGCCGCGCCGTGGCGCGGGCAATTTCCTGCATGCGGTCATCGTAGGAGCTGATGCTGTCGACGAAATACAGCGTCTCGGCGCTCTGCTTGCCGCCGAGTATTTTCACGGGACACTCGTCCTTGAACCCATCCGCCGCAATCCAGTCGGCGCGCTTCTTTTCCAGTTTGGCCCAGGGGTTGCCGCGCTTTTCGAGCGCCTGCAGCGGTTTTTGCAGCGACTGCGGCACAATGCCCTCGTCGACCATGGCCCGCCGGACATCGACGATCTTGTCGATGTATTCGATCATCACCGGGCACTCCTCTTCACAGGCACCGCAGGTCGTGCAGGACCAGATCTCGTCCTCCTGCAGCACACGGCCGATCAATTGCGGATTCTCCACCTGACTTTTCCCCAGCAGCGGGTATTTGCGGTAACCGTGGTCGCGGGATTTAATCGAGATGAACCGCGGCGACAGCGGCCGGCCGGCGGCGTTGGCCGGGCAGTTGTCGGAACAGCGGCCGCAATCCACGCAGGAATAAAAATCGAGGATGTGTTTCCAGGTGAAGTCTTCGTAGACTTTGACGCCGAAGGATTCCAGGTCGTCG
This sequence comes from Desulfobacterales bacterium, assembly GCA_049281435.1. GTDB lineage: Bacteria > Desulfobacterota > Desulfobacteria > Desulfobacterales > SG8-13 > JARFQH01. The sequence goes on from JBAPSB010000075.1 coordinate 6,998, forward strand.
AGCTGCTCGTCGCCGACGCCCCAGCGCACCGGCTTGACGGTGCCCTTCTCCAGTTTCATGAAGTAAACATTGAACAGCGATGTGATCACGTGGAAATGCTTGCCCAGCGGCAGGAAGCACAGGAAGAAGAAAAAGATCAGCTCGTGGACCATGAAGGACCACTGGTTCAGCTGCTGCAGGGTCGCGGCCGGCAGCGCCGAAAACAGTTTCGCGGCCAGCCAGTGCCCGGTGCCGGGCACTATCGTCTCGGGCGCCAGGCCGCTGGCGCCCCGGGCGGCCGAAATACTGCCGTCGTAGACCATGTCACAGATGACCAGGCCGCAGATCAGGCCCAGCACCAGAATGGCCTCGGCCGTGTGATCCTTGCCGTAGCGCGCCGGGACCGCGTAGCGGGCCGGCGTGAAGATACCGCGCCGGAACATCAGCACCACCGCGGCCACGAGCACAAAAGTTGTTGCCAGATCTTTGATGGGGCCGTAAAGCTGGCCGAGCCCCCCGCCGAACCCCGGCAGCACGAAGCCCTCGACAAAGCCGGTGACGACCAGGGTCACGGAGCGCACCGAAAGGATCAAGAAGCCGGAGAAGAGCAGGATGTGCAGGATGCCGGGAAACGGGTAGCGCGGATGCTTGTACTGCCCCAGCCAGAACTTGAAAACCCGGCCGATGCGCTCGCCCGCGCGGTCGAAACGCGGGTCCGCCGAAGCCTTCAGCAGGGGAGCGATCCGCCGGATGATGATGTAGGTGAAAATGCCGATGCCGATCAAGGGGATCAGGATGAACCACACGAGACCGGGAAGACCGAAATACAGCGCTTGCGAGGGTGGGATCAGGACCGATTCCATGGATGCGTGCGTCTCTCCCTTCTGCCTGCTACGGGTGAAGATAGGCTTTAAGATAAAGGTTTTGGCTGTGTTATCGGTCGGCGGCGTATGACATATACAGCCGCCTCCCCCTGGCCTTGCCAAAACCTCTATCTTAAAGCCTATCGGAGATGAAGGTTTTGGCGGTGTTCACATTGAATGAACGTTCATTCATTTTTTACAGGCGGACGGTGCCGGTGTCAAGCGAAAAGCGGCCCTTGCACCGGTCACAAGGGCCACCTTC
>JBAPSB010000076.1:0-22624 GCA_049281435.1 Desulfobacterales bacterium
CGTGTATACCGCGCCATAGCCGTAAAGAGCGGGGGTCGAAGGCGAGGCTGCCTTGGACTGGTCCCAAAGGGCCAAAAGCCGGGTGGTGCCATCGGCATGGCGAAAATGGGGGTGAGCGAAGTCGCACCCCACGTCCACCAAGCCGATGACTACCTCGCGTCCGGTAGCCTCGATTCCGGCCGGACGCCGCTCATCTGTGTCGCGCCAGGCAACATCGCCGGCGGCTTCCAGGTCGATGATCTCGGGTTCGGTTTGCAGCAGCCGGGCAGCTTTGAGACTGACAACCTCCGGATGCCCCCAAACCTCGCGTATCCATCGCCGCTCCACCCGGCCGGTCACGATCTGACCAAATCTGACCACCAGCCGCACATGGGGCGGCACAACCTGGGGGTGTCGGAGCTTGAGAATGACTTCCAACTCCTCGCTCTCAACCCCTGCCAGCAGTTCTCTGAGGGCTGGATCCATACGCTACCCGGTTCAGATCATTTCAGCTTGGCCGCCAATTGATGGACCTGCTTCAATAGGGGTTCATCGTCCTTTAAGTCCTGAATCGTCTTTTTGGCCCGCACCGCGTTCATGACAGTGGAAATTTTATCTGTTAAGGTGTCGGTTTTTTGGCATTCGGCTAATGCGGCCTGCAACTGGGCGTTTTTAAGCGCCAGAGCAGAGTTTCGTTGTTCCAGGTCGCCTATTTTGTCCATGGCGCCCACCTTGAGCAGGATAGGACCTAAGAGATTTTTGGATTGACCGCCGGCTAGTGCCAACATTAACTGATTATTCGCCGGCTCTTGCGGCATGGCATTTTTGGCCAGCGCAAATGTCATGAGAAAATTCATATTAAAGAGACCGTTCATGATGTGGTCCTCCTCGGTACTTTTTAGTATCATGCGATACCACAGGATTTACTATCAGGGGTTATTTTCCAAAGCCGCCGCTCAAAACCAGAACCATCATCATCATCATCATGTTGGTTGATTCACTTCCGCCGGATCCTCCCGAACCCCCGCCCATCATCATCATCATGAGCAAGAGCGGCAGAGTCGTGTTATCTTGCGTAACGGCTTGGGAATCGACTTTGAAATTCACTGGTCCGGCAGAAAAATCCGCCGTGTCGATCGGAGTCCCCAATGCGTCTAATGGTTCGAGGGTGACGTTGGTCAGGGTCGGGTTTTTAGTAAGCAGCATGGGCAGCAGCATCATCATCGGATTCATTTCCCCCGATTTCTTCAAATTAGCACTTACAGCGTTTATTTTCTTGTCCACGATCGAGGTGTTTTGATCCAAAGTTTGGTTGACTTTCTTGATAGACACAGCCAAACTGGCATTCTCCCCTTTTAGTTCCCGAGCCAGGGCATTGACCGCTTCCTGGGTCGCTACCGGCTTGGGAAACTGTACCTGGGCCCGACCCGCCGGCGTTTGGATGCTGGCCCCGGTGGCGCCCCCGATCGGCCTAAACGGCCTTCTTGCAGGCAGGGGCAGCCTGGTGGCTCCTCTGCGGTAGCGGGGCAAGGCTGCTTCCGTCGCCCACTCCGGTTCGTCCCATTTTTCCTCATCATCTTCTAAGAGGCTTTCGAATAACTCTTCGTCGCCTGAATCAAACATCGCCTCGTCATCTCTTATGTACGGCATGGTCGATCCTCCTTCCTGATCTGGTTGAGAATTCTCGTCATTCATCAACCGGGTTGTTCTTCCGTATATGAGGTTTGTCCTTCCCAATCTCGGATTTGGATGGCTTGTCCCTGGACAAATAGGGATGGATCTTTCTTACCGCCGGCAATACATAACCGACAAAAGCATCCCGGGCCGGCATGAAACTGCCAGGCGCTCCCCTGCCCTGGCAAATGGAACACGCTTGATCTTCACCCCAACAATCCGGGCAAGCCCCCAAAGAAGTGGCCAGGAGTTCCAGACGCTCACGCACCACATGGTTTTCCTCCCGCAATTCCCTATTTTCCTGGATAAGTTTTTCAATCCGCATCAAAGCTTGTTTTTTTTTCGCCAGCTTCTTCTCCGAAGACGGACGGCCGGCCCGTTCGGGTTTTTGTTTATCCATCATTTCGGCAACCAAGCGCAGATGCGGATTGTCTACCCCCAGGTTGTCCAACATTTCCGTCAGGGAATTTGGGTTTCGAAACATATTCTCGTTCATCTCATTCTCCATCTTTCTATTTCTATCCTTTAATCTCATGGCAGCAAGTTCGCTTCGATGAACCATTCGGTGACAGGATCGTAGAGCTTTGGAACGGTGGCTTCGCTGGTCTCATTCAAAAGTGCTAAAACCCGCTGGGCTCGTTCGTCCGGATTGGCCGGATCAACGAGAAAGTTCCCTGACTCATCCTTGAGATATTCCATGGCTTCGACGCTGTCTTCGTCTCCAAGCACTTCGGCAGTCTCCGCGGCAGCCTGAGTGGATAGGGCCCCCAACGCATTCATCATGGCAGCGGTAGGAATGGGCGCTTGCTGGGCCCCTGCCTGGACCGTGGATTTCCCAGCCCCTCCCAATACTTGCCCGAGTAAGCCCTGAAGAAAGATTGGGTTCCTGATCAGGGCCAGTATCTGGGCCGTGGCCGATGTTCCTCCGGGCGGAACGGGAGCTGCAATCGTTGCAGAAGGGGCCTGGGGAACCTGAGGGAAAGGTGATGGTTGCGGAGCTGCCCCGATAGGGGTTGATGGCGCTGGGGCCGACGGTTGTTTTGGCCTGGCTATCAGTTGCGCCCCCATTTGCCCCAACTGAGCGCCGATGGCGGTGCCCGCCGGCCCACCGAGAAAAGTTCCCGCGGCTCCACCGGCTATTGGCAGAATGGTGGGAGCAACTTGTCTGGCCACGCCCAGGGCAGCCTTGCCGACATCTTTGAGCGTATCCCAAAAGCCTTCGACTTCTTCGGGCGACATTCCTCGCAAAATCCGCTGTACCACTGCACCGATTTCCGCATCGGAAAGAGTGCTGTACTCGGGTCTTAAGACCTGCCGGACGGCATCATATATGGGCGCCTTTTCCCGAATTCCGAGAATTTTTGCGGGTTCGGACGTTTGACCAAATTCTTCCACTAGGTATGCCTCCATATAGTTCGCCATCTCCATCTCCTTCCGCCGATTCATTGAAAAAAGATACCACTGTACTCAATAGAATTGGTGCTATTGTGGAAAATACAAGAATGGTTGGTTATGGAGATAATATGGGTAAAAAACCAATATTATGTGATCGAGGTCAGGTAGGTTACAAGATTGATGCCTTTATGCCTCAAACCCAGTTTTTTGCGGATATTGTGCCGGTGAAAATCGATGGTGCTGCTGGCAAGGCCCATTAAATCGGCTATTTCCTTGGTGCTTTTGCCCTGCCGGATCAGGTTGGCGACCTGGGTTTCCGCAGGGGAGAGACGGGCAAGCTCGAGGGTCAATTTTCGGGCCAGCGGCGAGACGATGTCCTCGAGATTGGATTCGATGATGCCCAGCAGGCCCTTTTCCTTTCGCCCCAGGTTCTTGCACATGAGCTTCGACAGATGGGGCCGCACCAGCTCGTTGACATTGACCAGCACCCTCTCCTCGAGTTCACGACGGTCTGCATCGCGTTGTTTTAACAGTACCCTTACCGCAGCGTCGACCTCTGCCAGGCTGCCGGACTGTGCTTCAAGCTCTTTGGCCTTTTCCCGCAGAGAATGTTCGGTCATTTTCAGCTTCTCTATCTGTGCCAATAGATCGCGGTTGGTCCGCGCCAAATCAGCAGTGCATTCAGCTACCCGGGATTCAAGCTCCGCACGTGCTTTCCCGAGCGCTTCGGCGGCTTTAACCCTGTCGGTGATATCGCAATAGATGATGGCCACTTGCCCCGCGCGGGATTTAAAGGCGGTTATCGAAAAGTTTTGCCCAAATTGCTCTTGATTGCTTTCCATTTGCACGGGCTGTCCAGTCCGCACCACTGAGAACAGTTTTTCGAGCCACGACATCTTCGTTCTCGGCCAGACTTCCAGCACCCGCCGGCCTATGAAATAGCTGCGATCGAAGCCGGTGAAGCACTGAAAAGCCGGGTTGACATCCAAGAAAAGAGCATCCACCGGGTCGCCTTTTGTACCGGTGGTGATCTCCAAAAGAACGACGCCGCTGGTCATCTGCATAAACAGCAGGCGATATTTATCTTCCCTTTCCGATAAAGTTTCGTTGGCAATTATTTTTCCACCGATGTCGATAACCGCGGATCGAAATTCATGGTGTTCGTCTGCCAACGACGGCCTGAGCCGCTGTGTGTCGCTGTCCAGGGAAGCCGGAAACCCGATGCCACCAACCTCCGTGGGCAGCGACACAGATGGCGCTGCAGTCTGGATGCCTCGATCACTTTTATTTTGACCATGCTCCGGATTCGATGGCATGTTCACCGCCTTACAAGCGTGCGGCAGAATAAAGACTCGGATAAAACTTTTGCACTACTTCTCACCGATACTCTTCGGCGTAAAGATTGTCGACGAAGACAGAAGTGCCGGAAGACGGATTTTGTAAAAACACCCACAGGCTCATCCGTTGAATCGGCGTTGTCGCCACCCCGGCGGATGCAGCGGCAAAGGTCGTCGTCTGCGAAGTACCTCCCGATGTGCTGGCCGCGAAGGTTCGGGAGTCCTGATCGATGCTCCAGAAGATATCGATCGGGGTCCCGGGCGTATAGTCCGCCAGCTTGCCGCTCACCGGCAGCTGAAAGGGATCTTCGATCCGGGCCAGCGAGAATCCCTGCAGAACATGGGTTTCGCCCCGCAGCCCGCCCGGCAGGGCGAAACTTGCCAGTTGGATGCCGCTGATAAAATCCGGCGTCTGGGAGCCCTGGACGGGACGAAAACCGACGGTGACACCCCCCGGTCCGTCGAGACGCAGCCGCAGGTGGCCGCGTATTTGCGCCGGGGGACTGGTCGTAAACAAATCGGATGTAATGATTACGGCCCTTTTCCTCTGATCCGGCGCTGCCAGAAATGCCGGATCGGGCGTGATACGCAGCCAGCGGCCCCCGGCGGGATCCGTTACGACGGTCGAATTGACATGTTGAAACACAGTAAAGGACAATGAATCACCTGGGGGTGTCGGCGGCGGAGATGTCGCCGGGGATGCCCCGAGCGCGTCCGCATCGAACTTGTCGTCCAGGCGGGCGGTCGTGGCGCAGCCCCACAGAGTTAAGAATACGGCCGCGACCGCCGCAAGCTGCGCTCGCCCGCGGCCCCTGTTTTTTATGAAGGTTCCCTTCGCCATTGTCCGGGCGGCGTTGCCGTTTTTATGTATATTGTCGTCCCACGTTGTTGCAGAGACACTGCCCCCTTGCGAAGGTTTGGAAATTGCCCCTTGGGTTGAATTTCCTCGAGAATCACTCCTTATACCATCCAGATTCTTGACAGCAGTCGAAAATATCTTCTTATGGGACTCATCGATTTTTTTCATACCCCCCCCTCATGCATGTCTTCGCGTTAACGGGTGCGGCGAAATTCAGGAAATCCCGTGCGTCGATGCCGTTCATTTACTCTCGGCACTAAAAACACGGGATCGATCCTGTTTTGATTTATCGGCGGGTCATTTTGACCGTGCCTTGACCGTTCCCTCCCACGTATAGCTCATTTTGTTGCCATCGACTTTAAACGGGGAAATGTTAAGGGTGACCAGTTCACCGCCGGAAGGAAACTTGTCGAAGCCGCGTTCGGGCGTAATCGTCGATGACCAGACCTGGCGCACCGATCCGCCGGAGGCTAGTCCAAGGGTCGCACTGCCCGATTCTAGAATATTTTTGCCATCGGCAGTCCATGTGAGCTGGTAGTCCTTGGCCGAGACGACGTCGGTGGGTCCGTTGTATGTTCCATTGATCGCTATGGTCGTATTCCATTCAGTTTCAGTGGCCGCCTTGACCTGCGCCTCGGTGACTATTTTGCTTTCAGGAAAGTCGGGGTATGTGATCGTCCGCACGATGCGGTAGTTGCCCTTTGTCAGGTCGTACAAATTCATCACCGAATCATTCTCAAATCTTTCATCAAATCTGCTGAGACCAGCAGCACTGTGATGGGTCGTTCAGGTATGTGTGCCCAAAGAAGCCGGGTTAAAGCCAGGCGGGAGCTTCGTGAACGTGCAGGTCGAACTGCCGCCGCGTCCGGTGTTGATGGTTGCCAGCACGTCGACTTCCATGGGACTGCCGTTGACAATGCCAGAATACATCGTCTTTGCGTTAACGTCTATATCCCGTGCCGCCCGGGGGCACGCTGCAAGTGCCGCCGTGAGGATGATTCCCAAGGCAAACAACCATAACCGTTTATTGGGGTAACCGTGGTATTTTAGCATGAGTAGTCCTCCATATTTTCTTTTAGTTGCAGAGGTTCCGCGGTAGCAAAGCCACCCCACGGCCGTTTAAATGGGAATGGCATCCCAGCCCGCTGGAGGTTTAGCGAAATATTCTCCAGCTAAACCAAACTCCGAACCGGGATTTAAGGAAGGAGAAGATAAGGTTTAACAACGAGAACTTTCAAAGAGCTATCTTGGCCAACTATAAACCCTTCGAGGTGAGCAGATACAGTTTGACCGCAGAGTATTTATCAAATTTGAACTGTCAATGGGGTCAGAATGGTATCACCAAATATTATTTGTACCATTTACTTTACCCGTTTTCATGGAAGACCTTTCAAACTCCTGAGATGATTACCCTGTTGGATCCCCTAAGAGCGGATGACCGGCATTGCCAGGCGCTTGCCCCGACTATCCTTTTCGCCGTGAGTCCGGGAAGAAGAGCCAAAGCGGTATCAGTAACTGTCTCTGAACCGGTACCTGAAAAACCGCCTCGAAGTGGCCCGGCTGCAAGAAGTGCGCGGGGTTCGGTGGTACCCCGCAAGAGAGGAATCAATAACGAGGCACCGGCTTTCGGCATCGAGAAGTTTTTTTGGACGGTTTCTACATCAAAGCGAATCAGCTATCGACACCCTTTGCAAGAGTGATGAGACTATTCCGCCACATCACCTTGGCGATCGTCATCCTCTCGTCGGACCGACTCGCGATCCCGCCGTGCCGCCATGCCGATTTTGACTTCAGACACGATTCCACTCCGATCCAATTTTATCGTCGTCGGCCAGACGCCGATACCGAACTGGTCGGTGATCTTGCCCGTGGGATCCGGGACTACCACAAAGTCCAATCCCAGTTCGCTTTTCAAGGCTTCCGCTTCCCGGGGGTCCGAACCGTCGCAGACGGCCACAACCACCGGCCCCTCCCCGTCCGCCAGTTGTCCATACTGTCCGGCAAGCTTACGCAGATGGATCGCAGAGGCAGCGGAGTGCTTTTGAACGAAGGTCACCACGGTCTCGCCGAAACCGCGGTGGCCCAACGGCAACGGCGGGCAAGGCGACTCCAACAAGTCGAGAAGGTCGGAGTAAAGCCCTTTGGCGGTGACTTGCATGCCAACCGCGACAGCCGTGCGAAATTCGACCGGCCTCAGATCCCGGCATCTTCGCAGATGGGTATCGAGTGCCGTGGCAAGATCCGGTGCGGAAATGCGGCCCTGGTGGGCCCACAGCGCAGCGCCATCGGGGGAGATAATGGCCCAGCCGGGTTCACCCGATCCGCCGCGCAGCTCGAGCGCACGGGACCATTCGCCATTGACGTCTTCGTTCACCTGCGCGGCGACACCCAGCCGGCGCATGTGCGTTTCAATACCCGCCATCAGTTGCGGGCCGCCCGCCTCCAGCGCACCTTCCCGGAACAGCACGAGCACTCCGAGGCCCGCGTCGTACCGCCGGCAGGCCTCCAGCGCTTCTCCGAGGGTACTGGCCGTCTCCCCGTCCCAGGCCTCATCGACGCAGATTAGCAAGGTGTTGGCCGTGCCGGCCGTATCCAGGCCCCTTCGCGCCGCGACCAGCGGCAGTTCCTCGAGCTGGGGAAAGGGCACGTCCTGCGAGAGCTCGGGCATATCGCGCAGAAACAGCCGCCCGTCCTTCCCGATGCGCTCCGAGAGGATGATACCGAACCGCCGGCATTTTTTCACGCTGGTGACGGTCACGAACAGACCGGTGACCGGATCGACCCTGACGCCGGTGATCCTGAGACAGACGGTTCCCCCGCCGTCCAGACCCGGCAGCGGCATCTCGAGATCGGCAGCCATGCCCCAGCGGCTCTTCTTGCCCCATGGTCGACGCAGCAGGAACCGATCGTCGTAGCTCGCAGTGCCGGGGTCGCCCGATCCCGACCACGTCCATGACCATTCGAACCGGTCGATCCGGCCACCCGGAATCCAGCTCTCAATCGCTGTGTGTCCATCCTCCGCCGCGGTCTTCTCGAAAACAATCGCCGGCTGCCGCCGGGGAGCCAGGAAAATCCTGCCACGGACGATGACGCCGTGTGGACCGAAGACCGCTTCATCGAATCGGGCGTCTGCTGCCGTGTCGATTGTCCGGAGCTGATTGATCAGATCTCCCTTGCGGGCCGAAAGATCCAGCTGGTTCACCAGTTGGTTCACGGCAGCCTGAACCTGCGGCTTGATCTGGTTTTCGATCTCGGACTTGGCGTACGCTTCGAATTCTTTTGGTTGAACGTTCACCGTTGGCGGCCCCGCCGCCGCGACCCCAAAGCGCTCGGTTGACGCATCGAAAGTCACCGTCACAAGCTGCGTCGCGTCGAAGGTGATGTTGAATTCAGACTTCTGGGTCGACGCCTGGCCCGACACCTTGATCGTGATCACGCCCGCGAACATATTCAGGAGGGGGATCCACCCCCCGGACCAATCGGCCGTTGCTGCGGTGAGCGTAACGCGCCATTTGATATTGACAGTGATGACGTCGACATCGAATATACCGACATCCACGTTGTATTTATAAGAAAAGGAAATGGTTAGGCCGAAGTTCTGCTTGACGTCGGCTAGAATCGGCTGAACTTTCGACAGGATGTACTCGCGGCTGATGGCAACGCCAAAGTCCCGGCCCTCCAGCAGCACGTTGTTAATACTGGAAACCTGACCCACCGGCTCACCGGTCATTCCAAGCGGAAGCGCGAGGGCCGACCCGCCGATCGGTGCGTTCAAGCTCCTTAGAGAACCGCGCCTGAAGCGCTTCGAGACCGGGTGCGGCGTGGCCTCGAAGCGCTTCGCCAGGAGCCGCGCGATCTGTCGCGTGATCTTTGAGACATTGGCGGCCGCCGTCGCGGCCGGGTCGCTGTCCGAGACCGTGGCCGCGAACTCAAAAATGCTTTTGTCCTCTTCCACCGTCCCCTGAAAGCGCACCGAATCCCTGACCACGCGAATCCACAGGAAGTCGGGCGCTTTTTTTGACCAGCCGAGGCAGGCGGGATCGATGTCGTCCATCCGGTACTCGGCACGCACAATGCCGTGGATAAAAGCGGGCAGGGGCTCAGTTCCCGGGTCCGGCCGATACCAGGCCCGGACGCCGACCTCGAGGGTGAAGTGGTCGGTGGCGCCATGGATCAGCTCGACGCGCGGCACGGAAACCTGTGCATGCACAAGCCCGCGGACGCCCTCGAACGCCTTATCGTCTCCGATGCGCATCCGCACGCTGTGCGGAAAGCTCGGCAGGTTGGGGTTTTCGAACGCATTCTGATGCATGCCGGCCAGCAGGCGGTTGATCGTCCCGCCGCTGACTTGAAGAACAGCTTCGAAATCACCGGTCAACGGATTTGGCATGGCGGGAATCCTCCTCTCTAGCGGTTGATGTCGACGTGGTTTTCGATTTCTTTTTGGGACAGCGCCTTTTTATGCAGGACAACTTCCTGGATGCGGCTCATCATCGGGCTCCGCAAACTGCGAGCTCCGGTCGGGGTTTGCGTCACATTTTCGATGCCGATGAAAAGATCGGCGCCATCCGGGCGTGAGTAAAAGTTCAGGCTGGCCGTGCCCGACGGCTTGCCATCCAGATAGAGCGTCGCTTTTTTCTTGATGCCGCCGGCACCGTCATTTTCCATGACGAGCGCGAAATGCGTCCGGCCCGGGCGCGGGACGAGCGGCGGCATCGCGTACACTGTGGCCGTGGTGGAAAACAGGCGCACCTGCCAGCTGCCGTTACGGTCCTCGAAGACCCGGAAACCGCGATCCGCGACCGGTGAGCCCTGATATGCATACCGGCCGCCGGCATCGAACAGCATGTACTCATAGTCCTTTTTAATTAGGGGGTGCGGCAGTATCCAGGCTTCGATCGTGAATTCATCCGTGTAGAGCCCGGCTTTGAACGGCACGCGCACGTGTCCCCCCTGGAAGAACCGGCATAGAGCCGCCGGGTCGGAAACGATGAGGCCCGGTTCGGATGTCTTAAAATCGCCCGGCGCGGATTCGGAACCACCCCGGACCGCATTGGCCGGTGTCGTAGTGGGTGGAATGGCAGCAAGGGGGGAAACCTTGACATAATCTCCCTCATGGGTTGTTTTCTCATCGTGTGCCTTGTTCGCCGGCGGGGCATCCACGAGCCTCCAATAGGCAATGACGTCCGCTCCATTTGGCACGGCCATCGGGTTTTTCACTGTCCCGGGATTGCCGGGCTCCCCCAGGATGTATTTGCGATAGTTGGGCGGCTTACCATCGGAAGGCGCAGGTGAAGGCGTCTGCGATGGCGGCGGCAGCGAGGCCGCCGGGGGCTCTGGCGCAGACTGCTGCGGTGGTGATGAGCCCGTGGCGACACCGTCGAAGCCGCAGCCGACGAAGCGGAAAAGTAGGACGACAATAAGCACCAGCAACGGTGTCAAGATAAATGCAACCTCGGTCATGGGAGAGCCTCCTTGCTACCGATGTAGAAATGGTTTTCGATTTCCTCCTGGGACAACGCTTTCCGGTGGAGGACCACCTCCTGGATGCGGCTTCGCATGGGCTGTTTGACATTGGGCTGGGCGAGTGTTTCCAGATCCGACGGTTCACTCTGTTCCCCCATCACGCCGATGAGCAGCGGTGCGCCATCCGGGCGTGAGTAAAATCCGACGGTTTGCTGCACCGTCTGTTTGCCGTCGATAAAGATGGTGACCGTTGTATTTGCAGCAGTGCTTGCGGGCAGCACGGTGACGGCGAGATGCGTCGGCTCATTGCCTTGCGGAATCAGCGGCGGTGCTGGAAAGACGCCCTGACCATTTTGCAGTGAAACTTGCCAGGAAGGGGGGAATCCTGTCGCGAAGATCCGAAACCCATGATTATCGGCCGTGGAGTCAAACGGCTTGCGATAGTGCCCACCGGCGTGGAACAGCGTGTGTTCAGATTTGTCTGTAAAACCGGCAAGAACCCACGCTTCGATGGTGAACTTGTCGGTATATAATTTTCCATCTGTCGGGACCACTACAAAGCCGCCGTTAAAGTAGCGCCCCAAGACCTTCGGGTCGGATTTGATGAGGCTGGACTGACCGGTCCCGAAGTTACCCGGAACGGTGTCCGGATCGTTGCTTGTGCGGTACTTACCATCTTTAAAGTGGTTCTCATCGATGGCAACCGTATTGTCGGTATCCACCAGCCGCCAATATCCGATAACGTCCGCTCCAATTGGCACAACATTTCTGTTCTTCACCAACTCGGGGTTGTTGGATTCGCCCAAAATGTATTTCCGATAATTGAGCGGTTCCATCTCCGTTGCCGTCTCTTCTACGCCAAATGAGGTACAACCAACAAAACGGAAGAGCAGGACGATTAAAAGCACCAGCAGCGGTGTCAAAACAAATGTCAACTCGATCATTTCCACTACCCCTCTCCGACCCCCAGCCTTTTTATCCGGGGCCAATCGATGATTAGCGCAACCATGCGACAGCATATGCACACAGCGAAACAGCCACAAAGCCGGTCGAGATCGCCTTGTGCAAACTCATGCCCATGATGCGGTCCTGTTCATCGCGCAGCGACTCCAGCACGATGCGCCCCGCGCAATAGGCGCCGATGACGTAAAAGAACACAGCGCCTTGGAAAGTAAAACGACCCCAAAGCAGAATGGCTCCTGCCAGAACCACCAAGCCCCATGCGACTTCCAGGATTTGCACCGGAACGCGGCGCCGCCAGACCCCTCTGTAGTTCGGCAGGCTGATGCCCCACCAACCGGAAGTCGGCCGGCCGGCACAACATCCATTCAGGAAACAGCCGATCCGCGTGACGATCATTCCGACGAGAATCGTCAGGGACGCCAGGTCCCAGAAAGTTCCGAAGGGGAGGCCGAACGCCGCCAATAAGGGTAGTGACAGGGGAACTGCCAGCAGGAGTCCCCCATACATGGACGCACCACCCCTGGAGAACTGGAAAATTCGCCGGGGGTGCTCTCGATAGACGCGCCAGTTCACACCGACATGCAGCAGCCGGGCGCCGAACAGGGCAATCGTCAACAGAAGCAGCGTCACGCTGAGCGTCGATGCGACGTCGAGACCGATCGAGAGGGCCGCATAGAGTTGCACATAAATACCCAGGACGGTCCCCAGATACAGCATGGCGGGATAGCTGTAGACCGGTTTGCCGAACCAGCGAAATAGAACCCGGTGCATCGGTACTCCTCCCCCTCCACAACGATAATTCTTGAGAGCAATCGGCGGCTGGGATCTACCGCCATGTCAGATACAAAAGACGCCTATGAGAACCCCCATGAAGATAGCGACATCCGCCAAGTTGAACACGGGCCAGAATCCGAAATCGATGAAGTCGACGACACCGCCGCGCCACAGACGATCCAAGAGGTTGCTTCCGGCCCCGCCGAGCGCCAGGCCGAGGGCAGTGGGCGCCACCGGACCTTGGAAAAACGGCCCGAACTCAACGATACCACCGAGGAGAACAACCTCGGCACCCCAGAGCGTCACCAGCGCCGCGTTGCTCTGGAAGAAACGTCCCTGGATTTTTTTATTCAGCGCTCTTCTGATCGCCACCACACCGACGGACACTGCCTCTCCCTCGCTCAATCGGTAAACGATAAATGCCTTCAGCAACTGATCGAACGCAATGAAAAGAAATGTATAAAAAAGAAGCGCGGCGGTTTGCATCTCTCACTCGCATGCTGTGACATGTAATCATTTTTGGATGGTTTTTATCGACACACGACCCGGATTTCTCGCATTCTCTTTTATGTCTGCAGAGATTACCGCTTGGCCCGTTTTTCACCTATGAGTGCCTTACTTTAACCGCACCTTTACCGTTCCTTCCCACTTGTAGCTCGTGTCCATCCATAACTGTTCATTTTTCCGCTGGGTCCCGCCGCAGACGGGATCTCCGCGGGTTTCCGGCTGCGGCATACATAAAATACGCCTTGCCGCAAATTCCGCCTGGCGTGACGGTCTTGTCCAGCGAACAACTCCCCTGCTGGTTCTACTCGATCAGGCCGGTTCGATGTTGCGGTTCGTGCGAAACACATTGTCCGGGTCCCAGCGCAGCTTGACCTCGGCCAGCCGCGACAGGTTTTTCCCGAGCGCTGCCTTTGTTCTCTCGGGGCCTTCGTCCTGGGTCAAAAAGTTGATGTACGTGCCTCCGGTTGAAAACGCCTTCAAGTCGTTCCAGGCCGCGCGCGCCCAGGCGATGTTGGCCGCATCGTCGGCCGGTAGCTCCCAGGCGCCGCCGATGTTGAGCACGTAGCGCGCGTCGCGGTTACGCAGGCGATCACGTCGGCGGTGCCGAGGCAGTGCACGACGAGCGCCGGCTTGCGGTCGATCATGGCGTTCCAGACTGCACGGATTCGTCATAGCCGGCATCACCGGGCACGAGCAATGGTCCCTTGAGATGCATTTTTAAACTCTCGAGCGCGGGCTGCTGCAGGTCGATTTCAAGACCATCTATGGTTTTTGCTATCATGGAGAGGCCTCCTCTTTACGATCAGCAGTTGTTTCATTACTGTTATCAACCTCCGGTGCATCCGTATCGAGCAACCCTTGCGAGAGATGCTCGCGGGCATCCGCCGCCAGGCGCTGATAGTTTTTTCGTATGGCATCGAGCTGCTTGTTGTCCAGTTCCTCCAGGTCGAGCAGGGCGTTGTGGGCCCCGTCGAGCGCCCGGATGATCTCGTCGAGCTTGACCTGCAGCGCCCCGGTGTCGCGATTCTGGGTGTTCTGAATCAGAAACACCATCAGAAAGGTCACGATGGTCGTGCCGGTGTTGATGACCAGCTGCCAGGTGTCGCTGAAGCGGAAAATAGGACCGGTTACCGCCCAGGCGACGATGACCAGCACCGCCAGGGTGAAGGTGGCCGGGTGCCCCGAAACTCGTGAGGTCCACTTGGCGAAGCGGGTAAACCATGAAGCCGAGCCTGTTTTTCTCATATGGAGTTTGTCTCCATCCAGGCGCAATGCACACCCGGCCTTGTGATGCTATCTGTTATAAGCCCTGCAGTTTGTAAAATGAGCAGTGTAACCAGCCTCGGGGCTCACATAAAACAATGTCACATCTCAATCGTCGATCCTTCCCGCCCGGCGGCCTGCGGTTGGCGGGAAATACAGGTATTCCGGTATTTCTGTTCACCGTTTATGAACGTGCTGAACGCGAGTGCCTGTTAACCGAACCGTGTCCGCTGAAACACCCTGCCGTGTTTCGATGTCACGGTTTTGCGGCCGCTTTCAACTCCACCATAATGACGTGCGTTGGCGTCGAACCGATGTTTTCGCCCACATGGGTCTGTTCTTCCGAGAACAAGACGTCGCCCGCCTTGAATTCCCGGACGAGTACTTTGCCGTCCGGGAGATGGATGTTACGCTTGAACGGTGCGAGTGCATACAACACGAAGGCGGGGTGGAAATGCTCATGTGTTTGCTCGCCGGAGAGATCACGATATTCGAGTACCCTGACCCGTTCGTTTTCAAGCAGCACTTTGTATTTGTCGCCATCGGTCACAACCGGATCCTGAGCCACCACAGTGGTGGCAGTCAGCAATAACGCCAATAAACCGAGAATTCGAACCATGTCGCACCCCACATTCAATTTTTTGAGCGGCAGCAAAACCGCAAAATACCTTTTTTGACTGTCTGCTTTCTTGTTAGGAAAAGAAAATAACCGCTGCGGTCGGGAGTGACAGGAGAGGGAAGGAAGGGTCTGGGTAGCGAGATCTTATCAAAGAGCACAAATCATGCATGAACCCTTGAGCGCAACTGGAAGATCCCGATTGGTTATAGGATATTTACCAAAATCCGGCTGTCAAGAGTGGCACCGTGACACCGGTCCACCAAAGGAAATACCACTTTCAGCAGATGTCTGCGTCGGTACCGAAAATTATTTTTCTATCAGAATTTCATATTGTTATCTAAAGGGCCTTGCAGCTTTATGAAACTGCTCTACCTTAACACTATTCTTTTTAAAACGATGGGCGTACTTTCAAACACTATCTTCTATCGGACAGGCCGGAAAATCCCCGACCAGGCCGCTGTCATATTCTGACACACTTGAAAACTGCTGTTGAACCGCCAGAGGAGGAAAAAATGAGTGCTCGAGCTAAAGAGATATCCAGTCGCATCGAATCGTTCAAAGATGATGTGGTTGTCTTCGTGGAGAATTTGTCCGACGCTGATTGGGAAAAAGAGTGTGAAGCGGAGGATTGGTCCGTGGGCGTTACGGCCCGCCATTTAGGGGCCGGTCATTTCGCCATTTCCGGATTGCTCGGCATGATCGTCAAAGGGGAGGACCTGCCCCAATTGACCATGGACCAGATCAATGCCATGTCCGAAAAAGATGCCCGTAAACATTCGGATGCCACCAAGGCCGAAGCCCTCGAACAGCTTCGAAAAAATGGTGACGAACTGGTCGATTTTGTAGCGGGGCTGACCGACGACGACCTCGACCGCCAGGCCGGCATGCCCGCCTTCGGGGGAGCGGTCAGCGCCGAACTTTTTATCGACTACGTCATCTTCCAATCGGCGGCCCAACACTTCGAAAGCATGAAAAAAACAATCGGCAAATAGTGAGGGTATTATTTCAGGCCGCCATCCACTGCTTATGATGTAAAATACGGGTTTAATATCAGATGCTTGGCCAATAATCCCAAGTTTTATCCCTTCCAGGGGAGAACTGCCCGACGATGGTCCCGCAATATTTGTCTTAAAGCCTAAACATCACGGATATGGCAGTTGGATCTAGCCCTCCCTTCCTTGTCTTTAGGATGCGCCTTCGTTTTTTTTCTTGACAGGCAAAAGGGAATGGTTTTATATGATGTAAGCGCTTACATTTTGTAAAAATCCGAGACTTTTTAGCGTTTCAGTCTTTTTACGCTGTTTCTGATAATCCACTTTGGTGATTGTGAGCAGCGGTATGGCGAAGCTCAACATGGCGGATATCGCCAGGCTTTCAGGAGTTTCGTTGGCGACCGTGTCCAGGGCTATCCATACGCCCCACAAGGTGCGCGACGAAACCCGCAGCAAGGTGCTCGATGCCATCCGGGAACACAATTACATTTACAACGCCGCCGCCGCCGATCTCTCGCGCCGGCACTCGAAGGTGATCGGCCTTCTCATCCCCACCACCCGCAGTCCCGTTTTTGCCGAAACCACCCTCGCCATTCAAGAATACTGCCAGAGTGCCGGGTATGCCGTCATTTTGGGCAATACCGGTTATGATGCCGCTGTGGAAAAACGCTTGCTGCAGCAATTCGAAGAGCGCCGCGTGGCCGGCATCATCCTGACCGGCTTCACCTTTGCCTGCGAATCGGAAGTGGCCGACCTCAGAACCCACGGCATTCCCCACGTCGTCATCTGGGAGAACCTGCCCGATCGGGATATCAATTTCGTCGGCTTCGACAATTTCAAAACGGCGCAAAAAATGACTGAGTACCTGATTTCGTTGGGCCACCGTCGGATCGGGCTGATTATAGGCCCTTACAGTAAGGTCGGCCGGGTGCGAAAAAGATGGGAAGGGTTCAATCATGCCCTGGAAAAGCGCAGCCTGGTTGTTGACCCATCGCTGGTCGTTGAAACCGAGCCGACTCTCGAAAACGGCGAGGCGGCAATGTCCATCCTGCTTGGCTTGCCGGAACCACCGTCTGCGGTGTTCGCCGCCAGCGATGTTTTGGCCATCGGCGCGCTGAAAGCCGCCCGACAGGCTGGACTGGCAGTGCCGGAACAGATCTCCATCGCAGGTCACGATGACATCGGCTTCGCGGCCTATACCCAGCCGCCCCTCACGACCATGCGGGTCAGAAGTTATGACATCGGCCGGCGGGCGGTAGAGGTCCTTTTGGATGAAATTGACAGCGGAAAGTGTCGGCCGCGGCGGCAGTGCCTTGCCGCTGAACTGGTTGTTCGCGGTTCCTGCGGCCGATGTAAACCATTCTCGTAATCACGCACGACGGCTAAAAAAAAGGAGACATGATGATGAAAAAGCATGCAAGGATCGTTGCAACTCTTATGATCGTGCTGGCCGGGTTCCTGTTCAGCCCGTCCGCGCAGGCCCTGGAAAAAATCAGGGTCGGCTACCTGCATACCCTGGCGGTCGACGGCCAGTTCTGGCTGGGCGTGCACAAGGGCTACTTCAAGGATCAGGGGCTGGAAATGGAACCCATCCAGTTCACCTCGGGCATTCCGCTCATGCAGGCCCTGAGTGGCGGGAGCGTGGACGTGGCGATCATGGGGGCGGTCATCTCCAACTTTCCCTCACGCGGCGTCGGCAAGGTGTTTCTGATCAACAACATCGAATATGACACCGCTATGCTTTTTGCCCGCCCGGAAACCGGTGCCAAAACCATCCAGGATGTCAAGGGGCAGAAGATCGCGACCGTCAAAGGCACCACCGCCCATGTTTTCCTGCATTCGGCCCTGAAATCCAATGGAATCGACACCACCAAGGATGTGGTCATCGTGAGCATGGATATGGCCGGCGCCGTATCGGCCTTTATCACCGGTGCGGTGCCTTTCGTGAGCACCTGGTCTCCGTTCCACGTCCAGATCAAGGAAAAGGTCCCCGGTGCCATAATGCTTTCTTCGGCCAAAGACTACTATCCGGATGCCGCCATAATCGGCGGATGGGTGGCGACGAATAAATTTTATGACGAGCGCAAGGACCTTTTGAAAAAAATCATCAAGGCCTGGGTTGTCGCCAATGACGAACTTGTAAACAATCCGGAAGCCTCTCTCAAGTTCATTCACGAAAAGGCTTACAGCAATATCCCCTTCGCGGATATCCAGGCCAGCTGGGATGCGGAAAAATGTGAAACATCCCAGGCGTGGGTCAAACTCTATAAGGACGGCACCGTTGCCCGCTGGCTCGGGCAAGTGGAGAATGTCTTCGTGGAAATCGGGTCCATCGGCAACTGGGTTGACCCGAAAGAATTCTTCGACCCGAATCTTTACCTCGAGGTCGTGAAAAAGTAATCGCACGCACCGCCCGGGGGCGGTAGTTCGCCCCCGGGACAGACCGGTATCCGAAAAAAGCGCAAACCGCCCCGTGCCGGCTTCCATATCATAAGGTGGGCGACAACAAGAACGGCATATATAAGCTTCAAGGTAAAGTTTTTGGCTGTGTTATCGGTTGTTGGCGTATTACAATACAGCCGCCTCCCTCTGACCTTGCCAAAATCTTCATCTTAAAGCCTACAGAAGGATAAACCGCAACTGCAAGGCATTCCGACATGGCCGAGAAGACAGATGTGACCAAACAGGAAATCGCGGAACGGTTCGCTCGCAAACGCCGGCGCGAACGCCTGGAAAAAATCGGCTACTTCGCGGCGTCCTTCTGCATGCTTCTGATCGTGTGGGAACTTTGCCGGGCCGTGGGTCTTATCAATCCCCGGATCTTTCCATCGGTGCCGGCCGTCCTCCATTCCTTTATCGTTCAGCTTTCCGACGGCAGCCTTCAAAAACACATGTACGCCAGCTTCATGCGTGTTCTGGTCAGTTTCACCGTCGGGATATTACTGGCCGTCGTCTTCGGCTTTCTCATCGGTTGGTTTCGCACGGTAAGGCTGCTGCTCGACCCGGTGATCAACTTTTTCAGATCACTGCCGCCGATTGCCCTCATTCCCCTGATGATCATCTTCTTCGGGATCGGTGAAACGTCCAAGATTATCGTTCTGAGCTATGCGGCCTTTTTCCCGGCCCTGGTGGTCATCTATCAGGCCCTGGTGTCGCTCGACCCGATTTACATCCGCGCCGGCAAAGCGCTGGGAGCAACCAACCTGGAAATATTCCGCAGGATTGTCCTGCCGCAGCTCGTTCCGCACATCATCACGGCCTGCCGGGTCTCTTTAGGCGTTTGCTGGGCCACGCTCGTGGCCGCGGAACTGATCGCCGCCCAGCGCGGCATCGGCGCCATGATGGTCGAGGCCCAGAACTTCTTCCAGATGCCGCCGCTGGTGCTCGGCATCATCTTAATCGGCGTCATTTCACTTCTAATGGACGCCCTGGTGCGGTTTGTGGAGAAAAAGGCCACCGCCTGGCAGGAGAAAATGTCGTAAGGCGACCGGCACACGATAATTTCAGCAGCTTGGGGACCCTGATGGACAAAGGCATCGTCATCGATCACGTCGGTATGACCTACAGCAGCCTGACCGGAAACGTCGAGGCCCTGCGCGATATCACCCTGTCAATCGAGCCTGGCGAATTCATCTGCCTCGTCGGTCCGTCCGGCTGCGGGAAAACGACCCTTCTCAATACGATTGCGGGATTCCTGGAACCCACCACGGGCAGCATTACGATGGACGGCGTTGAAATCACCGCGCCGGGGCCGGACCGGGGCGTCGTTTTTCAACAGTACGCCGTCTTTCCGTGGTTGACCGTGCGCCAGAACGTCGCTTTCGGGCTCACGTTGAGGTCTAACAAAACCGCGCCGCGGGAGATCGAAAAGATCGTCGACCGCTTCATCGACCTCATCGATCTGAAGGACTTCGCAGACTCCTACCCCAAGGAACTCTCCGGCGGAATGAAACAGCGCGTCGCCATCGCCCGGTCCTATGCCGTCAATCCCAAGGTTCTGCTGATGGACGAACCCTTCGGGGCCCTGGATGCGCAGACCCGGCAGTTCATGCAGGAGTCGCTGCTGCAGATCCTGGAAAAGGAGCGCAAGACCGTTGTCTTCGTTACTCACGGTGTCGAAGAGGCCGCGTTTCTGTCCACCCGCGTGGTCGTCATGGCCGCCCGGCCGGGGCGGATCCGGGAAATCATACCGATCGAGCTGGCCTATCCGCGCGATGCGGCGACCAAGACCTCGCCCGAATTCATCAAGATCCGGGCCCGGATCGATCGGGTGGTGCGGGAAGAGTTTCAGAAACTGCACCTGAACACCGCGACCTGAGTCAGCGCCAAAATCATAAAATTTGAGGCGGCGCAAGCGGAAAGGAGTTTTTATGCGGGTATTGGTCACCGGCGGGGCCGGGTTTATCGGCTCCTATCTCATACCGGCTCTTCTGGAGGACGGTTACTCAGTCACCGTCTTCGATCTGGTGGCAAAACCGCCGGCCCTGGCCGGATATCACGATCGCATCGACTATATCCACGGCGACCTGGGATCGTCGGCCGACCTGTATCGGGCCATGATGACCTGTCGGCCCGCGGGCGTGTTCCACCTCGGTGCCATCCTGGCCGGCCCGTGTGAAGAAAATCCGGTGCGGGGGTTCCAGGTCAATTTCGGTTCGACCCAAGCCCTGCTGGATGCCTGCGTCGCTTTGGGGGTGCGCCGATTTTTCATGATCAGCTCGATATCCGTATTCGGGCGCGATGCGGTGGAACCCGTTTCCGACCATGCGGTCAAAAACCCGGAAACCATTTACGGCCAGACCAAACTGGCCTCCGAACACCTGTTGCAATGGTATGCCAGAAAACACGGTCTCGATGCCAGGGCGCTGCGATTCACCTGGGTTTTCGGTCCGGGTCGAACCACCGGCATTACGGCGTTGTACTCCTCGCTCATCCTGGATGCGATCGCCCGGGGTGAAGCCATCGCGGTTCCCAATCCCGAAGAACGCGGCGACTGGCTCTATGTAAAGGATGCCGTCAAGGCGATCCTGACGCTGTGGAACGCACGAGAAGTTCACCAGCGCATCTTCAATATCGCCGGCGGCGTCCACTCCATTCGAGAGGTCGTGGACATGGCCTTGAAAATCATGCCTACCGCCCGCGTCACCCTCGGAAAAGACGGTCCCGGCCTGTCGCCCTATCCGGTGGCCTATGACGATGCCGCGGCCCGCAGCGAACTCGGCTGGCAACCCGACTACACGATCGAAACGGCCGTGGCCGAACATCTGCGGATCGTTTCATCCGCTTGACGGACAACCAAAACAGAAAAGGAGTCGACATGCAGGAAGTACTATTGGATTACGGGGACGGCCACATGCGGGTGGAACTTCCGGATTCCGCCGTCGTGGTGCGGTATGGCCAAACATACACGGATCCGCCGGCGGTGGATGCGCGCGAGACGACCCGCAATGCCCTGGCGACGCCACTGGGAACACCGCGGCTGAAGGAACTCGGGGGTCCGGGCAAAAAAGTGGTCATCGGCTTTCCCGACCGCGTCAAGGGCGGGGCTCACCCCCAGTGCCACCGGCGGATCGCCATTCCCCTGATCGTCGAAGAACTTCTGGCGGGGGGAACCAAAATCGAGGACATCACCCTGCTCTGCGCCATGGGGCTCCACCGCAAGAATACGCTCGAAGAGTGGTACTGGTATCTGGGCCGCGAGATCGTCGACCGCTTCTGGCCCGACCGTCTGGTCAACCACGACGCCGAGGCCCCCGATCTTTGCGACTTCGGCACCGATGCCATGGGAAACCGGGTGCAGTGCAACCGCCTGATGGCCGAGGCCGACCTGCCGATCGTCATCGGCCACGTAAGCGGCAATCCCTACGGCGGTTACAGCGGCGGCTACAAAATGATCGTCACCGGCATCTCCGGCTGGCAGTCGATCGCCTCGCACCACACGCCGGCCACCATGCATCGCCGCGACTGGCTGGGGGCGGGCACGGACTCCCACATGCGCAAGCAGTTCCGTTCCATCGGCCAAGCCATGGAAAACGGCATCGGCAAGCGCTTTTTTGCCGTGGATGCGGTGCTGGGACAGCACGCCCAGGTGCTGGATGTGAAAGCCGGGCTTCTGGACATGGTGGAAGAGGCCACCTGGCCGCTGGCCGACAGGCGCACCAACATCGCGCTCGACATGCCGGAACCGGCCGACATCCTGGTGATCGGATTGCCGCGTAATTTCCACTACGGGCCCGGCATGGGCACCAATCCGATCCTGATGAGCCTGGCCATCGGCGGGCAGCTCTCCCGCTGCTGGAACGCCTTTCGCGAAGGCGGCGTCATCATCGCCGCCTCGATTTGTGACGGCTGGTTCAACCGCCACTGGTTCCCGTCCTATGAGGAAACCTATGCGGCGCTGGAGACGTATTGCGATGCGGCCGGCTTTTTACATTCCAGCGACGCCGCCGCGATAACGAACAATTACGACTATCGCTGGCAATACGCCAATCGCTACACGTACCACCCTTTTCACGCCATGAGTATGATCACCGGCGGCAGTGCGGCCCTGCTGTGGACCTCGGCGGTCTTTGTCGCCGGTCCGCAAGCGCCGCAATATGCCCGCGGCATGGGGTTTGTGCCGGTAAGCGACTTTGGGGAAGCCCTGCGGCGCGCCGAAAAAATCGTCGGCCGCAATCCCCGCATTTTATGCACGCCGGAGTGCTTTTCCGGAGGGGCTGCCGTTCACCTTCACCGCAAAAACGGCCAGTAAGCCTGAGACAGTCTCTATCCGACTTGAAGAGGAGGAATACCGAAG
>JBAPSB010000077.1:0-18011 GCA_049281435.1 Desulfobacterales bacterium
GCAGGTACCCTGGGTGCCGATGGTGCAGGGCTTCATGGTAACGGCCCGGTCGAAGGCGGTTTCGACCCCGAGTTCATGGGCGCGCGCGATCATCTGCTGGGTGGCCGGATCGGCCGAAGCGGCCACGGGGTCAGCCAGTTTGGAGGCCTTTTCTTCCGGGGTTCTGTTCTCAACTGCAATTTGATGTTCCTCCTTGAATGGGTTAATGAGGAATTTTAACGGAAATTCAAAATGCTTGAGAAATGTCTCCTACAGACCTTAAAACAGAGGTTTTACATTAATCCGGTGCCGGTTTGTTCGCCATCAGGCACTGGCCATCCGTGAAGCTCAACGACTGGATTCTTCCGCTGACAAAGCGCCGCTCACCGAAGAGATCGATCAGCCAGAAACCGTCACCCTCGGCCTCTATCAAGGCCACGTCCTTCATCATGCGATTTTGCGCTTCTACATTGTTCAGGTAAACAGTCGCCAAACACATCCGTACCTCCCCAATTCATCTATCATTACCGGATTATCAACTGATCCAGTATTTCAGCGGCCATATCGAGTGCCTTTCCGCGTTCAAGTTGCCGGCCTTCCAGACCGGCATCAAAGACCTCCGGATCTTCGGGAAAAGCCCCGATGATCTCCAGGCGGTCTTGCATCAGCGCGGATTCGACCCTGGTACGAATTTTCTCCGACGGCATCTTGTTGAGAACAACGGCCACCTCTTTTTGGAATCCGGACGCCAGGTCCCTTATCTTTGATGCCATTGCCATCGATTCAAATGACGGCTCGACCACCAGCAGCACCTTGTCGATAAACTGATCGATTCCCCGGCCGAAATGCTCGACGCCGGCCTCCATGTCGACAATGGCGATGGTCTTTTCGGGTAGCCGCAATTTCTTCAGAAATTCACGGCTCAAGACCCCCATGGGACAGGCGCAGCCCTCGAGGGACTGCATGATCTTGCCGATGCTGACCAGCGACAGGTGATCCCTGCGCTGCAGATGATTGACCGGCAGGTCGTCGATGGAGAGCTGAGTTTTATTCAAGACATCGGAACTCTTCATTTTTTCTTTCAACATGGTCTTGCCGCCGACCATATCCAACAGGGGGGCCGGCGGGTGATCGAAGCCGAGCATTCTAAAGAGGCTCGAGTTGGACTCGTCCGAGTCGATCACCACAACGGACAATTCTTTTTGTTGGGCGGCCTTGGCGAGCAGGGCCACGACCGTGCTCTTGCCGCTTCCCCCTTTTCCGCAGACAGAAATTTTCATGGTTTTCCTTTACGGTCCGATTTCCGCCGGTTCGGCAGAACGGTGTGAGATGAGAGGATGACGACGCGCTCAATATTCCATTTTTCAGGTTCAGGCACCGGAGGCAGCTCTCAGGAGAATCCGTGATTTCATGCACCGTCGCGACCGACGCTTGCAGTTTGTTGCAGCTCGCTCGGCTCCGCCCTCCTTGGTCTGTGGCTTGAGTGGGACCGACAAACCAAGAAGGACGGACTATAGGACCGGACCATTAGCGTCTTCATTGCTAAAAGGAGGTCCGTCTGGTGTTATATTAAGCAAGGAGCATGCCACGGGGGCAGCCGGCGGGTTGATGATTTAAATATCTAAAAATATAGGAAAAATCGGACAAGAAAGACTGGTAGGACTGACCGGCGGATGGAGCGGTTAGTCAGATAACAATGCAAGTTGCATTGTTATCGTTGGCGGCGGCTGCGCCCGTCCGAATCGGGCACATCGATGCCGAAAGCCTTGATTTTGCGGTACAACGTGCTGGCATCGATACCCAGGTCGTGGGCCGCCAGCTTCCGATTGCCGCTGCGTCGCTGCAGGATTTCGGTGATGAGCAGTTTTTCCATGGTCCGCAGGCGCATGGGGCTGAAGCTCTCGGCTGAAGTGCGTGGGCCGACGCGCAGTTCCGGCGGCAGATGATGGAGTTCGATAATGCCGCCGCGACACAATACAAACGCCTGTTCGATGATGTTTTCCAGTTCGCGGACGTTGCCCGGAAAATCAAATTCCATGAGACGCGCCATGGCTTCGACGGAAACACCGGCAATGTCCTTGCCTTGAAGGCGGTTGAAATTGGCAACGATATGGTCCGTCAACAGCGGAATGTCCTCCCGGCGCTGCCGCAATGCCGGAAGGATCAGGTGGATGACCCGGATACGATAATACAGGTCGTCGCGAAACCGGCCGCCCTTCACGAGTTTGGCCAGGTTACGGTTGGTTGCGACAACGATTCGAACGTTTACCGGCAGCGGCTCAACCGCCCCCAGCGGCTCGACGATCCGATCCTGCAGCACCCGCAGCAGTCGAACTTGCAGCGCCGGTGAAATATCGCCGATTTCATCCAGAAAGATCGTTCCGCCATCGGCCAGCGCAAAGCGCCCCGGCTTATCACGCTTGGCATCCGTGAAGGCCCCGGCCCGGTGTCCGAACAGCTCGCTTTCCAGCAGCGTGTCCGGCAAGGCGGCGCAGTTCACCGCAACGAACCGTTTGCTGCGACGCGGTGACAGGTTGTGGATGGCGCGGGCAAACAACTCCTTGCCCGTTCCGCTCGGGCCCTCGATCAAGACCGTGCTGCTGCTGTCGGCGATTTGGGGCAGTAATTCGAACAGGCGCACCATTGCCGGGCTGCGGCCGACAATGTCCTCGAAGGTGTAGCGATTTTTGAGCTGTTTCTGCAGTTGTTCCACCAGGCTCAGATCCTGAAAGGTCTCGACGCCGCCGATGACCTTGCCGTCCGTGTCGCTGAGAATCGCCGTGGAAATGCGAATGGGCACACGTTGTCCCTGACGGTTGATGATGTGGGCCGTGGCATTCACAACCGGCTTGCCGGTATGAAACGTCTGCCGCAGGGCGCAGTCCTTTTCGCAGACACTGGCGTGAAACACCTCGCAGCAGGCTTTACCGAGCGCCTCGCTGCGAGTGGTTCGTGTGATCCGCTCGGCGGCACGGTTGAACGACGTGATCCGCCACTCCATGTCAACGGTGAAGACCCCCTCGTTGATAGAATCCAAAACGACGTCGCGGACACGTTTATCGATAACATCGGTCATTTCAGGAGGCCTCGCGGTGTGATATTTCACATTCGTGCATTTTACATTACCTTCAATAGCTAAAGATTGCATATTGCAATATTAGTGTCAGCGATTTGGTTGACCCATATACGTCAACATGTCTAAAACCCGCATCCTTTTCAACCTATATGGGATTGGCATGGCGATTGCTGCAAACACTTTTCATGAGGATCGCTATTGCGCATTGGCAAGGCCGCATTTCGCCCGTACTTGACGTCTCAGACAGGCTGCTGCTGATTGACATCGAAAATGGTCGGGAATTAAAACGGGAAGACAAGATACTGAATTGCCGCGGGCCGTTCGAAAGGGCCCGGGAGGTTTGCCGCCTCGGAGTGCAAGTGCTTTTGTGCGGGGCCTTGTCACGTCCACTGGAAACCGCGCTTCTCGGCACGGGAGTCAGGGTCGTCGGTTTTATATGTGGCGATTTTGAAGATATTTTAAGGGCGTACTTTAAGGGGCGTCTGGCCGATAGACGCTTCCAGATGCCCGGCGACGGGGAAATGAAAACAAAAAAGCTGACATCGGGGTAGCGCCCTGCTGCTGCCGAATGGTGTCCATGGGCGAGACTGGGACTCGATGCAATAAGGCACTAAAAGTGGCAAAACGGCAACGCTTGAGATCATCCTCATTACATTATGCGTCGTGTCCGGTGATGGTCGTTCGTTAGTTTCTGCTATGGGTTCTTTTCTTTGGACGTTCTGAAGTCCAGGAAATTGCACAATTTACAGGCATCGACGCCTGGATGCGTCTCTCCTGTCCGGGGGAAAGAAACAATTCAAGTGATCGGTTAACGGATACAGATTGCGATAGCATTAATCCTGAGACGTAAGGAGGTCTACCATGAAAATTGCCATCAGTTCGACAGGAAAGGATTTGAATGCGCCCCTTGATCCCCGATTCGGCCGATGTCCCTATTTTTTGATCGTTGACGCCGAGGATATGACGTTCGAGGTGATCGCCAACGATGCCGGTGCCACTGGCGGCGGGGCCGGAATTCAGGCGGCCAGCCTAGTCGCCGCCAGGAAAGTGGAGGCTGTGATAACGGGCAACTGCGGGCCCAACGCGGTCCAGACGCTCACTGCTGCCGGAATTAAACTCTACAGCGGACAGGCGGGAACCATCCGGGAAGTGGTCGAGCTTTTAAACCGCGGCGGTCTCGATCCGACCACTGCCGCCAATGCGCAATTGCATGCCGGCACAGGCGGTCGGGGCATGGGAGGCGGCCGCGGCATGGGAATGGGACGCAGGCGGGGATCAGGGGGGTAAAATGCGGCGTTCGGTCCGTGTGGGTACCCGCTTGACGTTGGGGAATCGGTGAAAAGGGCAGGCACACAGGCCTGCCCCTGCGGGTGAATCGACCCTGCGGAGACCCGCCGCATCAAAAAGACAAAACCCGGTTTATGAAAAACCGGGTTTTGCAGAAGGGAGGGGCGAAAAATTCTTCGCCCCATATATACCGGGTGGCGCGGTCCGCTAGTCCACCTTGGGCCGCGGCAGGACCTTGGCCAGTTCGGCGATCTCAGGGACCTTGTGCTCCCATTCGATCGCCATCAGGTGCACGCCGTGCACGCCTTTCAATTCCTTGAACTCCTCGATCTGCTCGCAGGCGATCTTGATGCCCTCATCGGCCACCTTGCCCTTGCCGGCCCCCTGAAGGCGCTCGATAATCGCGTCGGGCACGTCCATGCCGGGCACCTTGCTCTTCATGTACTTGGCCATGCCGACGCTCTTCATGGGGGTAACGCCGGCCAGGATATAGACTTTCTCCGTCAGGCCCATGTCGTTGGCCTGCTGAATCCATTTGCGGAACTTCTCCATGTTGTAGATACACTGAGTCTGGATGAAATCGCAGCCGGCTTCCACTTTTTTCGCCAGGCGATGGACGCGCCACTCGAAGGGGTCGGCGAAGGGGTTGGCAGCCGCGCCGATGAACATTTTCGGAACCCCGTCCAGTTCGGCCCCGCCGAGAAACTTGCCCTCGTCGCGCATCTTTTTGACCATCTTGATCAGCTGCATCGAATCGATGTCGAACACGCCCTTGGCCTGAGGGTGGTCGCCGAATTGCTGGTGATCGCCCGACAGGCACAGCATGTTGCGGATCCCGAGGGCATAGGCGCCCAGGATGTCGGCCTGCATGGCCAGGCGGTTGCGGTCGCGGCAGACCATCTGAAAATTCGGTTCCAGGCCTTCCTGAATCAGCAGCAGGCTGGCGGCCCAACTGGACATGCGGACCATGGCGGTCTGGTTGTCGGTGATATTGACCGAGTCGACGTTGCCCTTCAAGAAAGTGGCTTTGTGCCGGACTTCTTCGGCATTGCTTCCCCGGGGGGGGCCCAGCTCGCCGGTGAATGCGAAATGGCCGGCCTTGAGGACCTTTTCCAGGTTGCTGCCTGATTTATACCCATTGCCTTCTGTGCTCATCGTTTCACCTTACCGTTGACTTGCGATTGTTGATGTTCAGTCGTCCGACAAACCCTTCTAACTGGCCTCTTCCTTCTCCGGTTTCTTGTATCCGGGCTGGATCAGGGTGCGCGGCGTCTGGTCGGTCCAGTCCGAAGGCTCCTTGAATTCCTTGATCAGGTCGAGGCGTCCCTGCTGGGATAGCCGTTCGTGAATTTTGTACCAGGCGCAGGCCTGATCCTGGCTGATTTCGCACTTGCCTTTGTTGGTGCCGCCGCAGGGGCCGTTGTAAAGGCCCTTGGCGCACATGGTCACCGGGCAGATCCCGCCGGTCATGCCGAGCACGCACTTGCCGCAGGAGCGGCAGCGCTCCTCGTACCAGCCCACGGCCTGGTTGACCGCCAAACCGGTGGTGTCGACCCCCGGAAAGACCGGTTTGTCGGGGAAACGCTCGGCCAGAAACTGGATGCCGACTCCGCAGGCCATCGAAACAATGGCGTCCTTATCCTTGACCATTTCGTCCAGTTCGGCCAGATATTCGCGGTCGCACTGGCGTTCCACGGTATGGGACGATAGCTCGATCGGATTGTCGTCCAACTTGCGGGCCATTTCCAGTTCGGTATTGAGCACCGCGACTTCTTTTTCCCCTCCGGCCAGACAAACCGACACGCAGGTGCCGCAGCCCACGTTGAGCACCTTTTTGTAGGGCTTGAGCATCTCTTTTATTTCTTCGAAGGGTTTGCGTTTTGCTACGATCATTGCTCCTCCTGTCTTGCCGATCGGACCGTTTCCCGCCGACCGGGGATTACTCTTCCATTTCCGGGTGGAACATCAGGACATCCTGCAGGTCTTCACCCAGGTAGGCGCGTTCTTTGGGGCCCAGGATGCCCAGCGACAGGCACAGGAGCGTCCACAGGTGCACGACGTGGTAGCCGCCCTCGAAATGCTCGCTCAGATCGTGGATCTGGGCATGGCAGTTGTGACAGGGGGCGATGCAGTAGACAGCCCCGGTTTTCTTGATCTGCTCGTCCTTGAGTTTCCCATACTCGCGGCGCTGCTCGGTGAATCCCGACTGCAGGTATCCGCCGCCGCCCCCGCAGCAGTAGTTGTTCGAGCGGTTGGGGGTCATGTCGATGAAGTTCTCCTCGCCCACCACGCTCGTGACCACAAACCGCAGGTCCTCGGCCACCGGGTCGCCGAAGGTCTTGCGCACCAGCTGGCAGGGATCCTGAACCGTGAATTTGACCTTCAGGTCCTTGTTCCAGTCGCTGTTGACCTTTAGTTTGCCCTCGCGGATCCACTGGGCGTAGTATTGAATAATGCTCCTGATCTCGAAGTTGTAGGGGATGTTGAATTTTTTCAGTCCGGCCCGGACTGCAAAGAGTTCGTGCCCTCACTCGGTGTTGAGCCAGACCTTGCACTTCAAGTCCTCCACGGCTTTCGCCTTGACCTCCACGATGTGCTTCCAGGCATCGTTGTCGGCCAGAAACATGCAGTAGTTCTCGGCCGCCCAGCCCTTGGTGCCGTAGGTCCAGTCGGCCCCGACCAGGTGCAGGATCTTCCACAGCGGCACCATTTCGTCGGGCTCGGTTACCGGCTCGCGCGAGTTCTGGTTCAGGAAAAACTCTACCCCCTCCTTGTTGACCGGCGCCTGCATTTCGGCGAACTCGGGCTGCCCTTCCTGGTACTCTTCCAGGACGTCTTCCACCACGAACTGAAAGTCCTCCTCGGTGGCGCCCATCGCGCTGCAGGTGTCGTTTCTGAGCGCCATGTCGCAGGAGCCCAGGATCCCCTTGGGGCGTTTTTCCCGCGGCCACTCCTTGCGGGCATTGAACACCAGCTGGGGGATATCGATCTTCATCGGGCACACGTAGATGCACCGCTGACACATGCTGCACATCCACACCCACGGCGTGGAGGTCACTTCCTCGTCCATCCCCAGGGCCGCCATGCGCAGGAACTTGCGCGGATCCATGTTTTCCAGGCCCGTGGCCGGGCAGCCCGAGGAGCACGCCCCGCACGTCAGACACAGGTTCAGGTTGCCGCCCTCGGGCAGGATCTCCTTGACCTTGTCGATGAAGCCGCTCTTCTTTTTTCCACCGATCTTGATTGCTTCTTCAGCCATGTTACACTCCTTTTTTAGGCAGTCGCTTTATTCTTTAGCGGGCTGGGCCCCAGCGCCTTGATATGCTCGGTCATCTCCTTGGCATAGGCGGCAAAGGTCGGGCCCTCACCCGACGAAAGGTTATACATCCTCACGCGGTCCTCTTCAATACCGATTTCCTTCAACAGCATGCGCACGTGGTTGACGCGCTCGCGGCAGCGCAGATTTCCCTCGTTGTAATGGCAGGTACCCTCCAGGCAGCCGACGCAATAGGCGCCGTCGGCGCCCTTCTGCATGGCCCGCAACAGGTGCAGGACATCGACCTTGCCGGTGCAGGGCACGCGGATGATTTTAATGTTGATGGGATATTCGAGTCGCATGGAACCTGCCAGGTCCGCGGCCGAATACCCTCAGTATTCACAGCAAAACGCGATGATCTTGGGTTCGAAATCCGCCATTACAATGCCTCCGCATCCAGTAGTGCATCTATTTTACAGGTGATGGTATCGTCTTCGTAGAAGCTCAGGTCTATCGTCTGGCGCGGGCACACGGCCGTGCACACGCCGCAGCCGTGACAGAGCGCCTCGTTGATTTCGATTTCCTTCTTTTCGGTGTTGAACACCGGTACCCCGAAGGGGCAGGAGCGCACGCAGGTCAGGCACTTGACGCAATGCTCGACGTCGACCTTGGCGGTGATGGCCGAGAGCTTGATCTGGTCCTGGGCCAGAAAGGTCATGGCCCGCGCGGCCGCGGCCTGGGCCTGGGAGATGGTTTCCGTGATCAGTTTGGGGGCGTGGGCCGTGCCGCACAAAAAGACACCTTCGCTGGGCATGTCCACCGGCCGCAGCTTGACATGGGCCTCGATGAAGAAGCCCTCCGGGTTGCGGTTGAGCTTCATGATGTTGCTCAGCTCGGAGGTGTCGGTTGCCGTCACGCCGGCACTCAAGGTCACCAGGTCGGCCCCGATTTCAAGGTCCTGCTGCAGGATGTGGTCTTTCACCCTTACCGCCAGCCCGTCTCCGCTGGCAACCACCACCGGCGGCGTGCTGCGATCGAAGCGGATGAAGATGACGCCCTGCTGCCGGGCCTCCGTGTAGAAATCTTCCAGCAGGCCGTAGGTCCGCATGTCGCGGTAGAGGACGAAGACCTGGGCCTCGGGGTTGAGCTTCTTGATCGCCAAAGCGTTTTTGACCGCGCTCTGGCAGCAGATGCGGGAGCAGTTTTCGTTTTCTTCGTTGCGCGAGCCCACGCACTGGATCATCACGACGCTGTTCAGGTCGGCGGCGCCTTTCTGCTCCAGCCGGTCGCTCAGCTCGACCTGGGTGAGCACGCGCTCGTTTTCGCCATAGAGAAACTCCTTGGGCTGATATTCGTGCGCGCCGGTGGCGACGATGATGATGCCGTGCTCGATTTTGCGGGCATCGCCATTCGAACCGGTCCGAACCTCCGTTTTGAAACTGCCCTTGAAGCCTTCGAACCCGACGATTTTGGCGCCGGTGAGCACCTCGATCTTATCGTTGCCGTCGACCTCGGAGATGAGCTGTGTCAGATAGGCCTGAATGTCGGCGCCCTCGATGGTGTGATGCAGCTTGCGCGCATAGCCGCCGAGTTCGGCCTCTTTTTCGATCAGGCTGACCTCGAAGCCCTGCTTTCCGAGCCCCAGGGCGGCGTTCATTCCGGCCACGCCGCCGCCGATCACCAGGGCGCGCTTGTTGATCGGCACCACCTTTTCGTGCAGCGTCCGCAGGTGCGCCGCCCGGGCCACCGACATCCGCACCAGGTCCTTGGCCTTTTCGGTGGCGGCTTGCGGGTTCTTGGAGTGGATCCAGGAATCCTGATTGCGGATGTTGGCCATTTCGAACAGGTATTTGTTCAGCCCGCAGGCCTCCAGGGTTTCCATGAACATCGGTTCGTGGGTCTTGGGGCTGCAGGAGGCGACCACCACCCGGTTGAGCTTGTGCTCCTTGATTTTCTCCTTGATTTTCTCCTGTGTGTCCTGGCTGCAGGTGAAGAGGTTCTCATCCGCAAAAACCACATAGGGCAGGCTTTCGGCATAGGCCTTGACGCCCGGGACATCGACGATGCCGCCGATATTGATGCCGCAGTTGCACACGAAGACGCCGATGCGCGGGTCTTCGCCGGTCACGTCGCGCTCATCGGTCACCACCACCGTGGGGACATCCCGGCCGCGGGCCTCGGCCAGGTTGGCGCCGGCGACACAGGCGGCGGCGCTGGCTTCAGTGATCGAACCCGGAATGTCCTTGGGACCCTGCATCACGCCGCAGACGAAAATGCCCGGGCGCGAGGTCTCCACCGGTTTGAAGGGTTCGGTGCTGACGAAATTGTACTTGTTCAGGTCGATGCCTAATCGGCCGGCCAGCATGGCCTCCTCCGGCTGAACCTGCAGTCCCACCGACAGAACCACCATGCTGAAGGTCTCCTCCTGCATGGTCCCGGTTTCATCGGCATACTTGACGGTCAAGTCGCCGGTATCCGGCTCCTCGTCGATGGTGTGGATGCGGGCCTTGACGAAACGCACGCCGTCCTTGTCGCGGGCGCGGTTGTAGTACTTCTCATAGTCCTTGCCGAAGGTGCGGATGTCCATGTTGAAGATCGTACACTCCAGCTCGCCGTGGGCATGCTCCTTGGCGATCATGGCCTCCTTGACGGCATACATGCAGCAGACCGAAGAGCAGTAGCCGTTGCCGCACTTGTTGGTGTCGCGTGAGCCGACGCACTGCAGCCAGGCGATCTTCTTGGGCTGTTCGCGGTCGAGCGGCCGCATCAGATGGCCGAAGTAGGGGCCCGAGGCGCTCAGGATGCGTTCGAACTCCTCGCTGGTGACCACGTTGGGGGATTTTCCGTACACCAGAAAGTCGAGCGAGGACGGATCGTAGCCGCGGCTGCCGGTCGAGAGAATCACCGAGCCGACCGTGACCTTGGTCTCGCGCTCCTTGTCGTCGTATTCCACGGCCTTGGCGATGCACATGTTCTCGCACAGGCCGCAGCCGATGCAGGTGTCGGTGTCGATCGCAAACGCCAGCGGCACGGCCTGGGCGTATTCGATGTAGGTGGCACGCCGGTCGTCGAGCCGCATGTTGTACTGATTGACGGCCGTGACCGGGCAGTGCCGGGCGCATTCCCCGCAGCCGGTGCATTTGACC
Source organism: Desulfobacterales bacterium (assembly GCA_049281435.1). GTDB lineage: Bacteria > Desulfobacterota > Desulfobacteria > Desulfobacterales > SG8-13 > JARFQH01. The sequence continues at coordinate 10,745 of JBAPSB010000077.1, forward strand.
GGATCGATATAGCGGGGGCGGTTGGTCAGGGTCACCTCGAAATTTCCGGGCTCGCCCTGGATATCCTTGACTTCGCTGCAGGTAACCAGATCAATGTTCATGTGCCGGCCGACCTCGACCAGTTTGGGTGAGATCACTCACATGGCACAGTCATTGGTCGGAAAGGTCTTGTCCAGGCGGGCCATCATGCCGCCGATGGTCGGCGTCTTGTCCACCAGATAGACCTTGTAGTTCGAGTTGGCCAGATCGAGCGAGGCCTGCATGCCGGCGATACCGGCACCGACAACCATCACCGAGCCGCTTGTGGCGGTTTTATTCGATCCCATAAAAACTCCTTGTCTTATCGTGCCGCAAAAACAGGTTTGCAGGCTTCCATCTTTTTGAATTCGACCATACCGGTTTTTTCCAGGTCGGCCAACAGATAGGACGTCTGCTTCAACGCCAAACCGGTGCGACCGCTGATGTCGCGCGGAGCGGCGCAGCCGTCCTTGATGGCCTGCAACACCAGGTTCTTGTGGTATTCGCGTTCGAGGGCCGCATCGAGAATCTTCTCGAACGAATCCTGGTCCCAGCGGCGGCCGTAAACATCGCCCTTGGTGGTGATCCGGATTTCCTTGCCCACCAGCCAGCGAATCGGTTCGCCGCTCAGGGTGTTCTCGACCGCCGTCAGCTGCAAGGCGTAGTGTTGAGGGTCGAACTTGCCCTGGGACTTGATCGAATCGGTCACGGCGTTGACGACCTCGACGAAACGCTGCGCTTCGGCCGAAGACACCCAGGCCAGGTGCAACCGCTCCCGCCCGATACCGGCGAGATCGAAAAGGTTGCGGGTCATCCGGATTTTTTTGTCCGCTTGAACATTACCTTCCAGGTAATGGCAGTCCCCGAAGTGTCACCCGGCCACCAGGGCGCCGTCACAGCCCTGCTTGAAGGCCTTGACGATGAAGAGCGGATCCACCCGCCCCGAGCACATGACGCGCACGGTCCGCAGGTTGGGCGGATACTGCAGCCGCGACACCCCGGCCAGGTCGGCCCCGGCATAGGCGCACCAGTTGCAGAGAAAGGCCACGATTTTTGGCTCGAAGTCAGACATGAAATCACCTAATCTAATTGGTTTCAGGTTTTAAGTCGGAAATCCCCCTTGACCCCCTTTTTCAAAGGGGGAAACTCGGGGTTCTTAATTTAGTTTTAGGTTTTTTATACAATCGCGCACACCGAGGCCATGATCTGCTCGTCTCGGAAATGGAGCATGTCGATGGCTTTCTGCGGACAAGTCGAGGCGCACAGGCCGCAGCCTTTGCAGGAGGCGCTGATGTTGCGGGCCCGATGACCCTTGCCTTCCACTTCATCGAAGGCGATGGCCCCAAACGGGCACACCTCGACGCACAGGCCGCAGCCGATGCACTTTTCCGTGTCGATCTGCGATACCAGCGGCGAGATCCGGATGGAGGGCTTGGCCAGCACGGTCGTTGCCCGGCTGGCGGCCGCCATGGCCTGGGAGATACTCTCCTCGATCGATTTCGGGTAATGGGCCAGCCCGCACATATAAATACCGTCGGAGGCGAACTCGACCGGACGCAGCTTGGCGTGTGCCTCCATGAAGAAGTTCTCGGCGTTCATGGGCAGCTTGTAAAGCGAGGCCAGTTCCGAGTTGTCGGTCGGTTCGATAGCCGTGGCCAGGTTGACCAGATCGGCCTTGATCGAGAGATCGCGCTGCAGGACCGGGTCGAACACGCTCACCTCCAGCCCGTCCGCCACTTCGGCCACCTGCGGTTTTCTCTCCAGGGTGTAGCGGATGAAGATGACCCCTTTCTCCCGGGCCGTCTTGTAGAGCAGTTCCCGTTGACCATAGGTGCGCAGGTCGCGGTAGAGAATGTAAACGCTGGTTTCCGGCCGGGCGTCCTTGATGGCAATGGCCTGCAGAACCGAGGCGGTGCAGCAGATCCGGGAGCAGTACGGCCGCTGGTCGTCGCGTGAGCCGACGCACTGGATGAAAACGACGCTGCCGGCATCCTTCAAGCGCTCGGGATTGTTCTCCAGGTCGTGCCAGCGGGTGACGCGCGGGTTGCGGCCGAAGAGGTATTCCTCTGTGTCGGCCGCTTTTCCGCCGGTGGCGATGATGGTGGCGCCATGGGCGATCGAGCGTGTCTGGCCGTTGGTGGAGACCTCGGTTTCGAAATTGCCCACGAAACCCGACGCATTGACGATGCTCGCATTCAGCAGCACCTCGAGATCCGGCTGGGCATCGACTTTGGCGACCAGATCGGACAGGAACTCACCAACATCCCGGCCTTTCCAGGTGTGCCGGACCTCGGCCGCGGCGCCGCCCAGTTTGTCCGTCTTTTCGACGATCGTGGTCGGAAAGCCCTGCTGGGCGAGGTTGAGCGCGGCGGTCATTCCGGCCACACCGCCGCCGATGACAAGGACCGATTTGTTGACATCCACGGAGAGGTCCGGGATCGGTTCCAGCAGGGATGCCCGCGATACGGCCATGCGGACCAGGTCCTTGGCCTTTTCGGTGGCGTCTTTCTTGGCTTTCGAATGAACCCAGGTACACTGGTTGCGGATGTTGGCCATTTCAAAAAGATAGGCGTTGATTCCCGCATTGCGGATGGTTTCCTGAAACAGCGGTTCATGGGTCCGCGGCGTGCAGGCCGCCACCACGATGCGGTTGAGGTCTTCTTTCTTGATCACCTCGACCATCTTGTCCTGGGTGTCCTGCGAACAGGTGAACAGGTTTTCTTCCACGTAGGCCACGTTCGGCAGGCTGCGGGCATACGCCGCCACCGCGGGGACGTCGGCGATGCCGCCGATGTTGATGCCGCAGTTGCAGACGAACACGCCCACGCGCGGTTCCTTGCCGCTGACGTCGTTTTCGGTGGGAAACTGCTGTTCCCGGACGAGGGTCCCGCGCGCGGCTGCCAGGTGCACGCCGGCGCTGCAGGCGGCCGAACTGGCTTCAACGACCGATTCGGGAATGTCCTTGGGTCCCTGGAAGGCGCCGCAGACGTAGATTCCGTCCTTGGAGGTGGACACCGGGCTGATGGAGCCGGGCTGGCAGAAATTGTCCGGTCCCAGTTCGATGCCGAGCCGGTTGGCCAGGGCGACGATGTCCGGTGAAATCTCCATGCCGACCGAGAGCACGATCTGGTCGAACTGCTCGGTTTCGATCCGGCCGTCTTCGGAGACGTATTTGACTTCGAGGTCATCGGTGCCGATCACCGGATCAATGGTATGCACCCGGCTGTTGATGAACCGCACGCCGTGTTTGCCCTTGGCGTCGTTGTAGTATTTTTCGAAATCCTTGCCGTGGGTCCGCATGTCTATGTAGAAGATGGCGCAGTCCAGGTCGCCGTCGGAGTGTTCCTTGGCGATGACCGCCTCCTTGATGGCGTACATGCAGCACACCGACGAACAGTAGGAGTTGTCGCAGCGGTTCAAATCGCGTGACCCGATACACTGGAACCAGGCGATCTTCTTGGGTTCTTTTTGATCGGACCGTCTGACCAGGTGGCCCATCGTCGGGCCGGTCGCCGAGAGGATCCTTTCGAATTCGATCGACGTGATGACATTCGGATGCTTGATGTAGCCGTACTGGTCGAACCGTGAGGGATCGAAAGGCTGAAAACCGGGTGCCAGGATTACCGACCCGACGTCGAGTTCCAGCTGCTCGGGTTTCTGGGCGTGGGTGTCGAGCGTGACCGCCTGCGGCCCGCAGGCCTCCACGCACTGGAAGCACTCGCAGCAGTAGCCGCAGTTGAGGCAGCGGTGCGCTTCGGATTTGCCGGCGGCCGGCTGGTAGCCCAGCTCGACTTCCTTGAAACTGCTCCGGCGCTCCGCGGCGCTCAGCGCCGGCATCTTGGCGCGGGCGGCCTTGGCCGTGCCGAACGGGATCGGCCGGTAAACCGGATTGTCTTTTGAAATCGGCTCGCGATTTTCGGCCATGTCGCGGCCCTCGAAATAGCGCAGGATCGATTCGGCGGCCTCCTTGCCGGCCGCCACGGCGCCGATGGCGACCCACGGGCCGCTCTGCACGTCACCGCCGGCAAAGACGCCTTCGCGGCCGGTGGCATAGGTGATGGCATCCACTTCCGTGGTGCCCCAGCGCGTAAATTCGATGCCGGTCACATCTTCGAGGGCCGACAGCTCCGGCTTCTGTCCGATGGCCGGAACCAGCTGGTCGATCTCGATGTCATACTCGCTGCCGGGAACCGGGACCGGACGTTTGCGGCCGGAGGAGTCGACATCGCTGAGTTGCATTTTGATGCAGCGCAGCCCGACGACGCGGCCGTCCTCGACCAGCACCTTCTGGGGGGCGGCGAGGTAGGTGATCTGGACGCCTTCGTCTTCGGCCGCCTGGATCTCTTCTTCCCAGGCGGGCATTTCATCGCGCGAGCGCCGGTAGACGATGGTGACCGATTCGGCGCCCAGGCGCACCGCACAGCGGGCGACATCGATGGCGACGTTGCCGCCGCCGATGATGGCCAGGTTCCGGCCCACAGCGGCCTTGCCGGTCAGGTTGACCTCCCGCAGAAAATCAACGCCCTGGCGGACACCCGTCGATTTCTCGCCCGGAATGCCCAGGTCGATGCCTTTGTGCGCCCCGATGGCGACGTAGACCGCCTTGTACCCGTGGCTGCCGAGCAGGTCGTCGATGGTCAGATCCGGCCCCAAAGGCGTGTTTGTCTTGATGTCGACGCCCAGGTTGGTGATCAGTTCGATTTCCCGGTCGAGCACCTCGCGCGGCAGGCGGTGCTCCGGAATGCCGACCCGCAGCATGCCGCCGGCCTTGGGCAGGGCCTCGAAGATGGTCGATTTGATTCCCTTGCGCGCCAGGTGATAGGCTGCCGAGAGACCGGCAGGCCCCGAGCCGATGATCGCCACCGTTTCCTTTCGGGGTGGTCGGCACTCGATTTCAATCTCCCGCGGATCGAATTGATCGGCGGCCAGCCGCTTCAAGTCGCGAATGGCCACCGGCTCGTCGACCTCGCAGCGGCGGCAGGCGTCCTCACAGCCGTGGGGACAGATCCGTCCCAGGACGCCGGGCAGGGGCAGGTCCTCCATGATGATTTTGAGGGCTTCCTTGTACTTGCCCTCGCCCACCATCTGGACATAGCCCTGGACATTCAAGCCCGCCGGGCAGGCCAGACGGCAGGGCGCCTTGTCCGCCTTCTGGATGGCGAAGGCGCCGGGAATCGCCTGGGCATATTTCTTGTAAGTTGCCTTGCGCTCCGAAAACCCCTGGTCATATTCGTTGGGCATGGACACCGGGCACACCGCGACGCAATCGCCGCAGGACGTACACTTTGCCTCATCGATATAACGGGGCTTCTTGCTGATGATGGCTTTGAAATTACCGGGAGACCCTGCGACCTTTTCAACTTCGGCGCAGGTGATCAGATTGATGTTGAGATGCCGGCCGACCTCGACCAGTTTGGGGGAGATAATTCACATCGCACAATCGTTGGTGGGAAAGGTCTTGTCCAGTTCACTCATGACACCACCGATGGCCGATGATTTTTCGACCAGGTGAACCAGATAGCCGGAATCGGCCAGATCCAGGGCTGCCTGCATTCCAGCGATCCCTCCTCCGACAACCAGTACCGAACCAACTGCTTCGCTTTTACTCATAGCAACTCTTCCGATCCTTTATGGGGCCGCCCGCAGGTGATCCGGGTGAATCCTTTCTGCCGACGGCGGTTAAATAGTGCCTATCTGCGATCTATATAGGCCGCATGACGAGGGTGAAAAAGGCGAAAGGCTGAAGGCAAAAAAAAGGTTCTGTTGATCAACTGCCGTTTGCCGTTCGCCTTGCGCCGTCCGCCGGTCCGATCATTTGCCGTTAGCCTTGCGCCGTTCGCCATTCGCCGTTTTGATCATTTGCCGTTCGCCGTTTGCCATTCGCCGTTTTGCCGTTTCTTTTTTGCCTTTTCCCGTCCGTTCACCGAAAAGGTTTTATGACATATACTCAAAACTACTGTCAAGGTCTTTGTATTTGGAAATTGCAAATCCGCCGGGGCCATGTTAACTCAATTGGCGGCCGCCGCCCCGGCTGCCGCCGGCACTTTGATGCGTGCAGCTGGCCTGGGGCCGGACAGGCGCCTGGATGTCAAAGATGGCCTGCATTTTTTTGCGTGAACCCGTCACCAGGAGGTTTTTCGGTATGACAGACAGCGCACCGCGCGGCGTTGCGCCCGACTTGGAACCGGCACCCATCAACATCGCTCTTGTCGGCGCCGGAGACCTGTGCATCGAGGTGCTCGTAAAGACCGCCCTCGACAGTGAAAAAGGCCCGGTCAACGCCCGGATCCTGGCCGTGGCCGATGAAGACCCGCTGGCCCCCGGCATGCAGATGGCCCTCAAGCTGGGGCTTGAAACCGTGACGGATTATCATGACCTTTACAACCCCCGCTACCAGATCCAGCTGATCATCATTCTGATACCCGACCCCGACATCCTCAGGGATATCCTCGCGACCCGGCCGCCACAGATCCGGATTCTCGCCTGTGAGGTTTTCGAAATGTTCTGGAGGGCCATCGGCGCCGAAGAAAAAAAACTGCGCGAACGCAACCGCGAAGTCGAAACAATCTTAAACGGCCTCGAGGATTTTATCCTGGTTCTCAATCCGCAGATGGACATCATCGACGTCAATGACTCCTTCCTGAACAAGATGGGCTACACCCGCGATGAGGTCATCGGCCACAAATGCCACGAGGTGTTCCAGCGAGCCAACCTGCAATGCAACCGGGACGAGGTGGTCTGCCCCCTGAACCAGGCGATTCGCAACAACGGCCCCAGCCACCGCACCATGACCCGCCGCGACCATCAGGGGGACCTGCGGTATTTCGAGGTTTCCATTTTTCCGATCTGGGAAAAACACGGCAAAATATCCAGATTCATCGAAATCAGCCGCGATATCACCGCCCGCAAAAAAGAGGAGGAGGAACTCACCCGGCGCCTCGAGAAGATGGTCGAAGAGCGGACCCGTCAACTGGAGGAGACCCATGCCAAGTTGATCCACCAGGATAAAATGGCGTCGTTGGGAAAACTCTCCGCATCGGTCGTCCACGAAATCAACAATCCCATCGCCGGGATCCTCAATTTGATCCTGCTGATCAAGCGGATTAACGCGGAAGAAAACATCAAGCACCCGGAAACCGGTCGCTTCAATCGTTATCTATTTTTGATGGAGACGGAAACACGGCGGATCAGCCGCATCGTTTCAAACCTGCTGGCTTTTTCGCGACAGGCGAAGGTGGAGCAGGACATG
>JBAPSB010000078.1:0-2393 GCA_049281435.1 Desulfobacterales bacterium
GACCCACACCGCGCGCCGGGCGGTATGGCGCCAGATGCCGAAGATGTCGATGAACAGCGAAGACGGCCCGCCCACCTTGGGCAATTTTCCCTCGATGAGGGTGATGTCGTAGATCAGGTCTTCGCCCTGATAGCGCGGGTTCTGCAGCTTGACCACGACGTCGAGAAGGTCGTCCTGGCCCTCTTCGAAAACCGAAAGCGTGGCATTGGGCGGATCGGCGCTGAAGCTGTCCTTGCCATCGGCCCAAAGCTTCAGGTAGTCCTCCTTGTTGTAATGCCCGGCCATCCGCACGGGACGGTCGGAGAAGAAAAGCGTCGTCGCACCCACGCCCTTGAGGGTCAGGGTGCCCTTGTTCTTGTCAATGGCGACCCCCTTCGAGTTCTGCACTAGGAGCAGTTCCACCTTTTGTTGCACGGCCGGCGTGCCCGCAGCGGGAACCGCGCCCGGCAGCACGACGAGACCTGCGACCAGGACGGCGGGCAGAAGAGTTGCTGTCACAAGATGTCGTTTCATAATCATGTGTATAAGTACGGCACGATTTTTCATGTCTGACACACCCCTGCGGCCTATTGTCCGCCGTTCTTATCTTCCATTATTTTGATGACTTTTCCGTTTTCGTCGAATTCAACGGTGTAAACCGGCTCGGACGGGCCGAAGTCATATCGCCAGAATTTTCCCTCCTTCCTGTCGGGTTCGCCGCATTTGTCCTGAACGGTTTGAAAGAAATCACCGATTTCGACCACGCCGTTGTCGCACATGATCGACGATGCGGCGCGAGCCGGCATTACCGTCGTCGCCCCCATCACCAATGCCAAGGTTATCACTGCCGCAACGATGCCCCCTGTAATTGTCTTCATTGTCATCCCTCCATTCTGCTCTGCTGCAAGGTTGTCTTCACATCCCGGACCGGTCGTTTTGTCGGCCCGCATGTCAAATTCGGGACCGGCACGCTCCACCGGCCCGTTAACATCGGGCCTGAGTGAGGGTGGCGCTCTTGGAGGCGATCACCGCCATCAGTTCGATCCAGGGATTGACGAATGACGCGGTCCCTTCCTCCTGGAGTATGACGGCCAAGGCCTCGGTGTTGATGCCGGCTTTGGCGATCCGGTCCAGCACGGTTTCGTGGTCGCCGCCGTCCGTCGGCATCAACGCACCGATGTCGCCGTGGTCGACGAACGCTTTCAAGGCGCGCCCGGGAAACACCGTCGTTCTCTGCTCATGCCGCCACCTTTAGCAACCATTGGCGCTCTCTTCCCTCGCGGGCCATAAACTGGCCGATCCCCGCATGCTAACAAAAAGCGTACCACAAGGGACACCCGGCGTTAAAAAGATGTATGGATCTGAAATAACAATCAATATTTTAGGGAATACTATACTGTGCCGGGTTGACGGGTGGGCCTATGTCTCAATATATGACATTACCGCAATATATTGAGGATGATCGTTTATGCCAGACGTCATATGTCCAATTTCTTAATCCGAAAACGGGTATCTTCGGCCGCCTTGCGGGCGAGCGCATGGGCAAAGACCTGGACGAGAAGCTGCAACCGCTTCACGATCTTCTCCGGCCAGCCGCTTTCCTCCCTTAGGTGGCCGAAAGATAGAGCGCCCACGATTTTAGCGCCGATCGACAACGGCACCACGAGGCTGAATCTGGTCCCCCTGTGCCGAAAAGTCGATCCACCTATGCGATTTCTGTTCGTCGGGCCGTCGCTTTGTCACGTTAGGGCGCGGCTTCCTTCAGATCCCACCTCGCTGGTGGGCACCCTTGCCGTCCGGCTGACACTTCCCTCTGTCGGGCGTGCAGAGGACTTGATGTCGACAAATTCAGTCGCGTCGCACTTTCAAGTGGGTGCGCCCTGCCGGGCGCACAAATAAAAAAACCCGGAGCCGAAGCTCCGGGTTTTTTGGGTAAACAGTTAGAGTCGATGTTTCGGAATCTTAAATTAGAAGTCGATCTGCCATTTGGCACCGGCATACCACAGGTCGCCCAGGTTGATATTCGGGATGAGGGGGTTGTTTGTCTCGAAATCACCGAAATCGCGGAAACCGACTTCCGGCACGATGTAAACGCCCTTGGCCAGAGTGACCACGGCTTGGAGGTAGTACTCCAGGTAGGTGTTCTCGGAGCCGTTGTCATAGTCGTTGTAGAGGTAGCCGGCGCCGGCCTCCAGCCGCAGCATTTCGGCCGGGCTGAAGCCGATGGCCAGCATCGCCATGAGGCTGTCCACATCGACGAGTCCACCGGTGACATCCAGGACCGGCAGCTGTGATATGCTTCTTCCATTCAACTGTGGTCCGCCCAGGCCCAGGTTGGCATTGAGCCAGCCGGCGGCTGCGCCGTTGCGGTACCAGCTCGCCTGCGGCTTGACGAAGAACGGACCGAAATTGAG
>JBAPSB010000079.1:0-18377 GCA_049281435.1 Desulfobacterales bacterium
CGCGGGCCGTGCTCGGCCTGGCCGCGCCGGACGCCCGCTTACCGGTGGACACGGCCGAAATCGACCCCGGCCAATGCATCCACTGCCTGACCTGTTACCGTTTGTGTCCCTACGGCGCCGTCACCAAAGCCGGCCGCATCGCGGTGGTCGCAGACGCCTGCGCCGGGTGCGGCATCTGCGTGGCGGAGTGTCCGCGCGGTGCCATCCGGTTGGGGGCGATCCCCGCCGCCGGAAAAACCGCAAGCACCGCCGCGGCGCCGGTCCGATCCGGCGCAGAACCTTATGGGGTCGTTTTCTGCTGTGCCCGCTCGGCTGACCGCGCCCGCACCCTGGCCACAGGCAGTGCACCGCAAGCCGCCGACGGGCTGAAAGTCATAACGGTCCCGTGTGCCGGGGCCGTTGCGGTGCAAGACCTTCTCGCGGCCTTTGCCGCCGGCGCCGCCGGCGTGCTGGTCCTGACCTGCCACATCGACAACTGCCATTCCGAAACCGGCAACCGGCACGCACAGCGGCGGGTCGAGTATCTGGCGGACCATCTGGAGCAGATGGGCTTTGGCGGCGATCGCCTCCACATCGCCACCCTGGCCGCCAACATGCCGACCGAGTATGCCGATGTGACCCGCCGGTTTTATCAGAACCTCAAAGATATGCGAACCGGAGGTGACAAATGACCGAAACCCTGCCACCGACAATCGATGGGGCCCGTTTCGCCCCCGACCGTTTCGACTCCTGGCCGTACGCGCAGGATGTCTGCCTGACCTGCGGTTTGTGCGCCAGCGCCTGCCCGGCCTCCGGCATCGACGGCTTCGACCCGCGCATCATCGTGCGCATGGTCGCCCTCGGGCAGGAAAAGGAAGTCGTCGAGGCCCGCTGGCCCTGGATATGCACCATGTGCGCCAAGTGTGAAGTCCTTTGCCCCATGCAGATCGATATCCCGAACATCATGCGCTCCATCCGTTCCCTGCGCGACCGCGACCAGGTGCCGGGCATCCTGCACAAGGGGGTCGAGGCGGCCCTGCGGACGGGCAACAACCTCGGCCTGCCGACCGAAGACTTTGTCTTTATCGTCGAAGACGTGGCGGCCGAAATCGCCGAGGAACCGGGCTTCGAGGATTTCAAGCTGCCGATCGATAAAAAGGGCGCCAACATCCTTTCCACCATTCACAACAAACTGGTCAACACCCACACCGAAGACCTGAAGCACTGGTGGAAGCTCTTTCATGCGGCCGGGGAAGACTGGACCATCACCTCCGAAGCCTGGGAAGGCACCAGCTGGGGGTTTTTCACCGGCGACGACGAGGCCATGAAAGTCATGGCCGGCCGCATCGTCGCCCAGCTGGAAAAGCTGGACATCAAAAACCTCATGTGGCCCGAATGAGGGCACGCCTATCTGTCGACCAGGTCTGGTCTCGAAAAATGGTATCCCGAAATCTTGAAGAAGATCGGCACCTACACGGTCTTCGATCTGTTAATCGACTACATCAAGCAGGGCCGCATCAAACTGGACAAGAAACGCTTCGATGTGCTGGCCACCTACCACGATCCGTGCAACTACTGCCGCAAGGCGCAAAAGTTGTTCGGCCACGGGTACTACGAAGAACCGCGCTGGATCCTCTCGCAGTGTCTCGAAAACTGGGTCGATCTCTACCCGTCGCGCGAGCATCAGATCTGCTGCGGCGGTGGCGGCGGTTCCCTGACCACGGGCTACCACGAGGAAAGGGTTTTTTACGGCCGCCGGAAAATGGCCCAGATCAAGGCCTCGGGCGCCGGCATGATCGTGGTCCCCTGCCACAGCTGCCACGGGCAGTTCAACAACATCAAGAAGCATTACGGCCTGCAGGACCTGACGGTCAAATACCTCTGGGAGCTTGTCGCCGACTGCCTGATTCTCTAACCGGGGAACGATTGATATGAACAAGGCCGTCATTTCGGTTTTGGGGCCCGACCGGCCCGGCATCATCGCGGCCGTGACCCGGATGCTGTTCGAAAAGAACTGCAACATCGAAAACGTCAGCCAGACCATCCTGCAGTCCGAATTCAGCGGCATCTTCATCGTGGCCCTGCCCGCGGAGCAGCCACTCGCGGACCTGCGCGACTATCTCGCGCAAGGCTTAACGCCTCTCAATCACCACGTGTTCGTCAAACCGCTCGAAGTGACCGGCCCGGTCTTTGCGATCGCCGCCAGCGAGCCGTTTGTGATCACCACCCGGGGCCCGGACCGCAAGGGGCTGGTGGCCGCCATCACTGAAATCATCGCCCGCTACGGGGTCAACGTGACCCGTCTGCAGGCGGTCTTCAAGGGCGGCGAGGATCCCAACAGCAATATCATGATCTATGAAGTCGACATTCCGGCCGACATCGATCAGCAGGGGCTCTATGCCGACTTGCGCGCCAAGGCGGGCGAATTGAACCTGCAGATCAGCATTCAGCACCGCAACATCTTCGAGGCCATCAACCGCATTTAACCTTCGGTGACAATCGGGAATCCCGACGAAAGAAACCCATGCTGACGGATAGAGAAATTCTCTCGACCCTTGAAATGCTGGAAAGCGAGCACCTGGATGTGCGCACGGTCACGCTCGGCATCAACCTGCTCGACTGCGCCAGCCACGACCTCAAACGGTTCCAGGACAATATCCTGTCCAAAATCGGCGACCTGGCCGGCCCCCTGGTCAGGACCTGCGACCGGGTCGGGAGCACGTATGGCATACCGGTGGTCAACAAACGGATTTCGGTCAGCCCGATCGCCGTCGCGGCGGCGCCGTTTTCATCCTCCCAGATGATCGAGATCGCGCACACATTGGACCGCGCGGCCCGGGAGGTGAACGTGGATTTCATCGGCGGGTTTTCGGCGCTGGTGGAAAAAGGGATCGCCAAGGGCGACCGCGCCCTCATCGACGCCATCCCCGAAGCGCTGGCCGGCACCCACCGGGTGTGTGCGTCGATCAATGTGGCCTCTACCCGGGCCGGCATCAACATGGACGCCGTCTACCTGATGGGCCAGAAGATCAAACGCGCCGCCAGCCTCACCGCGCGCCAAGACGGTATCGCCTGCGCCAAGCTGTGCGTCTTCGCCAACATCCCGCAGGACATTCCCTTCATGGCCGGGGCCTACCTGGGCATCGGCGAGGCCGATGCCGTCATCAACGTCGGCGTCAGCGGACCCGGGGTGGTGAAAAAGGCCATCGACCGCGCGCTGGCGGCGGACCCCGGCCTGGACCTGGGTCAGTTGTCCGATCTGATCAAACGCACGGCTTACAAGGTGACCCGCGTGGGCGAACTCATCGGCCGCGAAGTGGCGGCAAAGCTCGGCATCCGGTTCGGCGTGGTCGATCTGTCCCTGGCACCGACCCCGAACGTCGGCGACAGCGTGGGAGAAATCTTCCAGAGCCTCGGCCTGCTCGCGATCGGCGTCCCCGGCACCACGGCCGCCCTGGCGCTTTTAAACGACGCCGTGAAAAAGGGCGGCGCCTTCGCCAGTTCGCATGTCGGCGGCTTGAGCGGCGCCTTTATTCCGGTCAGCGAAGACCTGAACATCTCCGCCGCGGCCGCCGCCGGACACCTGAGCCTCGAAAAGCTCGAGGCGATCACCAGCGTCTGCTCGGTCGGCCTCGACATGGTGGCGCTGCCGGGCGACACCTCCGATGAGACCCTGGCCGCGATCATCGCCGATGAGATGGCGATCGGGGTCATCAACAAAAAAACGACGGCTGCCCGGCTGATCCCGGTGCCGGGGAAAAAGGCGGGCGACAATGCCTATTTCGGCGGCCTGCTCGGTCAGTCCGTCATCATGGCGGTCAATAACTCGCGCGGGGCCAATCGCTTCATTCGGCACGGCGGCCGGATCCCCGCCCCCATCCAGAGCCTGGTCAACTGACCGGTCGGCCGGCGGCACACCCGGCAGGACGTCGTGTTTTACCCCCCGTTGTCCCATCCGGCCGCTGGGCGGCGGGTTTCGGCATTTGCAGATGCGGCGCAGATGTGGTAAGCCGGGCGTGCCGGACAAAAACCGCGCCGCGGTGACGCCGGTGGCAGTGCGGGGCAGATCGCCCCACCCGGGCCTTGGCTCCGGCCCGGTCGAAACGGTTATCGAGGAAGGCACAAGCGATGTATCTCCATAACCTCATGCTGAAATACTACTGTAAACTGCTGCTGTTCAATCCGGACACATAAGGTTTAAACGATAGGCTTTAAGATAAAGATGTTGGTAAGGCCAGAGGGCGGCGGCTGTGTTATACGCCAACGACCGACACCACAGCCAAACCCTTTAGCTTAAAGCCTATATCTGAAGATCACAGCCCATGCCGCAGTCACGTCATCAAAGCCTTTCAGACCGTCGTTTCCCGCTTCTCCAACGCCATCTTCTGCCGGATCTGTTCAAATACGCGGCCGTCATCGGCGCTCTGGGCTGGCTGATCTTCAGCGGCGTCGAAAGGCTGGGCTACAACTGGCAGTGGTACCGGGTCCCGGCCTACCTCTATGTCTTCGAAAACGGCCGCCTGACGGCGGGCCCCCTGATCGAAGGCCTCCTGGTCACCCTCAAGATCACCATTTTAAGCCTGGTCCTGGCGTTTTTATTCGGCCTGATCACCGCCATGTTCCGGCTCTCGCACTCTTTTGCCGCCCGGGGGCTCTCCCGCGGCTATCTCGAAGTGATGCGCAACACGCCGCTTCTGGTGCAGCTTTTCCTGATTTATTTCGTGCTGGCGCCGACCCTGGGCATCAATGCGTTTACATCGGCCGTGCTGGCCTTGAGCCTGTTCGAAGGCGCCTATATCTCGGAAATCATCCGCGCCGGGATCGTGTCGGTTTCCCGGCACCAGTGGGAAGCCGCTTTCAGCATCGGGCTGAGCCGGTGGCACACCTACCGGTTCGTGGTTTTGCCGCAAGCGGTTCGCAGAATACTGCCGCCGCTCACCAGCCAGGCCGTCTCGCTCATCAAGGATTCGGCCCTGGTCAGCACGATCGCAATTTATGATCTGACCATGCAGGGGCAGATCATCATCGCCCGGACCTATCTGGTTTTTGAACTCTGGTTCACGATTGCCGCCATTTACCTGGTGATGACGATGAGCCTGTCGCTGACGGTTTACACCCTGGAAAGACGTCTGAAAATCGCGGAGTGAGGTGCGGTGAGATCGATGGCGGCAATCGACGAATGAAGAAGCCCGAACGGCGGGCGACGGGTTCTCTGGCCCCAAACAGTGTCTCGAATCATCGAAAGGAGCGTTAGTATGAATCGCAGTTGGACATTACGGGCAGTGGTGATCGTTCTGTTGGTGTTAACCGGTCTCGGCGGTGCCGCCCGGGCGGGCAAAATCCAGCAGGAACTGACCGGGGAGAGCACCATCGAAAACGTGCTCCAGCGGGGCGTGCTGCGGGTGGGCATGTCGACCTTCGTCCCGTGGGCCATGAAGGACAAGACCGGCAAGCTCGTCGGCTTTGAAATCGATGTCGCCAACCGACTGGCGCAGGACACCGGCGTTAAAATCGAATACGTGCCCACCAAATGGGCCGGGATCATTCCGGCCCTGCTGACCGGCAAGTTCGACGTCATCATCGGCGGTATGGGCATCCTGCCGCAACGCAACCTCAAGGTGAACTTCACCATCCCCTATGACTACAGCGGAATGTCGATCGTGGCGCACAAGCAGCTGGCCGCCGGTTTCAAGAGTCTGGAGGACTTCGACAAACCCGAGGTCAAGATCGCCGTGCGATTAGGCTCAACAGCTGAGGTGGCCGCCAGGAAGTCCATGCCGCAGGCCAAGCTCCAGCTTTTCGACGACGAATCGCAGGTCATCCAGGAACTGCGCAGCGGCAGGGTCCACGCCCTGGTTTCATCGGCGCCGCTGCCGGCCTTTCTCGCGCTCGAAAACCCGGATATTTTATTTCTGCCGCTGCCGGAGACCTTCACCCGGGAGCCGATCGGGTTCGCCGTGCGCAAGGGCGACGTCGACACGCTGAATTATTTCGATAACTGGATCCGGGTGGTCGAAGCGGAAGGCTGGCTGAAAGAACGGAAACAATACTGGTTCAATACGAAGGAGTGGGAGAAAGAAGTAAAGTAACCCTTGATCTTGAAGCCGATAGTGACCACCTGCGTTCTTTTAACGGCACTTTCGAGTGTCCGACTCATAAATGTGAAGGTGTTCGTTGGGCAAGGCCGCATCATGGGCGGGATTCAGCGGAAAAAAAACCATTTATGAATGGACACTGGTCATAAAGCCGCATGGACTCGACGAGTGCTCGGGAAAAAAATCAGAATATCGGTGCTGGATGTCGCCGTGCTCCTGCTCGTGGCGGCGGCCGGCGTCTTCATTGCCTACCGGATTCAGGCCGGCCTGCACTACAACTGGCACTGGCGTGCCATCCCGCAGTACCTGTTCCGTTTCGACGCCGCCACGGGCAGCTGGAAGCCGAACGTTCTGGTTCTCGGTCTTTTGACCACCATTCGACTGAGCCTCTGGGCGACGCTGCTGGCAACGATCATCGGCATCGTCATGGGGCTGCTGCGGGCCGGCGGCGGACTTTTCAACCAATTGATCGGCGGGACCTATGTCGAGATCGTGCGCAATCTTCCGCCGCTGGTGCTGGTGTTTATTTTTTATTTCTTCATCGGCGATCAGATCCTGCCGGCGCTCGGCATCAACAAGCTGCTGTTCGACCTGCCGGAGACCGGCCGTAACCTGCTGAGCCTGCTCTTTGCGCCGCCGGCCCTGCTGGTGCCCTTTTTCTCGGCCGTGTTGACCCTCGCCGTCTTCGAGGGCGCCTACATCACCGAAATCGTGCGCTCCGGCATCCAATCGATCGAAAAAGGGCAGTGGGAGGCCGCGGCCGCCCTCGGTTTCACCAAACCCCAGCAGATGCGCCACATCATCATGCCCCAGGCCGCCCAGCGCATTTTGCCGCCGCTGGCCGGCCAGTTCATCTCGACGATCAAGGACTCGGCCATCGTATCGATCATCTCGATTCAGGAGCTGACTTTTCAGGGAATGGAACTGATGGCCACCACCTACTTTACCTTCGAAATATGGATCACCATCACCGGGCTGTACCTCCTGCTGACGCTCAGCTGTTCCCTGGCGGTCGAACGGCTCGAAATCCGCTTGCGAAGGCGACGCAGCGGCTGACGACGGTGTGGGCGGCATCCAAGCCCAGTTCCGGCACGGGCCGTCCGATCCATCTCAAACCCCGCCCCCCTGAAAGCCGGCGGATTCGCCGTGTCACTTGATCGACAAAACCGGACAGGGCGCCTTGATAATCACGAATTGGGCCGTCGACCCCATCAGCAACTTGCCCACCTTGGATCGCCTCTTCACCCCCACCACCACCAGGTCGACCGCGTTTTCCTTAGCAAAGCGGACCAGGTCTTCTCCCGGCGAGAGGCCGCGGATCAGGAGATGGGTTTCGCAGGCGATCTTCCCGGCCGCAAAAAGAGACTCGGCATCGTCCAGCCCGCGCTGGGCCTGCCGTATTTCTTCCTGCTCGTTTTCGGTGCCCTTCACCATCGAGGTGACGATGCTGACCGTTGCGCCAAAGACCGCGGCATATTTTCCGGCAATGTCGATGGCATCCTTGGCGGCCCCCGATCCATCATAGCCCACTAAAATTTTCATCACCTGCCCTCCTTCACGTTTTTTAAACCGACCCCTGTTCGTTAATGCCCATCCACTGATGGCTTAAAGGCACTCTTGAGTGTCCAATCCCATGTCACTGACATACATAGGCATCCGGCGAAAATGTTCAATCGGGATATACCAAATCGGTCGGAAATAAACAGGGGCCGGGTGGGAAAAATCAGTCATCGGTCCGGTCGCCCGCCGCCGGCCGGCAGTAAGCCAGAAAAGGCATTTGCCGATTTCGGGTCAGATTTTTTTGGTATGGTCCATTGCCCCGCAATGACTTCAAGCTGGTAACACCGGAGCCTCTGCGCGGATCGACCGGCAGCAAAGTCCCGCCGCTTGGACCGCAACGATGCCGCGGCTCGGCATCTGCCGGTGAAGCGCCGCGCAGGCTCAGGCCGGCAGCTGTTGGGCGGTGATCTGGCTCAAAATATTTTGGGCGGCCGCCGAGCCGAGTTCGATGGCCCGTGTGGCGTGTTCGCGCGCGGTTTCATAGAACCGCAGACGAAACGACACATCGGCCAGGTGATAATATCCTCTGGGGTCGTGGGGCGCCAGGTGCGTCACCTTGGAAAAATGCTGGATCGCTTTCAGGTAGTCCTTGTTTTCAACCGCCGCCCGGCCGAGTTCAAATAGATTTTTGAGCCGCTCGTTCTGGAAGACCTCCTCGGGATCCTCTTCCCGCGGCGTCGGGGCCACAGGGCCGGCGGCCGTCTCATCGAACAGCTCTTTTTCGCCCTCGAATCTCGCTTCGAACAGAAGCTCATCTTCCTTTCCGCCAGCGGGGGGCTCATCCACCGCAGCGGAAATAAGCGCCTGGTTGATTTCTTCTTCCAGTTCGTCGGCGCCCCAGATCGAGGCGGTATCTGCCATACCGGTTCCGGTGTGGTTTTCGGCGGCGGGAAAGCCCAGAGGCTCGCTGGGGGTCCCCGGTGCCGGACCAACTGGCGCGGGCGCGCCGGCGGCCTTTGGCCCGGCCGTTTTTGACTCGATTTTCTGTATAATTCCCCGCGCCGCCCCGGCGCCCAGGTCCTGCGCCCGCCGGGCACATTCCAGTGCCTGTGGGTAGTCTTTGAGACGGTAGTGTATAATCGCCAGGTTATAGTGCCCTTTGGCTTCTTGCGGCCGTAAGGCTGCGAAACGGCTGAAATGCTCGCGTCCCGCACGATAGTCTTTTTTCCGGTAAGCGCTCATGCCGTCGACAAAAAAGCGTTTGGCCGCGGCACCATCATCCCGTTTTTCCGCAACCGCCGGCCCCGATGTTTGCTTGACCGCTGCGCCCGCCGGCTCGATCAGCACCGTCTCGTCGTTCAACAGCGGATCGAGGACTGCGCCGCTCGACAAGTCCAAAAGGTCATCCTCCAGGACCGTGTGGCGCAGCAACTCACCATCGGTATCGGCCGGCCGGCCGGCCTCTCTGTGCACCGTCGTTTGACCGTCTTCTTCGGCGGCAACGGCGGCCGGCAGGGTCATATGGTGCACCGTTTCGGTTTCAAACAAGGCATCGGAGACGCTTTTTTGGCCCCCGGCCGCTACGGCCGCAGCGGGCGCCGACTTGAGGGTTATTTTGGCCATGATGTGTTCGGCGTTCGTGTAGCCAAGATCCAGGGCCTTGCGGGCATTGGCTGCCGCTTGGCGGTAGTCTTTCATGCGGTAGTGCAAAATGGCCAGGTTATAGGACCCGCGCGGATCATCGGGTGCCAGTCCAAGGTAACGGTTGAAGAAGTCGATCGCCTTGACATAATCCTTTCTTTGGCAGGCCAGCTTGCCCCGCCCGAAAAGAACTTTGGCCCGCGCCGTTTGCCCCTGGGTCTCTGGCGACAGTCGGCCTGTTTCCTCAGGCCCTGCACCCCCGGCATCTTCCACGGCTGCCGGCCCAGGGCCAGAGGCTGGATCGCTACCCGGCCGCGCCACCCCGTCGGCTGCCCGTCCGATGATCGCCTCTTCCTTGAGTTCGATGACCTCGAAGGTGTTCGTGTCGGCGTCTTCGATGTTCTCGAGGCAGTCCTCGATGGCGTCCGAAGCAAACCGGTCGGTTGAAATACCGTCGCTCTGCCCGGCCGCAGGCTCCCCGGCGCTCATGGGGGTTGACCCGGCTGCCGCCTCAAGCCTTTCACTTTTTTCCGGATCTGCAGCGGGCGCTGGTTCTTCAGCCGGGCCGTCGCGGTGAATTTCGTCCAGGAGCGTGATGATCGCATCGAGTTCCACCGGCATTTCGTCCGCCGGCGGTTCCGGGGTTGCGGTTGCCATCATCGTGCCGCGCGGCGCCTCTAAAACATAATTGGTGTTCAGGGAAGAACTTTCAACCGTCTCGTCCACCTCGATCTCTTCGGACTCCTGCCTGTCGGGCGCCTTGGCCTCAGCGGCCGGCATGTCGGCCGGCCAATGGTCTTGCGCCGTGTCCACGGCGTCCACTTCGTTCAGCAGGTCGATGATATCGGACTCCGCATCGGCATCGGCGGCGACTGCTTCCACGGTCGCTTCCAGGTTTTCCAACTGTGGCGGCCGATCCTGATCGGCGTGCGCAGTCGCCTCGACCGCGGGCTGCATATCCAGGGATGGCACCTCTCCTAAAGCGTCTAATTCATCGGTGGAAGAGGCCTCAGGGGCGAGGCCGTCCGGTGGTGAGTCACCGCAAAGGCTGTCGCTGGCGGATAAAGCCTGCGAAACAGCGCGGCCGCCACCGCCCCCATCGTCTTCGGGCGCAGGATCGGTTGCATCCGATGCCGGCCTCAATTCCAGGCCTTCCGGTTCTTCTGTGGCCGGTTCAGACTGCTTGGCCTGACAAATGGCAAACCGGCGCGCGGCCGGCGCCGCGATGGTGATCGGTTGGTCCTGCAGGGGCGCCAGGAGAAGTAAAGAGAGCCTGTTTTCGAGTTCACGGATTCGTTGGCCATCCCGCTGTTCCCGCAAAATGGCCAACTCTTCGCGCTGTTGGTGCACCGCCAGCTGTTCCACGAGATACGCCTGGCCCCGCTGCAGATCGGCGAGAACCTGCGCTATGCGCTGATTTTCTTCAAGCACCCGATCGGAGCGGGCCTTCAAGTCGAAGACGGCCTGGCTCAACTGCCGCCGGAACTCCCGCCCATGTTGGTTCCCGGCACCGTGCACCTGTTTTCGGATGAGCTTTGACAGCATTCCGTAATGGTCCGCCGGCGCGTGTGACCCCGCAGACAGTGATAGTGAGGTGTCGAAAGTCAGTGTCCCGACCGCCGGTTTCGGCAAGGTGGTTGTTTGAAATCTGTCCATGCTGTTCTCTCGCTTGTTTGGGTCAGTTTGTTGTATGGCGGATTGACTCTTTAGTTGCATCCTGATACGCATACGCCGATCGGGACCAAGTAAATAAAGGATCGACATGCCTGCGCCCGTCCTACAGAATCCCGCGAAAAACCACGTTCGTATCGGCGTCATCTCCGATACCCACGGGCATTTCGACCAGCGCGTCATCGACGCGTTTGCCGGGGCGGACCTGATCGTCCATGCCGGTGACATCGACCGGCCGAAAATCATCGAGCGGCTCGCGACAATCGCGCCTGTCAGGGCGGTACGCGGAAACATGGACCGCGGGCCGTGGGCCGAAGACCTCCCGTTGACCGCCCTTGTCGTCGTCGAAAAAGTGACGCTGTATGTGCTGCACGATTTAGCGCAGCTCGATCTGGAACCCGCGGCGGCCGGCATCCAGGTCGTTATCAGCGGTCACACCCACCGGGCCGCGCTGACGGAAAAAAACCGGGTGGTCTTTCTGAACCCCGGCAGCGCGTCGACCCCGCGCCAGGACCGTCCGCCGACGGTGGCCATCCTGACGGCCCGCGGCGAAACCATCGATGTCCGATTCGTCGAACTGCCGGCGCCGTGATGCGGTGTTGAAAAACGCCGACGGGTGGCGCCGCACAGCCCTCCAGCCTTTTTTTCCGAATTGCCGGAACGCTTTATTCCCAGTAAAATCATTTGGCCCCGCCTCACTCGAATCGGACGGCCACAATGCTCCTTTCGCTGTCAAATACCGGCAGCCGGTAGCGGTTGACGGTCAACTCGAACGCGCCCAGGCTGCCTTGGATCGACGATCCGACGGTCGTCAGAAACTGCCGGGCGGCTGTCACTTCCGCCGAGGAAATGCGGCCTTTCAGGGCCAGGATAAGGCCTTTGGCCGCCACGAGCGGCACGGCCAGCGCCAGATAATCCTCCAGGGACGCCAAGGCGCGGCTGACGATGACATCGAAAGGGCCCAGCCCGGCCGCAGCGGGCCGCGC
This sequence comes from Desulfobacterales bacterium, assembly GCA_049281435.1. Lineage (GTDB taxonomy): Bacteria > Desulfobacterota > Desulfobacteria > Desulfobacterales > SG8-13 > JARFQH01. The sequence continues at coordinate 11,873 of JBAPSB010000079.1, forward strand.
CGGATCCCCGGCGCCCTTTGATTTCTCGAGCCGCAGGTGAACGGCGCGATACCCCGTCAGGCGCAGCACCCGGCCGACATGATTGAGGAAACTGACCTTTTTGCGGGCGGCGTCTACCAGCGTCAGCGTCAGCGCCGGCTGCAGTATTTTAAGCGGCAGGCCCGGGAAGCCGCCGCCAGCACCGATATCGAGCACCCGGGCCGGTGCCGGGATCAGGTTCGCCGGGGCAATGGCATCGATGTAGTGGTTGACGGCCACCGCCAGGGGGTCGGTGATGGCCGTCAGGTTGACCTTGTCGTTCCAGAGCAGCAATTCACGCGCGTGCGCGGCGAACTGGTCGAGCGCGGCCGGCGGCACATCGACGCCAAGCTGGCCGGCGCCGGCCCGGATGACATCCTGCCACTCTGGTGTTCCGATCATCATGCGAATGTCCAGCGGCGGCACCGCCGCAGCGAGCTCACGGCGCTCACTTTAGCTCGATAATAGATTTCGAAGAACGTTGAACATCGAACGTCCAACAAGGAAGTCGCTACGCTCCACCAGCTGACTATCAGATTGACAATTTTCCTTATTCACCATTCGATGTTGAATGTTCGATGGTCAACGTTCATCTGTTCAGAATTTTCATGCATCGTTGCGGCCCGAAGGGCCATAAGTGCTTAACACAAGGGTTAGGTGATACACACGCGCCGGACCTCGCGCACATCGGTTATGCCCTTGAATACCTTTAAAATGCCGTCCTGCTTCAGGGTGGTCATGGCGTCTTTGGAGGCCTGTTCGAAGATCTCTTCGGTAGAAGCCTGTTTCTTGATCATCCGTTTGACGGCCGGCGTGCCTTCCATCAGCTCGTGAATTCCCAGGCGGCCCTTGTAGCCGGTTCCCGAGCACTGGTCACAACTGCCCGGGCCCTTCAAAGTCAGGTCCGAGTCGAACTGGATGCCCGTCTTTTCAAACGCCTTGCGGCCGTAATCGGACACGATTTCCTCGTACTCCTCGCGCGACGGGTTATACTCCTTGGTGCAGTTACTGCAAAGCCGGCGAACCAGCCGCTGCGCCAATACGCCCAGAAAGGCGTCGGAGAAATTAAGGGGGTTGAGTCCCATGTCCAGCAGGCGGGTGATGGTTTCCGGCGCGCTGTTGGTGTGCAGGGTCGAAAAAACGAGGTGGCCGGTCAGCGATGCCTCCACGCCGATGGCGGCGGTCTCCTGGTCGCGCATTTCACCGATCATGATGACATCCGGGTCGGCGCGCAGAAAGGCGCGCATGATCTTGGCAAAATCCAGGCCGATGCGCGGCCGGGCTTCCACCTGCCGCAGTCCCGCCTGGGTTATTTCGACCGGGTCCTCGGCCGTCCATATCTTGATTCCCGGATCATTGATGGAACCGAGCGCGGCATGCAGGGTCGTGGTTTTACCGGAGCCGGTGGGCCCCACGCACAAAATCAGCCCATAGGGCCTTTTGGTGATCGTCTTCAGGACGTTGAAGTTTCTTTCGGTCAGCCCCATGTCCTCCATTTTCATCGCGCCGGCCTTGGCCAGGATACGCAGGACCGCATCCTCGAATCCGCCCGTTGTCGGCAGGGTCGCCACCCGCAGCTCGAAGGCCGGGATGCCCTTGCGCTTGAACTTGATTTTACCGTCCTGGGGCAGCCGGCGTTCGGCGATGTCCAGCTGTGACATGATCTTGATGCGCGAGAGGATACCGCGCGCCATGGAATTCGGGACCTTCAAGTACTCCTGGCACACGCCGTCCATCCGGAAACGGATGGTCGTGGCCTTGCTGGTCGGTGAGGGTTCGATGTGAATGTCCGAGGCGTGCTTGCGGTAGGCCGCAATGATGAACTGATCCACCAGTTTGACGACCTTGCTCGAGCTTTCGTCGGCCTCGTCGGTCGGCTCGTCGTCTTCCTCTTCCTCGAAGGAGACATCCGGGATGATGTCGAAGTTGTCGAGGTTGTCCTCGCCGGTGTCGTCATCTAACGTATGGTCTTTGTCGAAGAAGCGCTTGACAAACTCCTCGATGTCTTCCCTGGTCGCCACCGAAAAATTTATTTTCGGCGTGTTCAAAAGAGTCTTGATGTTGTCGGTCTTGTTCAGGTCGCGCGGATCGTCGACCAGCACCTCGACAAAATCCTTGTCCCAGTTCAGCGGCACCCAGCCTTCGTTGATGAGGAAGGCCTCCTTGAGATTGCTGAGAAGCTCGTGCGGCGTGGCCACGTTGGGATCGTATTCGCGAAAGGGACACCCGTAATAGGCCGAAAACGACTGGCCGATGTCTGATTTCCGGATGCCGTATTGCCCGATCAAAACGAACTCGACGCTCTTGTTCATTTTCTTGGACAAGGCGAAGGCCTTCTGCAGCTGATCGGTGGTGACCGTGTTTTGGCGCAGCAGCAAGTCATATTTCGACTTGGAGGCCAGGCTGGCCGTCAGCCCCTCCAGGCGCTTGCGGATTTCGGTGTCGGTCCGATCGGCCTTTAAGGCGCTTTTGTAAAGATCCAGGGCCGGATCTTTGTGGTCTCTTTTTTCCATTTCCTGCCCGAAGAGATACAAGACCGCGGCCCTGTATTCCTTGGCCAGGCGCTGATCGCCGACCAGTTTCGCGATGTACTCGATCACCTTGTCCGGCGAGTGCAGCTTGAGAAGGCAATCGGCAAAATCGGCGGCGATGCTCTCGGGGGCGTAGCTCTGAACGATCAGCTTTTCATATTCGGTGATGGCTTCACTGAAGAGTCCCAGTTCCTTGAAACTGGCGGCGCTGTCCTGCAGCGTCTGCCCGCTCGGGCCGTCTTGACCGGCATCCTGGCTCGAAAGGGTCTTCTTGAGCATGCTGATGTCTTTGGCCGAAACCCGTTTGACCTCGGTCTGTTCCCGGGCGGCAATCTCGCTGCGGATCTCGTCGATGCGGGTCTTGACGGTATCGACGAGATCACCCTCGGTGTCGACCAGACCGGTTAGAATCTGCTCGTAGATGGTCAGAGATTCATCATAGAGGCCCATGGAGCGGCAGACTTCCGCTTCATTGATCCGCACGTCGACTTCCGATTGAGCCTTGGCGTGGCCGGCTGTCATATTTTTGCACTCCGGATCTTGACGTTAAATCGGTCGCGGAATTGGCGACAGAAGATGATGACAAGAAAAATCATTTATGGAAAAACCGCTTCAACCCCCTGGATTCCCCCGTCGGTTTGAGGGTCGGCAGCAAAATGTCGCAATTGAGACGCAGCATGGGCACCGACGCCGTATCCGACATGGTGACCAGAAGAAATCCGATATCGCTGCGGCGAATGTAGATGCGGCCGCCCTGATACACGGCATCGGTCTCGCGCACACCGTCGAGGGCGGCCAGCAGCCCCTGCCGATCGTGTGCTTCGAGCTTTGCGGCGCCAGAACCGCGGCAGTCTTCGAAGAGAATCGTGCCATCAAAGGACAGGAGCATTGCGCCCTTGACGCCTTCCATGCCGACGATGTCGCTGAATACATTCTTCATTGCTGGATGCTCCTGCGGTCGACGGTGCCGCTCGCCCGCTGCCGCTTCAAGGGTTCAAGGCCTGGATGATCTTGTCATGCGGCGATTTCGGACTCACGCTGATGACCGTCGTCTCGTGACCGGGGATGAGGATGTGGTCCGAAGAATCGCCCCGGTCGACGAAACAGAGTTTCATCGGCCCGTTTTGAAAATGGTCCCCCAGCGCCGAGAGCCGTTGGATGAAACCGTTCCACGAATTGTCCTGATAGATGTCTTCGATGCCGCCGGCCCGGCCGATCCGGTTTTCGAGGGCGTGCCGGATTTGGCTGATCGAATCCGAGGGTGCGCTCTCGCCGGCGGCCGCCGGCCCGGCCGATTCATCGGGATCTTGAAGCGGGTCTTCGGGCGCCGAGGCCTCATCCTTTAACCGGGCGGCCTCGAGGATCAGCGGCTGCAGCTCGCTCTCGACGGTGTTGTCGATTCTCGGACATTTGTTTTGAATGGCTATGGTGACCTTGTCCCAGGTCAAAATCCGCTGTGCGGCCGATTTTCCGCGCAATTGGGCCGCCCGGGCATCGAGCAATTCGCCGTCGCGGAAGAACAGGATTCCTTTTTGCCCCGCGTTGTTTTCTTCGAGCCGGACGGTGCAGGTCTTTTGCTCCATTTCGATCAGCTGCAGGAAAATGCCGGATGAAACGCCGTGCAGCGTCCCGCCGTCGGATTCGCCGCGCAAGAGGGCCAAAATCTCCTGCGCCAGCTGTTCCGGCCGATAGGGTTTGGGGAGATAGGCCGCCGCACCCGCTTGCCGGGCCAGCCGCTCCATGTCCGGCGTGCTGGCACCGGGGGTGATAAAAACGGGAATATCGGGGTAGTATTCCATCAAATGCTTAAGGAGCCCGACACCCTCGCGCAGGGGCACATCAAGATCGGTGACGACCAACGAGATCAATTCGTGCCGCAAGGTGTCGCCGGCCACCTGAGCGTCAGCGGCCGCGACCACCGTAAACATATCGGCATAGGGAGCGAATTTATTTTTCAGGCCGGCCGCCAGCTCCCGGTCAGCGTCGACGATCAGAACCTTTGCTTTCATTTTTGAAGACTCTCGGCCTCTCGATCGATCAGAATCGGTTTAGGTCAAGGTGCCGCGGTTACGCCCGGCGGACACCCAGGTGATTGAGTTTTTTTTCGTATTTTTGCTGCCATGACGCCATGTATTTTCGCAACTCGTCCCGCAGCCCGATTTCTTCGGCCAGCTCGGTGGTCGAGACAATGATGCCCTCGGCCAGTTCGGACTCATCGGCATCGCCGCTGAAACGGATCTTGCGATCGCTGAAATCGAATTCCCCGGCAAAAGGGTCGAGAAAGGTGAAGCGTTCCGCATTTTGGACGAATTTTTTACGAATGAGGCTGTTGAAATCTGTTTTTTGGTCTTTTTGCGTGTTGTGCAGGGTTTCGAAAATGCCCAGGAATTCTTCGAGCATCCGCAAGACGTCCTGTGGACGGTCTTGGGGTTTCTCCGCGCGCCGAACTGGCGGCTGGGCCGTGGTCGTCGGGATGCGGCAGACATGAAAAACCCCGCCGGCTTTTTTTGTTTTCTCGATCAGCAGCCCGCTGGCGGCCCTTACCGCATCGCCCGCCACCGGACCCCATGAAAAAGACCCGCCGACCATCTCGCCGCCGCCGAAAAATATCAGGCCGCTGTCCTGCCCGTTATCGACCAGGATGTCGATGTAGCCGGACAATTTTTCGGCGCTCATCTTTTTGATAAGCCCCTTGAGGTCGGTGAACTCCGTGCTCAGGTCCCTGTAGATTTTCTCGGCCGCGGTCGTTCCGGCCCAGAAATAAACGTCTTCGTGCGGGACGTGGTAAATATCGACGCTGAAGTTGTCGGTGGAATCGGACTGCACCAACCTTTCCACGGCGCTTTCTCCGCGCAGTTCACCGGATTTCTCCGAAAAATACCCGTTCACTATTTCATCGGGATCAAAATAGACCACGCCCTGGGCATAGGCCGACTTGAAACAGATGCCCCCGGCGCCTATTTCCCCCTGACAGTGCTCGATCAATTTATCGATCTTCAGGTAATAGGTGTTCAGATTGGTCAAGACCGGTTTTTCCTTTGGAACGACAAGCATTCTCACTCCTTTACCGATGTCACCCCACGGGACGTGTCAGGCCAGTGACGTTTCACCGGTTTCGGTCCGATGACCTGGAACCGGCGCCGGTTTCCGCTCTCATCTGCTTTATTTCCTCTCTTAAGGCTTGAAATTCTTGCCGGACAACCCGCTTGAGATCCTCGATGGCCTTGAGTATCTCGGGCTGAGGACCGCCGGGTGCCGCCCGGACGGCGGCAGAGACCGCGCCTTTGGTTTCGGCCGGGACCCTGGCGGCTGCGAGCTGGCTTTTTAATTTCTTGTACTTGTCCAATTCGACGGCCAGGATCTTTTTCTTCTCGGCCTCGGTCAGGTCCGCGGACCGAACGATTTTTTCGAGTTCGGCGAACAGCGAGTTGAGAAGCTTAAACGCATCCGGATGAGATTTTCCGAGATGCGTGCGGATGTACTCGCCGATCGAACCGAGCAGCTGCAGAAAGACCAGTACGATCCGGTCATCGCCATGGCGGTCCTGCAGCACGGCGACCTGTTCGACAAAACTGGTCATGACCTCGTCGGTGATTTCCCAATCGATCGAAAGGATGATGGTCTTTAGGTCCCTGAGCGGATGCACAACGATTTCGGCGCTGTTGATGTCGGCGACCTCGGACGGGTCTTCATCGCCGAAGAGGTTCTCCAGCCGGTCCTCGACCTCTTCGGAAAACTGGTCTTCGGGCGTCTCGTTTTCCATTGTCATTCCCCCATTTCGCTTCCGGCCCCTTATGAACCGGAAGTCCTTATCGTGCCTCTTGAAACCGTGACCGACCGCTATTTGAGGTCTTTCACGATGGACGCCATCGTCAACGCGATTATTTTTTTCAGCGTGGCGACGACATTGGTTCCCACCAGCGCGCTGGCGGGAAAAGAGGCGGTCTTGAGTTTTG
>JBAPSB010000080.1:0-11800 GCA_049281435.1 Desulfobacterales bacterium
AAAAGCCTAACTTCAGCCGGAATTTGATTCGATTGCTCGAATCCTCCTTGGTGGTCGAAACGATCGTGACCGATTTGAAGACCTTGCTCTGTTCGAGCCGGTTCTTGACGGTATCGACGGAATTGAACGTGTCGGAGTCGCCATTTATCACCACATTGTCTTCTCCGATAACGATGCGGGTGAATTTCACGTCGATACCGGCCGGGATGTTCTTGCTGATATCATTCAGGATGTCGATGGTCGACATGTTTGCCTGCCCCCCGGCCGGGCTCAGGGAAACCTTGCGCAGTTCCTCGATGTTTACCTGCATCTGCTGCAGCGGGTTGACGATTTTCTTCACGTCCGGAAAAGTCGACTGGAAGATGGCGGTAATACGGCTGTTGAGCGCGTTCAGCTGTTTGTTTTTATAGTAATAATCGATCGAGACGGACAGCAGCCACACCAGCAGCAGCCCGGCCGCCAGGGCTCCGGAAACCAGAAGGCTCTTCTTGTATTCGGCCCAGCGCTTTCTTATGGCGAAAGGGCCTTTTCTGAAATTCAGCCCCTTGATGCCGATGACCTCGAGCAGTGCCAGGGCCAGGGCGTTGTTCATCTGATGCGGTTTCCAGGAATCGACCGGTACCTCTTTTATCCGGGCCTGCGTGTCTTTCACCAGGTCGGTGCGTTTGGTCGGGACCTTCAGCAACCGCGACAGCGTCGCCTCGAAACCGTTTTCACTCAATGCCGGCCCGGTGACGAAGATCTGTTCGGGTTTGAACGGCCGGTCGCCGGTCTCCTCCATCGCATACAGGGTGCGCTGGATGCTTTGTCCCAGCATGTCGGCATGCGACTCATAGGCGCGATCGGCGGGCAGGGCCCGCACCATCGAAAGCTGTCCGGAAATCATGACGAAAATGGTGCTGCTGCCACTCCTGACATCCACGATCAGCGCGTTGTCGGGCAGGTCGCCCAGGCGCGCCAGGCACAGGGCCGACGGATAGCCGCTGACCGTCACGATCTGCGGATCGATGTGGCGGGTCCCCAGTAAATCCAGGATGGATTTCAGGCCCGCGACATTGCAGGCCGCCGCGATGACATCAGTCTCTTCTCCCTGCCCGTCGAGCTTGATCGGATGGAAATCGACGACGACCTCGTCCAGCGGAAAGGGCAGCATCGGTTCGAGTTCAAACGGCAGAATCTGTTTGATTTTGTTAGCCTGCCGGAACGGCACCCGCAGATTTCTAAAAGACACATGGTCGGCCGGCAGGGAAACGATGCAGACGCTGCCCTCGACCGGCATCTCCTCGGTCAGCAAGTCCAGGGCCGCGGCCAGCGGGTCGCCGCTCTCATCCGGAAACGGTATGTAGGAGTAGGCCTCCACCCGGCTTTCTTTAAAGCCGCTGTTGACCAACACCGCTGCAAGGGCCTTGTTCTGGATGTCGAGGCCCAGGATTCTCTTACCCATGGTCACCCTTCCGGCAGGCGTTCGCGCCCGGCCGGTTTAATTAAGCGCTAAATACTCGTGGCCGAAGGTTCGGGGGACGCCACGAAGAATGAAATTCTACTGATCGGTTTCCCGCCTGGGCAGGATTCTGGGTTCAACGTTTAAAGGTATTATCAACCCTCGGATGAAACTTCATGTAAAAAGTTTCTTTAACGATCAAACTGGCCGCTTTTCAGGCCAGCGGCTGGGCTGAACCTTTAACCCTACACCTTTAACCCTACACCTTGAATCTCTCAATTTGTAGTCTATTTTCGAACTAAATATCCATTATATCATCAAGTTTGTTCCCAACTCAAGACGCGGCAGACGATCAGGCCCGTTTCGGGTTCGGTTTCGCGGTGGACGACCACCGTGGCCGCGAGGCTGACGCCGTTGAGGCTGGCGGACGCCTCGATTCTGAAGAGATCGCTTTGCGTGGTGACAAGGTTGCTGTCAAACTGGATGTCACCGGCGCCGGGAACCTGTTTGTACCAGTTGGCGCTCGAAAGGTCGTGGCTGAAGGTGTCGCTCGTTTTTTCGGCCCTGAACTCGCTGATCGGCAGGGCCAAGTCCTGGTTCTCCTCCGGCAATAACGCCGCAAGAACCGGCATCTCAGCGGTGTTGATGTTGATTTTGCCGGTGAAGGTAAAATTGCCGCCGTCATCGGTCATGCCGCCGACCGTCAGATACGGCGCGAGGCCCGGCAGTTCGTTGGTGCCGTAAAACAGTTCCGGTGTGAACCCCTTGACCTGCAACAATTCCTTCAGATGGGTGAAGGGACCGTTTCGGATGGCAACCGGTGGATCCAGATCGCGGTAATAATCGGATTCGGCCCCGCTCAAGCCGGTGATGGCGTCGTCGTCGCCAAAATCGAGCCAGTCCTTCAGGGAATTGACGATCGTGTTGACCGGATCGGTTTCATCCGGGTGCTCGTAGGCCAAAAATGCCAATTTGAGCAGGCGTTCCCAGAGCTGGCGTTGTTTTTCGTTGAATTCACGGCCTTCCGGAAATTTCACCAGGGCGTTGACCTGGATGCGGCTGCGCTCGTCGCTGATCTTGACCTCCAGCTTGCTGCCGTCGAACGGGATGGCCTCCAGCACGCTGTTGACCTTGGCCGGATCGGCCCAGTCCTCCTGCAGCGAATCGACGGTCGTGTTTTTCTTGTCTTCGACCAGCATGGCCATGGCCGCATTGACCCCCGATGCCACCATTTCCGAGAGCCGGTGACGGTCGCGGACAGCCGCACTGGAAAAAATCGTGGCCCGGGCCTGCCGGTTAAGCTCGACGGTAGCGGTGACCAGCAGCGTGATGACCGCCAGGGTGATCAAGAGCGCCATGCCCCGCGTGTTGTTCACCGGCCATAGTTTTTTTAAGTCATGCCGCATTGGATTTGTTTTCTAACACCGCCGGACGCATCATTATCCGGCCGACTTGAGGGGTTGACGGTACTGGGGAAACAGGACCGTGGTCTCGAACGGCTGAAAATTCTCCTCGGTGCCGATTTCGAGGCGGATGCGCACCGCTCGCGGTGTGGCATAGCCGACCTCGGCCGAGTCCGAATCCCAGGCTTCTTTTTCATCGTTTTCGCTATCGAGATAGGTGAAGGTCAGGGATTTCACATTTTCGCACAGGATCGGGTCGCCGGTCAGTTGATCGCGCGGCTCGGAAAAATCCAGCCGGTCCGAGCGGCGCAGCACCACCTTGCCGTCACGTTCGGGCGTGACGTAATAGATGATTTCGGCCACACCGTCTGCCTGGTGCTGCTGCAGCGGCAGGTGGGCCATGGCGGTGAACCGCAGTTGACCGAAATCCGCGCCCGCCGCGTTGGAGACTTTTCCCTCCAGGCGGAACGGGTCCGGCACCGAATCCTGTTTCGGCGGCTTGTAGGCCGGCGTGGGCAGAAAATAAGCCGATGCGAGGTCGACCGACATGCGGTTCAGGCAGTCTTTCGCCATCTCATAGGTGGCCTTGCTCTCCTCGATGATGCCGATTTTGCCGAACACGAAATTAAACGATCCGAACACGGTCGTGATGACGACCGCAAAGATGAATATGGCGATGAGAATCTCGAGCAACGTGAACCCGCGCCCTGCCAAGAAATGGTCTCTGACGGGTCGCCGCCGAAACCCCTTTTTTATGTCCGCATCGCAGGTGATCATGTTCCTTGCATTGATCTCGATCTTCACTGGTTTAATATCAAAGGCGCGGCCGTTTCACTTCGGCACGAAACGGTAGGTCCGCAGGGTGTAGGTCATTTCATCCTGGTTGTAAAAAACCTTTATGTCGATTCTTTTCAGCTTTTCCACAACGGCCTTCAATTGATCGGCACCGTTTTTAAGCTGGTCGCTGGTGACGTCTTCGATGGTGACCTCCCAGGTGTAATCCGGGAAATCCTTGCCGAAATCACCGGTGCCCTGGGTCAGTTCGCGCGCGGTGCTCAGTTCGATCTCCGCCAGCTTGTTTTGGGCCAGAAGCGGTGCCACCGTGTAGAAACGGGCACTGATGGTCATCATCAGGGTCTGTGAGTGCAGCCGGTACACGGCCGTCAAAACGATGGCGATAATAGAAACCGCCACCATCATCTCGATCAGGGTAAACCCGTTTTGCCGGCCGCAGGCGGCCAGGCGCGGGCCGGTGATCTCTCGATTCGGCCCCGGCCGGCCGGGGGCCGGATCGTTATTCCACAAAGCTGGCATACCCATCGCGCATCTTGACATTCGAGAGAAACGGTTCGATTTGAAAAGAAAAGCGCGTGTCAGTATCAGCCATGTGAATGATCGCCCGCTCCGAATACCCCTTGGCAAAAAAAGAGATATCGGCCTGGCCGGATTCCACTTTCCGGTCACCCGGGTACTCGACGTCGATCACCTTCAGGTCCTCGCCGAGTTTAAACGCTTTTTTTTCGGCCTTTTCCTGGTCCTCTTCCGACATGTCGGCGATCGTGACCCACAGCTGCTTCGACTCTAAGCCGACATGCAGTGTGTAGGTTTTCTGGTCCCGAACGGCGCTCTCCTTCAGGTCCTGAACCTTCAAAATGATCCAGCGCTTGGTTTTGCGGGTCTGATCGGTTAAGGGCGAGTCCGGCAGCCGCGGCAGGGCAACCAGCAACATGATGCTGATGAGCAGAATCACGACGGCGATCTCTATCAGCGTAAACCCGCGTCCAGCGCCCGTGAAAATAGCTGGTGGTGGTGCTGATCGAGGAGAACGGGCGATGGGTTGCGGCAGGAAAAAGCGCATACGATTCAGGCCTGCAAGACACGGGCGATCGAAGAATTAATCGATTTCCCAGCTGTTGATGTCTTTGTTCTCGTCCTCGCCGCCCGGCACGCCATCCGCACCGTAAGAAGAGATGTCGTAGTCACCTTGAATGCCGGGTGACAGGTAGATGAATTCGTTGCCCCACGGGTCTTTCGGGACCTTGCCTTTTTCGAGATACCCCCCCCGGCGCCACTTTTGTGACGCATTGTCGGTTTCCGGTCTTTCGACCAGGGCCTGCAAGCCCTGTTCGGTGGTCGGATAGGTGCCGTTATCCAATTTATAGAGTTTCAAAGCCGTTTCGAGCCCTTCGATCTGGACCCTGGTCTGCACTTCCTTGGCCTGTTCGGTGCGCCCCATCAGCTTCGGCCCGATATACATGGCCAGGATCCCCAGGATGATGACGACCACCATCAATTCGATCAGCGAAAAACCGCGGTTGCCGCACAAGGTGCGGGGTATTCTTGAAACCATTCATCCTCCCGTAGCTCGGGGCTCATTCGAATACAACGCCACATTCCGGTCGCCCGTCCAGCCCCCTATCGACCGGCATAAAGGCGGGATTATGCCGCCGCCTTACGAGGGCACGTCCGGCCGGCGGAGCGCTTCGGCGCGCAAGAGCGCAACTTCTATTCTCATCAGCCCAAAATTAATTTATTTCCGCCCGCCGGGTGTCATCGCACCAGCGTGCTCATTTCGAAAATCGGCAGACAGATCGACAGCACGATAAAACCGACGATGATTCCCATGATGAGAATCAGGATCGGGGCGAGCAGAGAGGTCATGCTCATGATGCTCGATTCCGCCTCGCTGTCAAAAACATCCGCCATTTTATTGAGCATCGATTCCAGGGTGGCGCTCTGCTCGCCGACCTGAATCATCTGCACCGTCAAATCCGGAAAGACGCGGGTCGCCGAAAGCGATTTCGCCAATCCCTGCCCCTGCCCCACCTCCCTGGCCGCGATGTCGACGGCCTCGGAGATCACCACGTTGCCGGCGATGTTCTTGGCAATGTCCAGGGCCTGCAGCATGGAGACGCCATTGGCGAGCAGCGACCCCAGCGTGCGGGAAAACCGGGCGACGGCCAGTTTCTGGATCAGGGGGCCGACCACCGGCAGGGTCAGCAGCATCTTGTCGATCAGGGCCCGGCCCTTTTCGGTCCTCTTGAACTGCCGGAAAAAAATCAAAAACGCAAAAATGACCATCACCAGGACCCACCAGTACGCTTTGAACAGGTTGCTGAGGCCGATCAGAAACAGCGTTGGCGCCGGCAGTGCCTGGTTGACGTCGGCAAAGATGGCGGTGATGGAGGGAACGATGTACACCAGCAGCAAAACCAGAATCAGCGTTCCCATGACGGTCATAAGCGCCGGGTAGGCCAGGGCCGACTGAATCCGGTTTTTAAGCTTCTGCTGTTTTTCCATGATGTCGGCCAATTTTTCCAGGACGATTTCGAGCGTCCCCGAGCTTTCACCGGCCCGCACCATGTTCTTGTACAGGGGCGAAAAGGTATCGGGATAGAGCGAGATCGCGCCGGCGAAACTGTTGCCCTCCACGATGGAATCCTTGATGTGCGCCATGACCTTGTTGAACGCATAGCTCTTGATCTGGGGCAAAAGGGCTTCGAGGGCCGTGACCAGCGGAAAACCGGCCCCGACCAGCGTGGCCAGCTGCCGGGTCATCAGGGTGACATCGCGTTGACGCACGCGCTTGAAAAGACCCCGGCCGAGAAGGCCCCTGGATGTTTTTTGCCGCTGGTCGTCGGAGGCCTCGCTGATCTGAACCGGAAACCGGTTGGACCCGCGCAGCTTCTGGCGCGCGGCGCCGATGCTGTCCGCATCGATGATGCCCGTGATGTTCTTGCCCCTTTGATCCAGCGCTACGTATTCAAATACCGGCATAGCGGCCGTGCTGCCTTTCCGAAAAATCGCCTGAATATGTTTTCAGCAAAACGTTTATTCCCACTGTAACAGACCTTCGAAAATATGCAAATTTAATGCCAATATCCGTTTTTATGAGGCCTGCCATTCGCCACCGGGATCGTACGCATAATCGACTATAATTATTATAGCTTCACGCCCTTTTCAACCCTTATTCACGCTTGAGTTTCTGCGGCGCCGGTGCCTTGCGGTCGGAAATCTTGCGTCGGGCCGGCCGCAGCTATGTTGACGCGCGGGCGACATCGGGACTTTCCGGTCCTTGGCGGCGGCGCATCGATCAAACGGTTGTGGGGCAGCCGAGAGGTGGATCGGTTACGTGTGGTCCGGGGAAATTACGGAGCAAGACCTCTTCGCCTTATTGGCGGGATTTACCCGAACGCCGTCGACCGGGGGGGACGTGGGTGTCACGGCGACAATCGAGGCCCTGGCCTACTCGGGTTGCTGCTCGCCGGGCTGGCCCTCTTGCGGCGCGCCGCCCTCGGTCGCCGGCTTTTCCGGCGCAACGCTTCCGGCGGCGTCTGGTTTCGGCTCGCCTTCTTCCGCGGCGGGTTCTTCCGCCGCGGGGCTGCCTTCCGGTTCGGGCTCCGGGGTTACGGATGGCGTTTCGTCCGGTAAGGGGAGTGGCGGCGGTTCGGGCGCCGGCTGGTCGTAAGAGGGCGGTCCGGCGGGTCGGGCAGAGGCGCCGCCGGCCTCGTCTTTTCCCAAAACCACGATTTTGACCTGGGCGTTCGCACCATAGATGACCACGTGGTTCAGGTTCACCAGGATGCGTTTCAGGGCCTTATCCAGAGGAACTTTATCGAGCGCTACGCTGACGGGTATTTCTTTCCACTGCTCATCGATGATAAATGTCCGGCCGGTGGCCTCTTGCAATTTTTCCAACACCTCGCCCAAGGGCATGTTTTGGACGCTCATTGTTATGAGACTGTCGTCGGAACTGACTGAATTGTTTGTCGACGGTTCGGGCGGCTTCGATTCCTTCGATTTTTTCAACATGTTTGTCGACGGTTCGGGCGGCTTCGATTCCTTCGACTTTTTCAACATGTTTGTCGCCGGTTCGGGCGGCTTCGATTCCTTCGACTTTTTCAACATGTTTGTCGCCGGTTCAGGCGGCTTCGATTCCTTCGACTTTTTTAAAGCGTCTAAAAAATCACTGAGCCCGTCGTTTTCCGAAGGGCTTTTCACAGATGAGGCGGAATCCGCGCTGACGGGCGAAAACGGTGCGGTGAGCAATAGTATCGCGCTGGCGGCTGATAAACACAGGAGTCGAAGGTCATATTTCATTGTGAATCACCGTACGGCTGTGTGGAGGGAGTTTGTCGGCGGGCCATGGCTCACGGAGAAAAAGGTTATAAAATGCTGATTTCCGGGATTTTTATCTACCATTGCTTGGGTTGACCGCTTTAATCCATCGGGTGAAACGGTTTATAAGCACCATAAAACCAGAATTATTCGGATATGAACAGGAGGTTAAGGGCCTTTCAACCCAGAACGTTGAACCCTGAACCGCTCAACCTAGTACCAGAATAAATTTAGTCGTAATCCGTCCCACGGTCAAGCAGACTTTAGCGCGATTTATTCGGACAGGGCCGAGGTGACGCTGCCGGTTTCCGGACCGGGGGCTTCGGCTTCCGTGATATAGTAGCTCACCGTCACCGAGGCCTCGATGCGGACTTGCCCGGCTTGCACGGGCGTTGCCGCGGCCCTGGCCGAGAAGGCGGCGCCGGAGTCCAGTTGCGGGCGCACGAGGCTGACGCCCCCCTCGGATATCTGTTTGATGCCGATGATGTCGACGCCCATGGCCCGCGCAATGGCGTCCGCCTTGGCTTCGGCCTCTTCGGCTGCCAGCCGCAAGGCCAGTTGGCGGGAGTCGCCGTCGTTCTTGAGGCCGAAAGAAAGCCCTTCGAGCCGGTTGGCCCCGGCATCGAGACCGGCATCGATCACGTCGCCGAGACGTTCCAGTTTCTCGATTTCAACCTTGATGATGTTGTCGGCGCGATAGCCGCGGACAGCCGGTGGGGAAGCCTGGTCGCGGGGTTCCGGCGGCTGATTTTCGTAGACGGGGTAAATGGAGAGATCAACGGTGGCAATGTTTTTGTCTTCAACCCCCAACAATTTGATTTTCTTTATAATGTCGTGCACGATGCGATTAACCTGGTTCTGGGCTTCGGCGGCCTTGGCCGCCTGCGCGACGGCGCCCAGGCGCAGGACGGCCCGGTCCGGGGCCACGGATATATCGCCGTGCCCGCGAACGGTCAACGTCGCCGGCTCGGCCGCCGCATATTCGGTATCGTTAAAGGTCTCGGCCCTTGCATCGGCCCCCGGCCGGACGCAAAACAGGGTGAGCATCAGCAAGAAAAAGGCTTTCCTTTTCATGTTCCTTTTCATGTTCCGTTATCCTGAAATTGGGGTGAGCGTTTAGAACGATTGCAGGATCAACCTTAAGTGTCCATCCATAAATGGTCTTTTTTCCGCTGGGCGGCCGGTTGTAGCGGGTTTCCGGCTGCGGCGTATATAAAATACGCCTCGTCGTCCCGCCCAGGCGGGATGCGGCCTTGCCCAGCGAACAACTCCACAGTTATGAATTGGACACTGAGAAGTGCCTAAAAAAGATCGCGGATGGACACTAACTATCTATCAGAAATCGAGGCGATCGGCAAAAGCTCTTTTATCCGCGGACGGCCGCCGCCGAGTCGACCGTCAGGGTCGCCACGCCGAAATCCTCCTCCACCTGGCCGGTGAGAATGTAAGGCCGCCGGCGGTCGAGCAGGCCGCAGAACCGGCGGTAGGCTTCGGGGAAAAAGGTGGTCTCGACCAGGCCGGTCTCGTCCTCGAAGGTCAGAAACTCCATCGGTTGACCGTGCTTCGTGTTGACGACCTTGCCGGTGATCAGAAGGCCGGCCACCCGCACCCGCCGGCCCACATGGTGCCTGACGTCGACGGTCTTGACGATGCCCCGGTTATTTAGAACGTCTTCGAAAAGCGTCATCGGGTGGCGGCCGCACAAAAACCCCAGGGCGGCAAACTCCCGGCGCAGGCGCTCGCGCTCGGCGTCCGGCGGCAGCGGAGGGGTGATCTCGCGCGGGTCGGCATCGAACAGGCCGGCTTGCTTAGACCGGTTCGAGCGGCGCTGCTGCCAGGCGGCCAGGTCCCACAGCAGGGAAGCCCGGCTCCGGCCGGGGTGCAGGGCATCGAACGCGCCGGCATGGATCAGGCGGCGGGCTTCGGGCTCCTCGGGCCGCACCCGCTTCAGGAAATCGGCAAGGCTGCGATAGCGGCCGGTGTGGCGGGCTTCGACAATGCGCTGCCGCGTGGCCGTCCCCAGGTCGGCCACCGACTGCAGGCCCACCCGGATGGCATCGCCGCAGCCCTGCCAGCGGATGCGGCCGGTATTGACATCCGGCGGCAGGATTTCCAGCCCTAGGCGCCGCGCCTCGGACACATAGGCAAAGGTGCTGTAGTACCCGCCCTGGTTGCTGATCACCGCGGCCATGAACTCGGCCGGAAAGTGGGTTTTCAGGAAAGCGGACTGAAAGGAGACCCGCGCAAAGCTCGCGCTGTGGGGTTTGCAGAAGGAGTAGCCCGCGAAGCTCATCATCATTTCCCAGATCTGATCGATCTTCTCGTCGTCCAGCTTCCGGGCGCGCGCCCCGGCGACGAACCGCTGCCGGTAATCCTGCAGCTGACGCACCTTGTCCTTTTTGGACAGCACCTTGCGCAGGCCGTCGGCCGCGGCGTGGTCGAAGCCGGCGACGGCCATGGCGGTTTTGGAGACGTCTTCCTGGTAGACCATGATGCCGTAGGTTTCATCGAGCACCTCCGCCAGCAGGGGATGGATCGGTTCCCACCGGCCGCCGTGCAGGCGGCGGATGTACTCGCGGATAAAGGTGTTGGCCGCCGGGCGGATGATGCTGCTGTGGATGACGACGTGCTCGAAATCGCCGGCGCGTGTTCGCTGCTGCAGCAGGCGCGTGGCCGGGCTCTCGATGTAGAAGCAGCCCATGGTGCGCCCGGCGGCGATCGTGCGGCGGGTGGCCGGATCGTCTTCGGGCTCCCACTTGCGTTCGTCGAAAACGGCGCCGTTCGCGCGCGCGTCGGCCACGGCGTCGCGGATGACGGCCAGGCTGCGGTTGCCGAGCAAATCGATCTTTACCAGGCCGGCCTCCTCGGCGGCGTCTTTTTCCCACTGGATGATCGGCACGCCTTTGGGCGCCGGTTCGACGGGGACGTATTCGTCAATCGGATTGGGCGTGATGATTACGCCCCCGGAATGCACGGAGATGTGCCGCGGCAGCCCGATGATGCGCTGGGCCAGGCGGATGATGGCGGGCCAGGGCTCCGGGAAGTCGATTCGTCCCATTTCGGGCAGCTGCCTGAGCCGGGCCAGAAGGTCGTCGTCTTCGTTTGTGGCTCTCCAGAACCAGGGCAGCCGTCGGGAGACCTCGCCGGTTTCGCGCTCCGTGAGTCCGTATACCTTGGCCGTTTCGCGGATGGCCATGCGGGGCCGGAAAGCGACGTGGGTGCAGACCATGGCGGCGTGGCCGGGGTACTGCTTCAGGACCGAATCGAGCACCGCGTCGCGTTCGTCCCAGGCGAAATCGACGTCGATGTCGGGCGGGTCCTGGCGTCCCGGGTTGAGAAAACGCTCGAAATAAAGGTTGTGCTTGACGGGGCAGACGTTGGTGATGCCCAGGCAGTAAGCCACCAGCGAGGCCGCGCCGCTGCCCCGGCCGCAGATGCGCGGGCTGCGGCGCACGATGTCCCGCACCACCAGGAAATAGGACGAAAATCCCATCTGTTCGATGATGCGCAGCTCGTGCTCCAGGCGTTCCACCACCGCATCGGGCAAATCGTCGCCGTAGCGGCCGCGGGCGCCGGCATAAGCGGCGCGTCGCAGGAGCTGCCCGGCCGTATCGCCGCGATCTTCGATCCAGGGCGGTAGGACGATCCCGGGGCGCGGGCCGGTGAACGCCAGGCGCTCCGCGATCTCGTGTGTGGCGCGCAGGCTGTCCGGCCAGACGGCGAAGCGCCGGGCATAGGCCTGCGGCGGCGCCAGCCGGGCATCGGCCGGCACCGTGTCGGCCGGCGTCAGCCGCGAAAAGGCTGTGTTGCGGTCGATGGCCCGCAGCAGGCGGTGGAC
>JBAPSB010000081.1:0-11052 GCA_049281435.1 Desulfobacterales bacterium
AAGCAATTTCGGTGTAGTGCGGTGCCTGGCCGGTTTCCATCATGCGCTGCATGATGACCTGAAATACTCTGTCCAATTGATAAGATTCACTCATATTACCCCCTTTCAATGTTCCGGTTACGAATTGTTTCGAGCGCTGATCTGCCTGGACACCATTTCCTGTTGCCTGCCGTGTAGCTATGCATTCTGTTCGTGGAAAGTAGAAGAATATTTTTCACCGGTGTTTTCATCCTGGCGGATCAAACCTTATTTTTTGGGGAAAAATTTTACGTCGGAGATATTTTTGAAGTCGGCATCCTGAGTCCAGAGGGTACATTTATATGCCTTGGCAGTCGCCAGGATGACACTGTCTGCCATCGGGAGAGTATAATGCAAACTCAACCTTGCTGCACT
Organism: Desulfobacterales bacterium; assembly: GCA_049281435.1. Classification (GTDB taxonomy): domain Bacteria; phylum Desulfobacterota; class Desulfobacteria; order Desulfobacterales; family SG8-13; genus JARFQH01. Next base: position 394 of record JBAPSB010000081.1, read on the forward strand.
CATCGCGATATTGGCCGTAAGTTCGATGACCCGACCCTTTTGCATGGCCGCAACGGCCTGGAGGGCATCATCATCTCCGGCTTCCCTCAAAACGACTTTAAAAACTTCGTATATCGATATGACGGGCACAACCAACGTCGCTGCTTCCCGCAACGGTGATGAAAAATGCTTTGCATTTGGTCCGTCTGAAAAATATTCCAGCCAGCCCGAGGAATCCACAACGTTCATAGCCGGTCATGCTCTCTGTCAAACTCGGTGTTGATCCCTTTGAGAAACCCCTTGAGTTCACCAATGTCACGATCCGGTATCAGCTCGATTCTGCCGGCATGTTCGATGACCTGCATTTTCTGTCCGGGCCGCAGCCGTAAGGCTTCTCTAATGATCTTCGGTATAACGACCTGATATTTAGGTGATATTGTCACGGTCTGCACGCCTATTCTCCTATCGTTGGCTATAATGTATTACGATATTTATATCGATCCATATTGTCAACCCCTATCGACCAGGATTCAATTATTAATGACAGGAGTTCATCATCACTTGAATTCCATTGTCGCATGAGGTAAAGATTTTTTTTAGAGGAAAAGACGATCCGGCCGGCGGCCGTACCGCCCATCGATCAGAAAGGAGTCATATGGGACGGGAGAAAAGCGAAAAACCGGCGCTGCTGGTCATCGACATGGTCAAGGATACCTTCGACGAGGCCAACCGTTTTCCCATCACGCCCTTCGCCAGAAAAATCGTGGCGCCGATCAACGCCTTGATTGCAGGTTTCCGGAAGCAGGCCTGGCCCATTGTCTTTTCGACCGACGCGTTCAACGAAAATGATTTCATCTTCAAGGGCCGGATGAAACCTCACTCACTGGCCGGAAGCCGGGGCGCCGAGGTCATCGCCGAGCTGGATCGCCGGCCCGAGGATCTCTGGCTGCCCAAGCCGAGGTTTTCAGCCTTCTTCGATACCGACCTGGATGCCTGGCTGAAACAACGGGAGGTCAGCCTGTGTGCCGTGGCCGGGATCGCCACGAATTTCTGTGTGCTGACCACCGTCATGGATGCCCTGTGCCGCGATTACAAGGCAGTGCTGCTGTCGGACTGCACCGCTTCGTGGTCGGAGGAGATTCACGAGCAGACCTTGAACAACTACCGCCGCAACCCTCTGGACCCCTTGCTGCGCGTCCTCGAGTCACGCCGGCTGGTTGAAACTCTCAGAATCGGTTGACTCGTCTTCTATCTTGCGCAAGACATCAGAGACAAGTTCCTTGTCACGCACATACCGCCTCCCCGTCGATCCGTTTTTTTCAGTACCTGATTCATGTTTTCCCGGTATGTAACGATATCCACCGGCCGGTTTAGCTTTTCCTCCAACTCATTATCGATGCCGACAATCATGAAGAGATCCGGCCTGGTCATCTTGACCACAACCTCCATATCGCTGTCCGATGTTGCCACACCTCTGGCAAGAGAGCCGAAATATTGTCGCCTTCCGTCCGGCTTATTTTAAAAGCCGTCCCTGTTGATGGCTTTGGGTCGACGAGGCCTGCGAGCCCACAAGAGAGATCGCAGGCCGGAGGGTGAGGAAATCAGGCAGTCTGGATGCGGGCCGCCGCCTCGCATTCAAGCCGCCGGGTGGCGTCTTCGCGCAGCTTGTATTTCTGGATCTTGCCGCTGGCCGTGGTCGGGTATTCAGTAACGAAGATCCAGAAAGCCGGGATTTTGTGATAGCCGATCTGGCCCTGGCAGAAACTGCGCAATTCTTCCGCTGCCAGGTTTTGGCCCGGTTTGACCTGGATGAAAGCCGCCACCTCTTCGCCATATTTTTCGCTCGGAACGCCGATGACCTGAACATCCTTGATTTTGGAATGGGTGTATAGGAATTCCTCGATTTCGCGCGGGTAGATATTTTCGCCACTGCGGATGATCATGTCCTTGAGGCGGCCGGTGATCTTTACATAGCCGTTTTGATCCATCACCGCCAAGTCCCCGGTGTGCAGCCAGCCGTCCCTGTCGATGGCCAGGCGGGTGGCTTCCTTGTCCTTGTAATAGCCTTTCATCACGTGACAGCCGCGCGTGCACAATTCACCCTGAACACCCGCCGGTGCCTGTCCGCCTCTGGTGTGATCGAAAATCTTTACTTCCACGTTGGCGTTGATATCGAGGATATCGCCCATAGTGGTTTCACGGATATCGAACCGGGAAACAGTCATATGCTTCTCCTTGTGTGTGATCGGGTTTACCTCTTCAGGTAAATTCTGGGCACGCGGGCGGTTATGGCGGAGGTGATTTCGTAGTTGATGGTGCCCAGCAGATCGGCGATGTCCTCAGCGGTGATCGCCGCGTTTTTCTGGCGGCCGAGGATCACGACCTCGTCCTCCATGGCGACGCCGGGAATGTGGCCGACATCGATCATGGTCAGGTCCATGCAGACCCGGCCGACGATCGGCGCTGACTGGCCGTGGACCAGCATGCGGCCGCGGTTGGACAACCGGCGGTTGAAACCGTCGGCGTAGCCCACGGGAATCGTGGCGAGGGTGGTCGGCGATGCGGTCGTGTGGGTCATGCCGTAGCTGACGGGAAATCCGGCCGGGACTTTTTTCAGATGGACGATCCGGGCCTTTAACGCCATGACGGGCGCCAGATCGATCCTGCTTCGATCGACCTCCGCCGAAGGATACATCCCGTAGAGCGACACGCCGGCGCGGACCATGTCCAGGTGGGTGTGGGGCAGGTCAATAATGGCGCCGCTGTTGGCCGCGTGGCGAACCTCGAATTCGAGGCCGGCACGCTTCAGCCGGTCGAGAAACGCCAGGAAAATATCGAACTGCTCCCGCGCGAAGCGCTTGTCGGCGCTGTCGGCGCTGGCAAAATGGGTGAAGATCCCTTCCAGCACCAATCTCTTGAGCCCGGCGATGTCGAGGACCTCCCGCACGGCGTCTCCGGAGATGTCCATGCCCGGCGCCACATACCGGCGCGAGTCCGGCAGGATGCCCAGCCGCCCCATGCCGGTGTCGACCTTCAGATGGACTTTGAGGCGCGGGGCGCCGGCCCCGATTCTTGCGGCATAGGCCCGGGCGATCGCGGGTGAATAAACGGCCTGGATAAGATCGTGCCGGAGAAGTTCACCGACATCGGCCGGCGGCGTGTAGCCGAAGATCAGCACCGGCGCTCCGATGCCCGCGGCGCGCAGGGAAAGGGCCTCGGGTAGCCGCGCCACCCCCAGGGCATCGGCGCCGCATTCCAGCGCCTGGCGCGCAACCTCCACCAAACCGTGGCCGTAAGCATTGGCCTTGACCGCCACCAGCAGCCGCGCTGCGGCCCGGGTAACGCGCCGCAGTTCGCGGACATTGCCGGCCAGCGCGTCGAGATCGATTTCGGCCCAGATGAGCGGGGTGGCTGCCACAGTCTAAAGTTTCCGCTGGAAAGTGTTTTATAACCTTTGAACCCTAAACCCTGAACCTGGAACCGATCAGTTTAGGTTCAGATCAGCCCGTCCACGGACTCGTACTTCAGGCCGAAAGCCTCGGCCACGCCCTGGTAGGTCACCTTGCCCCGGACCACGTTGGCACCGCACTTAATTTCCGGATTGCTGGCGAAGGCTTTGCGCCAGCCCTTGCCGGCGATCTCCACCGCATAGGGCAGGGTCGCATTGGTCAGGGCCATGGTCGATGTCTTGGGCACCGCTCCGGGCATGTTGGCCACGCAGTAATGCACCACGCCCTCGACGACATAGGTCGGATTGGCGTGCGTGGTGGCCTTCGAAGTTTCGAAACAGCCGCCCTGATCGATGGCCACGTCCACCAGCACCGCACCGCGCTTCATGGTTTTCAACATCTCGCGGGTAATCAGCTTGGGCGCCTTGGCGCCGGGAATCAGCACGGCACCCACCACGACGTCGGCCTCCCGGATCAACTCGCGGATGTTGACCGGGCTGGACATGAGCGGAATGCAGTTGCGGGGCATGACATCGCTCAGGTAGCGCAGGCGGCCAAGGCGCATGTCGAGGATGTAGACTTTGGCGCCCAGACCGCAGGCCATCTTGGCCGCATTGGTGCCGACCACTCCGCCACCGATGATCACGACCGTACCGGGGTCGACGCCCGGCACGCCGCCCAGAAGAACGCCTTCGCCGCCCTTGCTCATTTCCAGGAATTTAGCGCCCTGCTGGATCGCCATGCGCCCGGCCACTTCGCTCATGGGGGTCAACAGCGGCAGCGATCCGTCGGTCTTTTGAATGGTTTCATAGGCGATGTTGATGCTGCGGCGTTTTATCAGGGCGCGGGTCAGTTTCTTGTCGGCCGCCAGGTGCAGATAGGTGAACACGATCTGGTCTTCACGGATCATTTCGTACTCGGGCGGCAGCGGCTCCTTGACATGCATGACCATCTCCGCCTGAGCGTAGATCTCCTGCGGTGTTTTCACGATTTTGGCCCCCGCCTGGACGTAGGCCGAATTTTCGTATCCGCTGCCGATCCCGGCATCTTTTTCCACCAGCACGCCGTGACCGTTCTGGCGCATCACTTCCACACCGGTCGGTGTCATGGACACCCGGTTTTCTTCCGCCTTGATTTCCTTGAGTATACCGACAATCATGTTTCCTCCGTTGGGGGCCGCTGGCCCCCGGTTGGGTCCGTTGATCCGTTAGCCCGTTGGCCGGTTGCTCCGTTATCCCGTTCGTTTAAACCGTTAAGTCGGTTTAGCCAGTTCCGTTATCCGAACTTCCAATCCCGTCTGACGGGACTCAACGGGCTAACCGGCCAACCGGCCGCCGCAGGCAGCCTATAGCAATTCAATCGCGCAGGCCATCGACACGCCGCCGCCGCCGCACAGGGTGGCCAGGCCTAAGGTTTTGCCGCGCTGTTGCAGCGCGTGTATCAGGGTCACCATGATCCTGGCGCCGGTCGCACCAACCGGGTGCCCCAGGCCGATACCCGAACCATTCACGTTGGTGATCTCGCGCTTCAGCCCGAGTTCGCGCTCGCAGGCGATGTACTGGGCGGCGAAGGCCTCGTTGATCTCCACCAGTTCGAAATCGGGTATTTTCAACCCGCTGCGGCGCAGCAGGTCGTTTACGGCCGGCACCGGTGAAAGCCCCATGACCGACGGATGACAGGCCCCATAGCCCACGGCCCTGATCCGGGCCAGAGGCCGGAGGGTGAGATCCGCGGCCCTTTGGGCGGAAAGGACCACCATGGCGGCCGACCCGTCGTTGATGCCGCTGGAATTGCCGGCCGTCACCTTGCCGGTCTTGGGCACGAAGGCGGGCGGCAGCTTTTGGAGGTCTTCAAGGGTCAGGCCCGGCCGAAAATGCTCGTCATGCTCGAAGAGAACCGGCGCGCCTTTTTTCTGCGGCAGTTCCATGGGCACGATTTCGGCGGCAAACGACCCGTCGCGGTTGGCCCTTTCGGCGTTGTTCTGACTCCGCAGTGCCACCTCGTCCATCTCTTCGCGGCTGATGTCAAGATGTTGGGCGATAAACTCGGCCGTATGGCCCATGATGTACGGTTTGCCCTTGAAAAGACTCAGCGGCGGTTTTTCGGCATCCACCGGACCGTCCTCGGGATGCGGAAGGATGTGCGAGCCGCAGTGCAGCGCCTGAATCATGGCATCGACAAACACCTGGTCCTGCAGCCGGCAGCCCCAGCGCGCGGTCGGAACCTGGTAGGCAACGCCCGACATGTGCTCGACGCCGCCGGCCAGAATGACATCCGCCATTTCAGCCTGAATCATGGCCATCCCGGAGACGACCGCCTCCATGCCGGAGATGCACACCCGGTTGATGGTCACCGCCGGAACCGTGTCCGGAATTCCCGCCAGCAGCGCCGCGACGCGCGTGACATTGAGCGCGTCGGAAGGCTCCAGGCAGCACCCGTAGCGGACATCATCGATCTGCGACGACTCGATGCCAGCGCGCCGGATGGCTTCCTGCATCGTTACCCGTGCGATTCTCGCGGCGTGGCTGTCGCGCAGCGAGCCCCCGAAAGCGCCGATGGCCGTACGGCAGGCCCCGGCTATCACAACCTCTTTCATCGAATTCTCCTTGGCGGCAACAAAATTTCTACATAACGATCAATCAAAACCGACCGATGAAGGGCCTGTCATATGAAAAGCGATCCGCACTTGTCAAGAAATTGCGGAAAAGGGTCTTTATGAAATAAAAGAATCGTTATATCCAGAAATGGAAGTCCCGCCTTGGCATTATTGATTCGGGCCAAGGCCGCAGCGCAATCGAAACCGGAGGCGCAGCCCGCCGCGTTTAGGCCTGATCGAGGATTTCAAGTAGGCGAGAACGACGGCCTGGACCAAAAGATACGATCTCTGATGGTCACGAACTGTGTCTTGACAATTATTTTCCATCCACACTAATTCTGGTCAAAATCGGAAATGAAGCCGTTGGTGATGTTTTCCATGGAGTACAAACCGTTTTTCTACGGGAGGCGATGCTCATCATGACCAAAAAATGGGTTTACCTGTTTGACGAAGTCGATCAGGCCCAGGAGTATGTCGGCGGAGAGTGGGACAAGGTGCGGGGGCTTTTGGGCGGCAAGGGGGCCAACCTGGCGGAAATGGCGCGGCGGAATATACCGGTGCCGCCGGGTTTTACAGTCACGACCGAAGCGTGTATCGCCTATCTGGACGGCGGCGGGACCCTGCCGCAGGGCATGTGGGACCAGGAGCTTCACGCCTTGCTGGCGGTGGAAAAAACGGTGGGCAAGACTTTCGGCGATCCCGAGAACCCGCTGCTGGTTTCCTGCCGCTCCGGCGCCAAGTTTTCCATGCCGGGGATGATGGACACCGTGCTCAACATCGGGCTCAACGACGAAACCGCGGAAGGCATTGTAAAGCTGACCGGTGACGAGCGCTTCGTGTACGACGCCTATCGCCGGTTGATCCAGATGTTCGGCAGCGTGGTGATGGGCGTCGCAGACGAGATCTATGAAGAACTCCTCACCGCCGCCCGCCGGAAGGCCGGGGTCCAGACCGACACCGAACTGACGGCCAAGGATTGGAAAGGCGTCGTCCATGATTTCAAGGAGATCTATCGCCATCAGACCCATTACGATTTTCCCACCGACCCCTATGTTCAGCTCAAGCTGGCCACCGAAGCGGTTTTTAAAAGCTGGAACGGAAAACGGGCGATCGACTATCGCAATGCGGCCGGCATCGCGCATGATCTGGGAACGGCCGTGAGTATCGTCACCATGGTTTTCGGCAACATGGGCTCGGACAGCGCCACCGGTGTCGCCATGACCCGCAACGGTTCCACGGGTGAGAATCAGCTCGAGGGCGACTATCTGACCAACGCCCAGGGAGAGGACGTGGTGGCCGGCATCCGGATGACCAAAGACCTGCAGGAACTCAAAACCGAAATGCCGGCGGCTTACGGCGAGTTCGAAAAGATCGCCCGCAACCTCGAGAAACACTACCGCGAAATGCAGGATGTCGAGTTCACCATCGAGCACGGCAAACTCTGGATGCTGCAGACGCGCGACGGCAAACGCACGGCCCAGGCCGCGGTGCGAATTGCGGTCGATATGGTCGAGGAAGGGTTGATCAGTCGCGAGGAAGCCGTGCTGCGCGTCACCCCGGAGCAGGTCGATTTTTTCATGCACCCCCAGTTCGATCCCGATGCCACGCGGGCCGCCCGCGCCGACGGCAAATATCTTGCCCGCGGACTCAATGTGTCACCCGGTGCCGCTTGCGGTATCGTGGCCTTCACCGCCGACCTGGCGGAAGCGTGGGCGAAAAAGGACGGCCAGCCGGTCATCATGGTGCGCCCGGAAACCAAGCCGGACGACGTCCATGGCATGCTGGCCGCCAAAGGCATTCTGACCAGCCGCGGCGGCCGCACCAGCCACGCCGCCCTGGTAGCCCGGCAGTTCGGCAAACCGGCGGTGGTCGGGGTCGCCAAGCTCAATATCGACCTCACCAAACGCCGGATGAGCGTCGACGAGACGATCGTCCATGAAGGCGACTGGATTTCGATCGACGGCTCGTCGGGTGAGGTCTATCTCGGGAAAATCGCCACCTCGGTGCCGGACATCAAGGACCCCTGGCTGCTGAAACTGCTGTCTTGGGCCGACGAGTTCCGCCGCCTGGGCGTCTGGGCCAACGCCGACTATCCGCGTGACGCTGAACGCGCCCGCGACTATGGGGCCGAGGGCATCGGCCTTTGCCGCACCGAACACATGTTTTTCGAATCCGACCGCCTGCCCATCATTCAGAAGATGATCACCTCCGATCGGCACCTGGATCGGATAGAAGCCCTCGATGCCCTGCTGCCCTATCAAAGAGAGGACTTCGCCGGGATCTTCAGAGCCATGGACGGCCTGCCGGTCATTTTGCGCCTGATCGACCCGCCGCTGCATGAGTTCCTGCCCAGCCATGTCGAGCTGATGGGGGAGTTGACCGATCTGAAAATCCGTCTGCAGCACGCGAGCACCCTGGTGGAAATCGACGATCTGCTCGAACAGGTCAGAACCAAGGAAGGTCTTCTCAAACGGGTCGAGAGCCTCCGCGAAGCCAACCCCATGCTCGGCCTGCGGGGGGTGCGCCTGGGCATCCACATTCCCGAATTGACCTCCATGCAGGTGCGGGCCGTCTTCGAAGCGGCCTGCGAGGTTGCCAGGGAGGGCATCGCGGTCCATCCGGAAGTGATGATCCCGCTCACCAGCCACGTAAACGAACTCAAGGTGCAGCGCAGCCTCCTGGAAGCGGAAGCCCGGAAAGTGATGGCCGAGCAGGGAACCACAGTTGACTACAAGTTCGGCACGATGATCGAGATTCCCCGCGCGGCATTGACAGCCGACCAGATCGCCACTCAAGCCGAATTCTTCTCGTTCGGCACCAATGATTTGACCCAGACGACTTTCGGCATCTCTCGCGACGATGCCGAGGCCGGATTCCTGGTCGAGTATATCGACCAGAGCATCCTGCCCAACAATCCTTTTGCCACCATAGACCGCGACGGCGTCGCGGCCTTGATGGCCATAGCGATCGAGAAGGGGCGCAGCGTCAAGCCGGAGCTGGAGTGCGGCATCTGCGGAGAGCACGGCGGGGATCCCCAATCGATTCAGATCTGCCACGAACTCGGTCTGACGTACGTGTCCTGCTCGCCATTCAGGGTGCCGATCGCCCGTCTGGCGGCCGCGCACGCGGCCTTGAAGGAAAAAACGACAAAAAGGGCAGGCACATAGGCGCCTGCCCCTACCTTTATGGAAGATAACCGCCCCAGCCGTCTGCAAGATAAAAATGGTGGCAAGGCCAGAGGAAGGCGGCTGTAATGCAATACCCCGACCACCGATAACGCAGCCAAAATCTCGACCGCCAAACCACCGCTTTTAGGCTTCGAGATGAAGTTTTTGGCAAGGCCAGAGGCAGGAGGCTGTATATGGCATACGCCGACGACCGATAACACAGCCATCATATCTCTTTTCTGATAACAACCACCGATTTTAGGCGTCAAGATAAGGATTTTGGCAAGGCCAGAGGGAGGCGGCTGTATATGTGATACGCCGACGACCGATAACACAGCCAAAATCCTTATCTTGACGTCTAAAAGATTTTTTCTCCGGCGCGGCGGCGTTCTTCTTCCTTCTCGCGGCGCTCTTTTTCTTCAGCCGCGATCAGTTTTTCGAGGTTGTCGACGTAATAGATCACCAAACGCGATTCCTCGTCGCCGCGCCAGGTCGGAACGATGGAGACCAGCAGCACATCGCCTCGATCTGTCCAGAAGAAATGGCGTCCCGCGACGGCGGGCTGATCGATCGTCTGCGGCGGGCCGTATTTTGCTTCCAGGGTTTGGATGATGTCGGCCAGGTCCTTGCGGGAGCGGATCTGAATGAAAAGCGGTTGACCGGTCGCGCTTGAAAAGACCAGCTCGACATAACTGAAGGGCAGGTTTTCCCTGGCGGCGTAGCGGAACACGAGCTTGACCGTGTTATGCTCGACCCGTTCGCCCGCCGGCGTGTTCAATCTCTGGTTCAGCCGATCGAGGCCGGGAAAGTGTCGCTGCAGGAAACCTTTCTCGTTGAACTCCAGGTCGATGGTGCCGCGGTATTCGATCGCGTCGGGCCCCAGGTTTTTGCTCAACCGCTCCCGCAGTGCATCCGAGAAGACGGTTTTGTCGCCGACGTCGAAAAAGGTGATGCCTTCCGTCTGGCCCTTCGACTCGTCGGGCGGCCGTTCGTCGGTCGAGCAGGACAGCAGCAGCAGGAGGACCGCCACTGCCGGCAGCAACGATGGCCGGTATCGACGAGGTGGGGGCGTGCTTCCAGAAATGTGCATGCGTTTTGGTTACCTTCCGATTTTTATTCCTTTTTCTACAGTTTCGCCTTCAAAAGTGATATCGTCTCTTAAGTTGATGACTTCGCCATGGAATGTATCAGCTTCTCCATCGAAAAAGACTATTGCAAAATACCCTTTATATCCCATAGGCTTCAACATAAAATTTTTGAGGCTTGAAATTCGATGCCAGAACCGTTAAACAATCAGTTGGCCGAAGTCCGTACACATCCTTGAGGGTCCCGGCAAAAAAGAGTTCCACATCTTGCTTGACTTTTGACCCGTCTACCGCGTTACATCCACCGACACGTATCTCGATATGCGCCGCTGGATGTGCCTTGCAGACGGGCCAATATCCGGCGCAATCTTGTGGAATTATTT
>JBAPSB010000082.1:0-7297 GCA_049281435.1 Desulfobacterales bacterium
ATAGAGAGAAAGTCAAAATGAAAAAAGAAGGCGGAGAATGGAAGGTGGTTGCGACCGAAAAGCTCTTTGACGTGTTGATCGGCAAGGGTCAATGGGCTTCCCCGTATCTACCGGCTGGGATTTTTGCATGAAAAAATGCCGCAGGACTTCTCTTCTCGTCGGACTAATACTTCTATCGAGTGTCCTTACCCTGGTTGACGGCCGGGCATCCGCGAGCGCAGAATCAGGTGACGCCATGCTGAAGAACGGCACCCATACGCTTATGCAACGGAAAATGGCCGAGGGCATAGGGTTTTTCGCGTTGGGCAACGAGCCGCCGTGGGCCCTGGATATCGACTTCGACAAGGGCATGCGGTTCAAATCGCTGACCGAACTGCCGGAACTGAACACGCCTTCCGGCCGGGAAGACAAGGCCCAGGATGCGGACGTGACCCGGTTTTTCGCCGAAACCGAAGCCGGTACGCTGATCGTCACGGTCTTAAGGGGCCAGTGCACGGATACGATGTCCGGGGAAATGTTTCCGTTCAGAGTGAAAATAGACGTCAAACGCAGCGTGGATGCGGACTATAAGACCGTCGAGGGCTGCGGCCGATACGTCGTGGACTACCGGCTCGACGACATCTGGGTGCTCGCACGCTTTGGCGATCGGACCATAGAGGCCGAAGATTTCACCAATGGGCCGCCGAATATCGAGTTTCACCTGAGGGACAACCGGCTGGTTGGCAGCACCGGCTGCAACCGGATAAACGGCCGCTTCGAGTCCAGGGGCGCTAAAATCTCCCTGGGCCGTTTGGCCACCACCCGCGTGGCCTGCCCCGCCATGGCTTTCGAGCAGGAGCTTTTATCCGTTCTTGCAGACAAGACGCTGCGGTACACGTTCAACGAGGGCCGCTTGATATTGACGGATGATAAGAATCTGACGCTTGTGTTTAAAAAAACAGATTAAGGAGGACAAAATGAAGAGGACGTTATTTGCGATCATGGTGGCTTTTTTTATTCTTCTGGGGATCTCTGCCTGCGGTGGCAATTACTACAGGGTCAAAGACACGACCACCGACAAAACCTATTACACCCACCAACTCGAAGAGGAAAAGGGCGGCGCAGTCAAATTAAAGGATGCCAATACCGGCAGCACGGTGACGCTTCAAAACTCCGAGGTGACCCCGATAAACAAGGGGGAGTTCAAGGCCAACACCAAAATAGAAAAATAAGAAACCAGCATCCGGGGGTATATCATGAACGCTCGCAGCAGTGTCTCTCGTGGATTTGCCTTGTTGTTTCTGTTGGCAGTTCTGTCAACCACGGCTTTCGCCCAGGCACAGAAGCCCAATATCCTCGTCATCATGGGTGATGACATCGGTTATTGGAACCTCAGTTACAACAACGACGGCATGATGGGCTACCAGACGCCCAACATCGACCGCATCGCCGCCGAGGGCATGTCCTTCACCGACTACTATGCCCAGCAGAGCTGCACCGCTGGCCGCGCTGCGTTCATCACCGGACAAGCCCCGGTTCGCACCGGCCTGACCAAGGTGGGCGTGCCTGGCGCGCGCGTGGGCATCCAGAAGGAGGACCCCACCCTGGCCGAGCTTCTCAAGCCGCTTGGGTATGCCACCGGTCAGTTTGGCAAGAACCACCTCGGCGACCGCGACGAGTTTCTGCCGACAAACCACGGGTTCGACGAGTTTTTTGGAAACCTCTACCACCTCAATGCCGAGGAGGAGCCGGAGAACGAGGACTATCCGAAAAACCCCGATTTCAGAAAGAACTTCGGACCCCGGGGCGTCATCCGCAGTTACGCCGACGGCCGGATCGAGGACACCGGTCCGCTCACCAGGAAGCGCATGGAAACCGTCGATGAAGAGTTTCACGCCGCCGCCAGGGATTTCATCACCCGCAGCCACAAAGCCGGCAAGCCCTTTTTCGTCTGGTTCAACTCGACCCGGATGCACTTCTACACCCACATCAAGCCCGAGCACAACGGCCTTTCCGGCCCCAACGGGAACTTTTACGCCGACGGAATGGTGGAACACGATATGCAAGTCGGGGAGCTGTTGAAGCAATTGGATGACCTCGGGATCAGCGACAATACCATCGTCATCTATACGACCGACAACGGCCCGCACTTCAACGAATGGCCCGACGGCGGCATCACACCCTTCCGGGGCGAGAAAAATACCAATTGGGAGGGGGCCTTCCGGGTTCCCACCACGGTTCGCTGGCCCGGCAAGATCAAGCCCGGTTCCAAGTCGAATGCCATCACCTCGCACACCGACTGGGTTCCCACCCTGCTTGCCGCCGCCGGTGTGCCGGACGTCAAGGAAAAGCTGCTGACCGGCTACCGGGCGGGCAGTGCGACCTACAAGGTTCACCTCGATGGCTACAACCTCCTGCCGTATCTCACGGGCCAGGAGGAGACGTCACCCCGCCGGGGATTCTTTTACTTCAGCGACGACGGTGACTTCATGGGCATCCGCTACGACGACTGGAAGGTCGTCTACCTGGAGCAGCGCGCCCGCAAATTCGATGTCTGGCGTGAACCTTTCATCAAGCTCCGCACCCCAAAAATCTTCAATTTGCGGCGTGACCCCTTCGAGCGGGCCGATACCGACTCGAACAATTACAACCACTGGTGGAGTCAGCGCGTCTATGTGATCGGACCGGCACAAAGGGCCGCACTGCAGTTCCTGAAAACCTACGAGGAATTCCCGCCCCGCCAGAAGCCGGCGGCTTTCAATCTCGACGAAGTCATGCGCGAAATGGAGCAGAGCAGGTAGGCGGGAAATGACCACCGGCCGCGCAACCATTGGCGAGGGCAAGGGACGCAGTAGGTGACAAGGCGACAATGTTACGCCGGATTCGAGATCGCCGAACGTCACATCCAGCGGCGCGTGAGATATCTGCCGGTGGATGTGACGCGGTAGACGGGCTCAAAGACGGGCCGCTATGTTCAGAAGTGCCTGAAAACGATCGCGGATAGGCAAAAGGCTTCGGGAGCGGTATCTCGACGGGTCGCTAAAGTGCGGATATCAGCAGCAGCCCGATTCGCCGCAGTCACAACCGCCGCTAGAACACTCGGAGCCGCAGCCACAGTTCTGCTGCGTGGCGGTTTCACTGATGCCCACCACCTTGACCTCGAACGTCAGGGATTGACCGGCCAGGGGGTGGTTCAGGTCGAAGGTCACTTTTTCCGCATCGATGCCCTCAACCCGGGCCGGTATCTGCTGCCCCTGCTGCGTGCTCAGCATCAGGACCTGGCCCACTTTCGGCTCCATTCCGGCGGGAATCTCGGACTTGGAGAAGTCGTGCATGCGGGTGTCATCGCGGTGGCCGTAGGCCTCTTCCGGGGCAAGGGTGAAGGTTTTGGTTTCATTGGGCGACATGCCCATGAGAGCCGATTCGAAACCGGGGAGCACGCTGCCGGAACCCATCTGCACTTCCAGGGGCTGTCGGCCCTGGCTGGAATCGAACACTTCGCCGTTTTCCAGCGTTCCCGTATAATCGACGCTCACGAACAGTCCACTTTCAACTTTTTCCATTGAAAAACTCCTTTGGCTTTGGATGAACAATTCAGTTCAACATTGGGATGAATATTTTAATGTCAAGGGAAAATGGGCCCGCGACGTCATGCGCTTTTGAATGAAAGCGGCGGGTAACACCGCTAGAGATGTTTTATTGGACCAAGGTCCAATAGTATTTCAATTCTGCATTCTTAACTATTGCCAGTTTTTACCAGATTGCGATTTCAGTCCGGAATCCCGGGGGTGTGTTCCACCCGGTTCAGTTAATCATTCACTCAACATCGAGTTGAAAGGAGGAACCATGTTTGGGGTTTGTTCGATTGCAGTCATTTCGATTTTGACTACCGTCATATCCGCCCAGGCGGCCGATAACATGAAGGCGTTTCCCCCGGCCGATGAGGGCATGGTCCGGTATGTCCTGCAGCTCCCGAAGCAGGAAGATGAATCCGTTCATAAGGTGGAGTTGATCATCGGTAAAACCGTTGCGGTTGACGAGGCGAACACATACTTTTTCGCCGGTCAAATAGAAAAGGAGACAATCGAAGGCTGGGGGTTTCCGCGCTTTGTTGTCAACAAGATCGGCCCTATGGCTGGCACGCTTATGGCGGTGGACCCCAAGGCGCCCAAGGTGAACCGGTTCATCGCACTGGGCGGCGACCCGTATTTGATCCGCTACAACAGCCGCTTGCCCGTGGTGGTGTATGTGCCCGAAGGCGTTGAGGTGCGGTATCGGATTTGGACGGCCGGGGCTGATGTGAAAGTGATGGGAAACGGTTGAACGGGGGATCGCTGGGATAATCCCATCTGTTTTGATAATTTTGCAAAGAGTCGCGAAATTATATCTAGCGATCGAATGAGAAGGAGAACGTAACATGAAAGCCGGTCAATTGTTGAAGCCATTGTGTGGTCTGGCCGTCACCATTATCTGTTTGGCTGTCCTCCCGGTCGTCGGTCGTACCGAAGGGGCGGCGCTGCGCATGCGCGAGTGCAAGGCCCACTTCGAAATCACCCGCGAGCAGAGCACCTTCATGGGCATCGATTATGCCACCGCCGAAAAAGTGGGCCTGGCCCCCTGGCTGTTCAACCTCTACATCGACCCGAAAGAGCAGATGCCCGTCGGCCACCGCCTGAACGCCTGGCTGGCCTCGATGGGCGCGGAAGCCAAGGCGCACGCGGCGACCTTCAAGAAATATCCGCCCAAGGACATCGGGCTGTCCCAGTAAGCTATCGACTTCAAGATTAAGATTTTGGCTGCTGGTATCGGTCGCCGGCGTATATGCAATACAGCCTCCTCACTCTGGCCTTGCCAAAATTATCGTCTCGAAGCCTATATCATTGGCCTGATCCGACAGTCCGGCTGAAACGTCATGACTCCTTCGCCGCCGCAGTGATCGAACATCTGTTAAAGTTTTAAAAAGATGAACATCGAACAGAGAACTCCCAACAATTGAATGGTTAATAAGGAATACTGACAATGCGGATTTCAAAGACACTTAACGTCATCCTGCTGGCATTGCTGACAGCAACCGGAGGGGCGGTTGCAACCATGGCCGCCACCGGCGGCGACCCGCTGCCCTCCTGGAACGACACCGCCTCCAGGCAGGCCATCATCGCCTTCGTCGAAAAGGTGACCACCCCGGGCTCGCCGGATTTTGTGCCCGAGCCCGAACGCATCGCCGTCTTCGACAACGACGGCACGCTCTGGCCGGAGGACCCGGTGCCTTTCCAGATGGCGTTCGGGATTTACAGTCTGAAAGAACGGCTTCCCCACCATCCGGAATGGAAGGATGATCCTTACGTCAAAGCCGCCCTGGAGGGCGATTTCAACAAACTGCTTGCCGACCACTACAAGGGGCTCTTCCATATCCTTGGCCTGACCCATGCCGGGATGACCGTCGACGAATTTCACGCCCGGGTGCAGCAGTGGCAGGCCGCCGACAAGCACCCGCGCTTCAATCAGCCCTATGTCGAGTTGGCCTACCAGTCGATGCGCGAGGTGCTGGGCTACCTGTGGGCCAATGGCTTCAAGACCTTCATCGTTTCCGGGGGCGGAGCCGACTTCATGCGCGTCTGGGCGGAGGAGGTCTACGGCGTCCCGCCCGAGCAGGTGATCGGCTCCCACGGTCAGACCAGATTCGAGATGCGCGACGGCAAGCCGGTGCTGGTCAAGACCCTTGACCGCGTCTTTGTGAACGACAAGGAAGGCAAGCCGGTGGGTATCCAGCAGGCGATCGGCCGCCGGCCCATCGCCGCTTTCGGCAACAGCGACGGCGACAAGGAGATGCTCGAATACACCACCATCGACAACCCGCGTCCCAGCTTCGGCCTTATCGTCCACCACACCGACGCCGAACGGGAATTCGCCTACGATGCCCATCCGCAAAGCAGCGGCCGGCTGGTCGAGGCGCTCGAGGCCGCCCCCCGGCGCGGCTGGATCGTGGTCGACATGAAGGACGACTGGAAGCAGATCTTTGCAGCAGAAAAATAATAACTACGGGAAGGTGTTACCTATAAGCTGTAGGAAGTCCTTGCAAAGCAATCAAGAGCCATAAGGAGCGAAAAAATGAACTCTGCCGCACTGTTGGCGAGGTGACCGAGTAAAATTTCGGCCTTGATGGTTACCGGCCTGATCGAAGGCGACGCGGGCCAGCCGCCCCGGGAAGTCGCCAAAATCACGGCGGAGAACATTGCCGAACTCGACATGATCATCACCGATCAGTCGCTCAAGGACCTCGAAGCACTCGCCAAAAAAGGTGCGCCCTTTTTCATGAGCATCAACTTCGCCAAGAACCACAACCCGAACTTGCCGAGCAAGTCCTTTAAAGACAAGTCGCCGGACCGCTGGCCCTACGCGGATGCGGTCGTTGAACTGGACGACAACATCGGCCGGATCATGGATAAAATCCGCGCCCTCGGCATCGACAAGAACACTTTCGTCTTCTACACTTCCGACAACGGCGCCTGGCGGGATGTCGCCCCCGATGCCGGCTACACCCCGTTCCGCGGCTCCAAGGGCACCGATCGCGAGGGCGGCAGCCGGGTGCCGGGAATCGCCTGGTGGCCGGGCCGGATCGCGGCCGGTTCCCAGACCCACGAGATCGCCGGCGGCCTGGACCTGATGGCCACCTACGCCAGGCTTGCGGGCGTCGAACTGCCCAAAAATGACCGCGAGGGCAAACCGATGATCTTCGACAGTCACGACATGGGTCCGCTGCTGTTCGGCCAGGGCGAGTACACGCGCAAGAACTGGTTCTACTTCACCGAGGAAGAGCTTCTGCTGGGTGCCATTCGCATCGGACGCTATAAGATCGCCTTCAACCTGCGCGGCGACAACGGGGCCGTTCCCGGAGCGGACGACAATTCCCCGCAGCTGGGATGGCTCGGGCCCGCAAAATACGTCGCCAGCATTCCGGATGTCTACGACCTGATGCAGGACCCGCAGGAGCGGATCAACATCGTGATGCGGCCTGAGTCGGGCGACAACTCCTGGCTGACCCCGATGATGGTCCAGTCGCTGCAGGAAATCATGGAGAGCTACGACAAGTATCCGCCGCGCCCGATGCAAAGCTATCTCTACACCGGGCCCATTTCGATCGATCGCTTCCGCACCGTCGAACAGGTGAAAGCGCTGCTGAAAGAAAAGAAAATCGATCTTCCGAAATTGAACTAAGATTTAAAAGGAGAAGATAACGCGATGAATAAACTTGCGCTCGTTGTCGTCACCGGCTTAATCGCCCTTGCGGTATCGGTCGACGCAGCCGACAAGCGAACCC
>JBAPSB010000083.1:0-43561 GCA_049281435.1 Desulfobacterales bacterium
CCGACGCGCTGTGTTGCTCGGCGCGCGCATACGCTTGGTATGCTCGCTTCTCGCACCTTGCGCTTCGGGCGCCGCGGTTATCTCGGGGCGTAACCTTATTTACGAACAGGACCACTTAGCGCCTCGGCGGTGAAAAGTTATTCCGGCCCACTCGCCATCGGCAATCCGCGCTTTTTCCACTGCCCCCAGCCGTTGCTGAGGTGAAACACCTTTTCAAAACCGGCCAGAATCAGTTTATCGGCCAGGTTTTTCGACAACACACAGGACTCCCCCTCACAGTAAGTGATCAGCACGGCTTCGGCCGGGGTCTTTTCCAGGAAAGACCCGATATACCGGTCGAAATCCAGGTCCGGAACGTTCACGGCGCCTTGGATGTGACCGGCCCGGAAATCGGCTTCCGGTCGGGCATCCACGAACAGGGCCGCCCCCGCTTCGAACAGGCGCACGGCCTCTTCGATCGGCATATCCCCGACCGCGCCGGTTTCAACAGACGAAGCGTCTGCGGCTAGTGAACCCGCCACGGCGCTCGTTTTGGGCAGTAGCGGCAGCGACTGCTCCCTGAGGGCGTTGAAACCGAATGCCAGGCATCCAGCCAAAAACAGAATCGCCGTCGCTTCCTGAAAACCTCTCCATTTCATAGCGAAAACACTCTAATCGGTTGAGTCCCGCAGGCGCTGAATTTCAGCCGTTTCTCGCACCAGTTCATTCGGCTCCACGAGTTGCGGGTTGCGGGTTGCGGGTTGCGGGTTACGAGTTGCGTGTTACGGGTTGCGGGTTATGGGTTACGGGTTACGAGTTCCGAGTTGTAAGTCAATGTCGTTAACTTGAGAAATGCCCCTTAAAGTCTCTCTTTGGGAAAGGGGGATTTTAAATGGTCATAAGAAATCCCCCCGGCCCCCCTTTTTCAAAGAGGGCAAGATTAGGCTCTGAATAACAAGATTAGGCTCTGAATAAATGGTATTGAGTTTCGAGTTGAGGTTTGCGTGTTGCGAGTTTCAACTTAATCCTTAGCATTTTTTTTCCTTTTTTGCATCTCCAGCCGGCCGCGTCCGTAATTTCTTGAAATTGCAGGACACCTTTGTTAGCTTTCAGTATATCGCCTGCGAGCCTAAAGAAAATACCTCAGGGCGACAAAGGAAAGGCCGGCACGCATGATCAAATCCAAGGCGCTCGAAGTCAATTTGGCCAGTTACCGCGTTGATGTCAGCATCGATGAAAAGTACCTGATATTGCAGGATATCATGTCCCGATACTATGGCATCATGGAGGGATTCAACACCCTTCTAAAAGAGCTGTCTCATCCTTACCGGAACTGGAATTTCATCGTTTCCGAAGCCCGGCGCTACAGTCTCGAATATTTTCATCTCATGGACAGCCATCCGGCGGGTCCCGATGGTGTCCGCCTCTTTGTCGATGTTTTCATGGCGGCCATCCGGGAGAGCAGAGAAGAGGCGGTCAAGGCCGAAGCGGTCGACAACCTGCTTCTTTTTCTCCAGAAAGTCATCAAGGAATCCCATTCCGGCATCGAGCGGTTCCTGCCGGCGCTGAATGAGGCCTTCGAAGGAATCCGGCGGCTGGATCGAGACACATTTTTCCTCGTGGTCAAGAGCTTCTACCAGCTCAAGCGGGTCGGCGAGATGCTCCTGCACCATGCCGAAACGGCGACCGGTGGCTTAGAGGCCATAAATAAGCTGCTGACAAAATACTTCAGGGCCACCTTCGCCTACTGGCTTGGCCTCGGAGACCCGCGCGAATGGTTTGAGGAGGAAGCCCGGGAGGTGGATGCCCTCGGAGGCCCTCAGTATAGCGCATCGATCTTTGCCGACATTTCGCGCGGCCGGCTGGAGGCGCTGAATCACCGGCTCGCGGAGATCGACACTGACGGCCACGCCGGTTCCGCCGACCGGCTGCGCGAGCTTCTTTTTTTGGACGGCTACAGTCAGATCGTCGAAACTTACCGGCAGATGCCCCAGAATCTCCTCGAAGCCGGCGGCAAGCGGCACGGAAACCAGTGGAAAGTCACTTTTCTTTTCCACATGATGGCGATCTCCGGGCTGACGATGATTCACGAGGAGGTCCTGCGGGACATCAACCGCACCGTCAGCTGGCTCATTGCGAACGAAACGGACCTGCACATCCGCGGGCTGATTCAGAAAACGTTTTCCATCCTGCAAAAGCAGGCGATCAGCTACCCGGCCGCGGCCCTGAACTGCGTGCTGAACATGGGCAAAGGGGTTTATCGGACCGATGACAGCGAACTGGTCAATTATTTTTTTCAGCACGTCATCGACCTGCCGTTTCAGACCCCGCGTATCAGCGGGGTCGGCGAAGACTGGCAAATCAGGGTCAACAGCGCCCACATGCAGAATATCCGGACCTGGCTCGAACTGATCGAACTCAATCCCAAATGGTCGACCCGCTTGATTTCGGTGCTGATTGTCCACCTGGCCCTCTCGGGCGTGTTCATCAAAGACACGGACCTGTTCCCGCGCGACATTACCCGGTTTTTAAACAGCGACACCGGGCCGGTCTATAACCTGGTCAAACAACTCACCCGGCTTTTTCCGGCCTATTTCAACGATATCGGCGCCGAAGGCAAACTCAGGGACATCTCCACGCGCATCGACGAGATTTCGCGCCGCCGGGACGTCCTCATTCACTTCCTGCGCAAACAGAGCCACGTCGAAAGCAGCAACCAGATCATCGTCTTCATGGAGGCGACCATTTACTTCTGGGCCACGCGCGACAAGCAAATGCTGCAGCAGGTCGTGCCGCCGGAGGTTTTCGAACAGATCGCGTCCAACGGCCCCTACATCGATGGCGTGCACAAAATCATGACCGCACTGAAACGAAAGGGGATCGACCGCCAGGCGCTGCTGCTCACGCTGCCCGAGGATCAACTTAAAAAAATGCTGGCCGAGGCGTCCGGGGAGGTTACCGAGGATGACCGGGAGCGGGTCGCCCTGCTGATCGCGTTTTATAAACTGCTCCACCAGAAGTACAGCGTCGATTATATCGAACTCAAAAGTTATATTTCCCAGTTGTCGATCGAAGCGTTCCCGGACCTCAACCGCCTGCGCAGCGCGCTGTCGGAAACCGAGGCCAAGAAAAAACTCTTTATGCTGCTCGAATACCTGGGACACCTCAAGTCGATCATCCTGTCGCCGGAAAAATTCGAGGTCCGCGAGGACATCTACAAAAAAAGGCATATCACGATCGATATTCCGTCCATGTACGGCAGCTATCACGAACTCAAATTCGATGCGCTGGGGTTGACCTACCGCATCGAATCGCTGGTCAACGTGCTTTTCGAGGAGTTGATCGACAGCATCGATCTGAGCCTGATCACCAAGGCGACTTTTTACCAGATCTATGCCCGGATCCGGCTCTTCGACAAGGCCCTTCGGCTGGACGGCATTTCTTCGGTGGAAATCGAGCGGCAACTCGATTTGCTTGCGCATTCGCTGGAAGTCAAAGGATTTACCTACACGCAGTACCTCGATATTTTCAAGGGGTTCGCCGCAGCGGTCAAGAACATCATCAACGATTATTTCCAGAACATTCACGAAGAAAACCTGAACAGCATCATCGACCGGTTGCCCGGCGACCAGATCCTCTGCAAATACAGGCCGAAAGAAAACCGGGGCGGCATCGACCGGGAGAAAAACAAGCTCCGGGTTTCGGAGATGTTTTTCAGAGACCGGATCGCCCTTTCGCTGGGTTTGCAGCAGCTCGACCGTTTTCTCAGCCGCATCCTCAACACGCTTTTCCAGCAGGCCGACAAGTTGAGAAGAGACGAGCTGTATCAACTGCTGCTCTACGATCCCGACAATGCCATGACCTCGATTTTTGAACCGGACAACCGCGTTACCGGCCTGATCTATCTGGGAAACAAGGGCTTTAACCTGGTCGTGCTCCAGGGCCTGGGCCTGCCCGTCCCACCGGGCTTCATCATCACCACCGAAGTGTTCCGCTGCCGCAAGGTCATCGACAGTTACCTGCCGGCGGATCAGAACCTCAAGGACCAGATCGCCCGGCACATCTTCAAGCTGGAGGAGATGACCGGCAAGGCCTTCGGCAACCCCCGCAACCCGCTGCTTTTTTCGGTTCGCAGCGGATCCTCCATCAGCCAGCCCGGCATGATGGACACTTTTCTGAACGTCGGTATCAACGAAGAGATCGCCGGCGGATTGTCCCAGGCCACGGGAAACGCCTGGTTTGCCTGGGACAACTACCGCCGGTTTCTGCAATGCTACGGCATGGCCTTCGGCCTCGAGCGCGACGACTTCGATGGCATCATCAGTGAATTGAAGAACCGCGCCGGCATCGCCTACAAAAAAGATTTCACCGGCGAGCAGATGAAAAGTGTGGCCCTGGCCTACAAGTTTATGATCCTGGACAACCGCATCGATATCCCCGAAGACCCGTTCGACCAGTTGACGTTGACCATCCAGAGCGTTTTCAACTCCTGGGAGTCGGATAAGGCCCGGACTTACCGCCGGATCATGGGCATCTCGGATGACTGGGGCACGGCCGTGACGGTGCAGTCGATGGTATACGGCAATCTGACCCAAAACTCCGGCTCCGGGGTTTTCTTCACCCACAACCCGCGCTGGCCGGGCGAAACGCTCAAACTCTGGGGCGATTTCACGCTCGGCAATCAGGGTGAGGACGTCGTTGCCGGACTGGTGATCACCTTGCCGATTTCGATCTATCAGCAGGAGGAGGAGATGCGGCCGACCGACATCACCCTGGAGACCCATTTCCCGGAGATTTACACGGCGCTGAAAAATTGGGCCAGCCATCTCATCTACGACAAGGGGTGGCCCCCCCAGGAGATGGAGTTCACCTTCGAGTCCCCGGCCGTCCAGGACCTCTACCTGCTGCAGGGCCGGGATATGTCGATGCGGGAACGCAAGCAGGTGCGGACTTTCGATTTGATCGGCATCACCGAGGAGTGTTACCTGGGGCATGGCATCGGCATCGGCGGCGGCGCCCTGACCGGGCGGGTGGTGTTCAGTCTGGAAGAGATCTACGAATGGCGCAAGGCGGAATCCGAGACGAAATTGATTCTGGCCCGCAGCGACACCGTGCCGGATGACATACGGGAAATTTACGCGGCCGACGGCCTGCTGACGGCCCGCGGCGGGGTAACATCCCACGCGTCGGTTGTGGCCCACCGCCTGGGGAAAACGTGCGTGGTCTGCGTGGGCGAGCTGATCTGCAATGAAAAGCAGCGGAGTTTCACCTTGAAGGACACATGCGTGAAGTCGGGCGATTTCATAAGCATTGACGGTCGCGAAGGATCGGTATATCTTGGAAAACTGAAGATCAATGCAGAACCCGGAGGGCAATCCGTTTGAGTGGGTATAGACCCGCAGACAGGAGAAAAGCCAATGAATGCAGCTACCGGTGAAAAGAAGTTAACACTCGGCGTCAACGGATTGGGCCGGATCGGCAAGTTGACGGTCTGGCACCATGTCGGCCGGAAGTATTTCGACGAGATCGTGGTGAATATCGGCCGGGAGGCCGGCACGTCTCTTGAGGATGTTGCCCATTACCTGGAGCGCGATTCCACCTACGGGTTGTTGCGCTGCTATCTTCACGGCCACAATGCGGAGCCCGTGATCGGAGACATCGATACCGGCCGCGGGACGATACTGGTCGACGGCGTGCGGGTCCGGGTCATGCGATCGGCCCGCAACCCGGTCGATATCGGCTGGCGGGAGCAGGGGGTCCGGCTGGTGGTGGATACCACCGGCCGGTTCAAAGACCCGTCGCTGCCAAGCGACCATCCCGGCGGCAGCCTGCGGGGCCACCTCAAGTCCGGGGCCGAAAAGGTCATCGTCTCGGCGCCCTTCAAGATGAAAGACCAGAAAGCCGATCTGCCTGGAACCTTGCCCGAGGACGCCGTCACCACGGTGATGGGGATCAACACCAACGACTATGACCCCCGGCGGCACCGTATCATCTCCAATGCTTCCTGCACCACGACCTGTTTGGCGCACATGATCAAACCGCTGCTGGATCACTTCGGGCCGCAGAAAATTCTGAGCGCTTCCATGGCGACGGTTCATGCCGCCACCGGTTCGCAGGCGGTCCTCGACCGACTGCCGCAGGCGGGGACAAAAGATCTGCGCAAGAACCGCAGTATCATGAACAATATCATCCTGACCACCACCGGCGCGGCTAAGGCCCTGCGCCTGGTGATCCCCGAAATGCGCCAGATCGGCTTTATCGCCGAATCCGTGCGCATTCCCACGGCGAGCGGTTCCCTGATCATCCTCGTGGTCGTCCTGCAGGAAGAGCCGAGCCGCGCCTCCGTCCGGCGCGACACCATCAACGCCGTTTATCGACGCACCGCGGGGCTCGACCCCAACGGTTATCTGCATTATTCCGAAAAACAGAACGTATCGGGTGATATTATCGGTGCGCCGCGTGCGGCGGCCATTATCGAAGGCTTCGAAACTCACACCCGCACGGCCGAGGTCGCCATCGACCTGGCCAATGTGCCCGGCCTGGACCAGAGAGTCATCGACCAACTGGCCAATCCCCTGATCCGGGTCCCGGTCACCCAGGCCGTCATCTACGGATGGTACGACAACGAGATGGGCAGCTACGTCAACATGCTCGGCGACCGCACGACCAGCGTGGCCGAGGACATGCCGTAATACTTCCGGCAGCCGTCGCGATGGCGGAAGAACTTCTTTGCTGTCTGATGCCGGCCTTGATCTGCTAGGGCGACAGGCTTTCCTGCAGGCTGGCGCTTAGGGCCAGAAATTCCGGTACGTCCAGGGTTTCCGCGCGCCGGGAGGGATCTATCCCGGCCCGTTCGAGGGCATGGCGCGCCTCATCGGCGGATAAGCCCAGGTCGCTGCCGGCCAGGGAATTGTGCAGTTTTTTTCTCCGGCGACCGAATGCGGCCCGCACGACCTTGAAGAAAAAGGCTTCTGGCGTCGCGGAAAGTGGCGACGC
The DNA here is from genome assembly GCA_049281435.1 of Desulfobacterales bacterium. Classification (GTDB taxonomy): domain Bacteria; phylum Desulfobacterota; class Desulfobacteria; order Desulfobacterales; family SG8-13; genus JARFQH01. The sequence goes on from JBAPSB010000083.1 coordinate 6,976, forward strand.
GGATTTGAAAAAAAACGCCAGAACGGCCGAGTCGACCTTGGGGCGCGGGAAGAATTTGCTCGCCGCCACCCGGCCGACGGCCTCGATTTGCGCGCAGTACTGAATCATCACGGTAAGCCGGCCGTAATCCCTGCCGCCGGGGCTGGCTGTCAATCGTTCGGCCAGTTCCATCTGAAACATCAGCACCGCTCGCTGCACGGCTTGCCGCACCGAAATCAGCCCGATCAGGATTTGGGAAGAAATATTGTAAGGCAGATTCCCGATCACCACCAGCCGGTCGCCCGCTTCGGCCGCCAGGGCCTCGATGTCAACCCGTAATATATCCTGCTCTATAACCACGACATTGGCTTGCCCCTCGGCGTCGATCTTTGCCCGCAAGAGGTCTGCCAGGCCGGCGTCTTTTTCGACGGTGTAGAGCCGGGCGGCCTGACGGGCAGCCGGAAAGGTAAGGGCGCCCAAACCGGCTCCGATTTCGAGCACCACATCCCGGGATGAAATGTCGGCGGCCCGCACGATCATCTCCGCCACCGAGGGATCGGCCAGAAAATTCTGCCCGAGTCGTTTGTTCGCACGCAGGTTGAAAGCCTGCAAAAGCGCTCTGGGCGAGGTCATTTTCCGATTCCTTCTTCCCGGCGGCCGCCGGCTTGACTTTTTAATGGTTAGTCATTACGCTAATCAAAAAAAAATCTTTTGTATAGCGAAATAATTAAAAAACTCAGTCAATTCATCACGTTTCAAATTATTCAAAGGGGAGCGAGAAATGCGACACAAGGGCAAAAGCGTGAGCTTCGATGCGATGGTAAAATTTTTCATGTACAACTACAGCATTCCGACCAAAAAAGACGTCGAGAAGTTAATGACCCGCCTCGATCAAATCGAGAAATTGATCAGATCGACGGCCGGCCCGACCAAAGGCGGTCGCCCGGCAGTGGTTAGGAACAGACAGGGTGCGCAAGTGGGCAGCCGCGGAGGGTCGACCGCCGTCAACCAGGTCCTCGAAGCGATAAAAGGGTTCCAGCAGGGCGCCAAGCTGACGGAAATAATGGAAAAAACCGGATTCGACGAAAAAAAAGTCCGCAACATCATTTTCCGGTTGAACAAAAACGGCATCATCCAGCGGCAGAGCCGCGGCGTGTACGTCGCCAAGTAATCCCCCGGGTGATAGCGGACAGGCGCAGGCGAGAAACATTTGCGGGGTTCTATTCACAAGCAGGGCAGGTTACTTTTTGCAGCGGGGAGAGGGGAAAATGAGCGACAGGAGCGATTCAAACAATCCCGACCTGAAACCGGGCGGCAATTGCGGGGGGTATGTCATCAACCGGGTCGAGGAAATACCGGAATCCGGTTTTTTCGTTTATGACCTCGATCACCCCCTGACCGGCGCCCGGCATATTCACATCAGCAGCGAAGATCGTGAAAACACCTTTGGCGTGGCGTTCAAGACCGTACCGAAGGATTCCACCGGAGTGGCCCACATTCTCGAGCACACGGTTCTGTGCGGCTCGCAAAAGTTCCCGGTCCGCGATCCGTTCTTCTCCATGCTGAAACGCAGCCTGAGCACGTTCATGAATGCGTTTACCGCTTCGGACTGGACCATGTATCCCTTTTCGACCCAGAACCGCGCGGATTACGAAAACCTCATGGATGTCTATCTCGATGCGGCGTTTTTTCCGAAAATCGAAGAGTTAAGTTTCAAACAGGAAGGTCATCGCCTGGAAATCGCCGGGAAGCCTGCCGGGGACGCGGCGACGCCGAAACTGGTTTACAAAGGGGTGGTGTACAACGAAATGAAGGGCGCCATGTCGTCGCCCGATCAGGTGATGGCGCGCTCTTTACTCAAAGTGCTTTACCCTTCCACGACATATTGCCACAATTCCGGGGGCGATCCGGCCGTGATACCGCGGTTGACCTACGACCAACTGAAAGCATTTCACCGCCATCACTATCACCCCAGCAATTCTTTTTTCTACACCTACGGCAACCTTCCGCTGCGGCACCATCTCGAGCTGATCGAAGAGAAGATTTTGAAGAAGTTCACCCGCATCGAGCCGGACACACAGGTGCCATCCCAGCCGCGCTGGACCGAATCCCGCACGGCCACGGCTTTTTATCCCCTGGCCCGCAGCGAAGATCCCCAAAAAAAATGCCAGGCCTGCGTCGCCTGGCTCACGGCGGATATCCGCGACGGCTTCGAGGTGCTGGTGCTGGCGATTTTGGAAAAGATCCTGATGGGAAATTCCGGATCGCCGCTGCGAAAAGCCCTGATCGATTCGCAGTTGGGTTCGGCCCTGTGCGATGCGGCCGGATTCGAGGCCGACAACCGCGACACGATGTTTGTCACCGGCCTGAAAGACGTCGAAGAATCGGCGGCCGAGCAAATCGAACGAATTATCTTCGATGTTCTGACTCGCCTGGCCGAGTCCGGCATCGACCGGGAATTGGTGGACTCGGCGATCCATCAAATCGAGTTTCATCACAAGGAAGTGACCAACTCGCCATACCCTTACGGCATCAAGCAGTTGCTGATGATTGCCGCAACCTGGCTGCACGGCGGCGACCCGCTCGATCGGCTGCGTCTGGACGCCGACCTGGACCGAATTCGGCGCGAGATGAAAAGTGGTGGTTTCTTCGAAGAGCGCCTGCGCAGGCATTTTATCGACAACCCGCATCGCGTCCTTTTCAAGCTGCTGCCCGATCAGGCGCTGGAAGAAAAGGAAACTCAGCGAACCGAAGCGGAACTCACCGAGACGGCTGCCAGCCTGTCGCCGGCCGATTTCGCCAGGATCGCCGCCGATGCGGCGGCACTGGAAAAAATCCAGGAAGCAAAAGAAGATATATCAAGTCTGCCGACCCTGACGCGCAAAGACATTCCTGCCGACGTCCAGCGGGTTTCCGAATCCGCAGCCGATGCCCGGTTTCCGTTGACCGTCTACGACCAGAGGACAGCCGGCATTCTTTACTTCGCCGCGGCCGCCGGCCTGGGACGCCTGGAAGAGAACTTGGTACCGCTGGTGCCGTTTTTCTGCTACGCGCTGCCGAAGACCGGCACCCTGCGCCATGACTACACCGACATGGCCAAACAAATCGATCTTTACACCGGCGGACTCGGTTTTTCCGCCAGCGCACGCACCGTCTTCGATTCCACCGGAAGCTGTCTGCCGTTTGTCGCTGTCAACGCCAAGAGCTTGAACCGCAACCAGGGACCGATGCTTGCCATCGTCGAGGAACTGGTCTTCGAGGGTGATTTTTCGAACCTCAACCGCCTGAAGAATATTTTGATGGAGTACCGGGCGGGTCTCGAATCGATGGTCATCCACAACGGTCATCGCCTGGCGATGTCGCTGGCGGCCAGGAATTTTTCGCTTTCACGGTACCTGAACGAACTCTGGAGCGGTGTATTGCAGCTGCAGGCGATAAAAAAACTGGTCGCGACTCCCGTGGATGCGGCCCTGGCCGACCTGGCCCGGAAACTTTCCGCCATTCGCGAAACAGTTTTTGTCGACGGCAATTTAAAAACGGCCTTGATCGGGGAAGAAAGCGTTCTGGCGGATGCGACCACGGCCGCCGTCGCGATCTTCAGCCGCCTGCCCCGGCCGGCGGGGGCCGGCGATGGGTTCGGGCCGCCGCCGATCGATTTTACCGTGAAGGCCGTGCGGGAAGGCTGGAGCACTTCCTCGGCGGTAGCCTTCGTGGCCCGGGCTTTCGAGACCGTCCGCATGGAAAACCCGGATGCGCCGGCGCTGGCGGTCATCGCCAAACTGCTGCGCTCGCTTTACCTGCACCGTGAAATAAGGGAAAAAGGCGGTGCCTACGGCGGCTTTGCGTTGTACAACCCGGAAGACGGCCTGTTTAGCTTTGCTTCCTACCGCGACCCGCACATCGCTGCGACCCTGAAGGTCTACGAAGGTGCCGCCGGGTTCCTGCGATCGGATGCCTACCGGGAAACCGATATCGATGAAGCCGTGCTGCAGGTGTGTTCCGAAATCGACAAGCCGGATCCCCCCGGCCCCGCCGCCCGCAAAGCATTTTACCGCAAGCTCGTTCATCTATCGGACGAGGCGCGCCAGCAGTTCAAGCAATCCGTTTTGACGCTGAACCTGCATAAGGTGCGCGATACAGCCGAAAAGTACTTCGGACAAAGCCGTCAGGCGGACGGCATCGCCGTCATCTCCGGCGCTTCCCAGCTGCAGAAGGCCAACGCCGAGTTGGCTGCGCCGCTGGATTTGCACCGCATATAGGGAGAAGAGATAAGGGTTGGGCCCGTTATGCCGGTTTAGCCCGTTGAGTCCCGCCTGCGGAGGGATTGAGGTCGTTTGACCAGAGGGCGCCGAGTTGCCCGTTTCTCGCAACCGGCTATACTGTGAAGTCATTTCTACGAGTTACGAAGTTAGAGTTGCGAGTCCATGTCATTAACTTAAATAATTCCTTTGAAAGTCCTCTTTTGAAAAAGGGGGATTTAGGGGGATTTTAAATGATCATAAGAAATCCCCCCTGGCCCCCCCCTTTTTCAAAGCGGGGAAGATTTGACCTTAAGTGAATAGCATTGTGTTGCGATTACTGAGTTTCAAGTTCCTATAAACAATCAAACTGACGACAGTCTGCCCCTTTTATCAATCTTGCCGTAGCAGTTGACGCCGGTATAGTCTTTGCGGAATCTTGCCAGCAGTGATGTCAGCCGACGCTCGGGCGCGGCCGTTTCTGCCAGTCGCTGCCGGATGACATTTTCTTCCAGCCTGACGTTCAGTGCCCGGCCGGGTATATCGATGTCGATGGTATCGCCGTTTCGGATGGCGCCGATCGGGCCGCCGTTAAACGCTTCCATTTCCACGTGCCCGATGCAGGGGCCGGTGGTCGCCCCCGAAAACCGGCCGTCGGTGATCAGCGCGACCCGCTTGTAGCCGGCACCCTTGATGGCATCGGTCGGCATCAGCATCTCGGGCATCCCCGGGGCCCCCGCGGGACCCTGAAAGGGCAGCACCACGACATCGCCTTCGGCGATGCGCTTGTCTTCGATGGCATCCAGAAGGTCCTTTTCGGTGGCGAACACCTTGGCCGGCCCGCTGTGAACCCGCATGTCGGCTTCGAGTGCCGTCTGTTTGATGATCGCGCTGTGGGCGATGTTGCCTGTGAGAACCGCTATGCCGCCTTCGGAATGGTAGGGATCGGACAGGCTTCTGATGACCTGCGCATTTTGGATTTCGCCCCGCGCCGCCACGTCGCCGATGCGGCTGCCGGTTACAGTTGCGCCGTCTTTGAGCAGATCTTTCAACCGGTTCAGCACGGCCGGGATGCCGCCCGCCGCGTCGATATCCGCCATCTCGTCCGGCCCGGCTGGAATGATGGAGCACAGGTGCGGGGTTTCGCGTGAAATCCGGTCGAACGTCCCGACATCGATGTCGATGCCGGCCTCGCGGGCAATGGCCGGTATGTGCAGGACGGTGTTGGTGGATCCTCCCATGGCCATATCGACCCGGATCGCGTTTTCGAAGGCCGCCGGTGTCATAATGTCGCGGGGTCTGACTCCGTGTCTGACGGCGGCCACAATCTGCCGGCCGGTTTCGTAGGCCTGCTGCTTCTTGAGCGGATCGGCCGCCAGGGTCGTCGCGCAGCGGGTCACCGACAGGCCCAGGACCTCGGTGACCACCGCCATGGTGTTGGCCGTGTAGAGCCCGACACACGAACCGGCGCCGCAGGCCAAACAGGGCAACTGCGCCTCGGCCTGTTCTGCGGTGATCTTGCCGGACTTGACCTGTCCCACCAGGCCGAAACCCATGATGGGGTGGTGTTTCTTGCCGTCGATGATGTTGGCCTTCATCGGACCGCCGGTCAGCAGAATGGCCGGCAGGTTCAACCGGCCGGCGGCCATCAGCATGCCGGGGGTGATCTTGTCGCAGTTGGTGACGCCGACCCAGCCGTCCAGGGAGTGGGAGAGAACCATGATTTCGATATTGTCGGCGATGTGTTCCCGGCTGGGCAGGCTCAGCCGCATCTCGGCGAACATGGCGATGCCGTCGCAAACTCCCGGTACCCCCCACATGAAGGGAACGCCGCCGGCATCCCGGATGCCTCTTTTGACCTCGAGGGCCAGGTCGTTCAAATGAATGTGGCCGGCGATGATGTCGTTGTAGCTGTTGGCCACGCCGATGAAAGGCTTGTCGCCGTCGAAATCTTCTTTCTTCAGCCCGGCCGACATGAGCAAGGCTCGATGTGGCAGGGTTTCAACCGCTTTTTTAAGGATGTCAGACCGCATGGTGTTTCTCCTCCGATGTCACTCCGGATGATTATTTTTAAATAAGGCCAAAACCGCGTCTTTTAGGCCTGGAGTCTTCAAACTCACCGCCCATGGTAGGGTCTGATAAATTTCTTTAATCTTTCGAACAGCTTGTCAAGTACTATTTGCAGCTGATATCTGGATTGACTGGTTCCGGCCAGAGCTGATTGGAGCGCATACGTGGTTTCACCTAAGGGTCACGGTAAGAAATAATTCCACCAGATTGCGCCGGATATTGGCCCGTCTGCAAGGCACATCCAGCGGCGCATATCGAGATACGTGTCGGTGCATGTAACGCGGTAGACGGGTCAATAGTCAAGCAAGATGTGGAATTATTTTTTCCCGGGACCCTGAACCACCGGTGCCTTTCCGACCCCGGTATTTCACCACAAATCGACATGAAGCGAGAATGTTGGCCGGCGTCCGAACGCCGGAAGTCGTGACCTCGTTTTTTTGTGATCCCTTAATTGTTGACGAACAGGCGAAGTTTGGGGTATGAATTACGGTTCATTTAACGAAATGCTCCAAAAACCAAGCGCCCGAGCCATCGGGCCGATTATTCAGACATCATGATTCAACTGATTCGAGGGTTCAAGGACATCCTTCCGGGAGAGATCGAGATCTGGCAGACGATCGAGCGCCAGGCGTGCGCCCTGTTCGAGGATTTCGGCTTCAGGGAAATAAGGATCCCGGTCATGGAGCGCACGGAACTCTTTGCGCGCAGCATCGGTGAAGACACCGATATCGTCGAAAAGGAAATGTACACCTTTGCCGATCGCAAGGGCGATTTGATCACGCTGCGCCCGGAGGCCACGGCCTCGATCGTGCGCGCGTACATTCAGCACCGCCTGCATGCGGTCGATTCGATCCAGAAATTTTACACCATCGGCCCGATGTTTCGCCGTGAAAGGCCCCAGAAGGGCCGCTACCGCCAGTTCTACCAGATCAATGCCGAGGTGATCGGCGGTGCCTCGCCGCTGATCGATGTGCAGTTGATTTTTGTTTTGATGACACTGTTCAAACGGCTGAAAGTGACCGATGTCCAGGCGCACATCAATTCCCTCGGCTGCCCCGCGTGCCGCCCGATCTACCGGCAGGCGCTGGCCGATTTCCTCGCCGGCCGCGACGAGCGTCTTTGTGCCGACTGCCGCCGCCGGCGCGAGCGCAACCCCTTGCGGGTTCTCGACTGCAAGGTGCCGGCCTGCCGTGAGGCGTTGACCGATGCCCCATCCATTCTCGACTCTCTTTGCGGCGACTGCCGCAAGGACTTCGACACGGTTCAGACGGCCCTTGACCGGCTCGGCATTGTCTACGTGACCGACAAACGCCTGGTCAGGGGTCTCGATTACTACACGCGCACCACCTTCGAGATTCAGACCGGCGCGCTCGGTGCCCAGAGCGCGGTCGCCGGCGGCGGCCGTTACGATGGTCTGGTCAAGCTGCTCGGCGGTCCGGACACGCCGGCCACCGGTTTTGCGATCGGATTGGACCGCCTGGCGGAAATCGTCGGGCAACAGGGTGCCGTCGCTGCGACAGCGCCGCTCCTGTTTGCGGCCGCTTTGGGCGATGAAGGACAGCGGCGGGCGTTTCATTGGGTCAGCCGCTGGTGCGAACAGGGACTGCGGGCCGAAATGGATTTCAGCGGCCGGAGCCTCAAGAGCCAGATGAAGCGGGCCGACAAAATGAGCGCGGCCCACGTTCTGATCGTCGGCGACAACGAGCTGGCCGAGGGCCGGGTGATTTTGCGCAACCTGAAGACCGGCGAGCAGATGCAAATTCCTGTTGCCGAGGTGGTCGAAAAGGTGAAGGAAGAACTTTTGAAGCTGTAGAGCGGCTTATTGGATGTCGGGGCTTTTGTCACGGCCGAAAGGAGTACCAAGCAGTGTCTGACACACTCGGTGACATGCGCCGGACCCATTCCTGCGGACAGCTGGGCCAGGAAGATGTGGGATGCAAGGTCGTTCTGATGGGCTGGGTGCAGCGCCGGCGGGACCACGGCGGCGTTATTTTCGTCGATCTGCGGGACAGGGACGGAATCACGCAGGTGGTCTTCAACCCGGACCGCGAAGCGGATGTACACGCCCAGGCCCACGCCATCCGTAGCGAATTCGTCCTGGCGGTGCGCGGCATTGTTGAACACCGGCCGGCCGGCATGGTCAATCCCAAGCTCACCACCGGCGCCATCGAAGTTCTGGTCTCCGAACTCAAGATTCTCAATACGGCCCAGACCCCGCCCTTTTTGATCGAAGACGACATCGAGGTCACCGAAACGGTGCGGTTGGCCAACCGGCACCACGATTTGCGGCGCCACCTGATGCAAAAGAACCTCATCACCCGCCACCGGGCGGCGGTCGCCATCCGGAAATATTTGAACGAGCGCGGATTTCTGGACATCGAGACCCCGGTCCTGACCCGCAGCACACCCGAAGGCGCCCGGGACTATCTCGTACCGAGCCGGGTCAACCCGGGCCAGTTCTACGCCCTGCCGCAATCGCCGCAGCTGTTCAAGCAGCTGCTGATGATCTCCGGTTTCGATCGCTACTACCAGATCGTGCGCTGCTTCAGGGACGAAGACCTGCGGGCGGACCGTCAACCGGAGTTCACCCAGGTCGATATCGAAATGTCCTTTGTTAGTGAAGACGACGTGATGGACCTCGCCGAGGGCATGATAGTCGATCTCTTTCAGGAGGTTCTTGGTGTGGCGCTCAAAACGCCCTTCGCGCGTCTCGACTATAGCGATGCGATCGCAAGGTACGGTCTCGACAAACCCGACACCCGTTTCGGCCTGGAGCTGAAAGATGTATCCGACATTGTTTCCGGTTCGGGTTTTAAGGTTTTTTCCGAGGTCGTCAAAAAGGGCGGTATCGTGAAGGCGCTGAACGCCAAGGGCTGCATCGATTTATCGCGCAAGGAGATCGACGATCTGGCGGCTTTCGTGGCGGTTTACCGGGCCAAGGGGTTGGCCTGGATCAAGGTTCGGGAGGGCGAGTGGCAGTCGCCGATCGCCAAATTTTTCAGTGCTGACGAAAAAGCGCAACTGGCACAGCGGATCGACATGCAGCCCGGCGACCTGGTCTTCTTCATGGCCGATCAGCCGCCGGTGGCCAACGAGGCCCTCGGCCAGCTGCGCAATCATCTCGGCAAACGGCTGGGGCTGATCGACGAGAAGGCGTTTAACTTCGCCTGGGTGACCCGGTTCCCGCTGATGGAATACGATGAAAACGAGAAGCGCTACCAGGCGCTGCACCATCCCTTCACAGCGCCGCTGGAAGAGGACGTGGACCTGCTGGAAAAAGATCCGCCGGCGGTGCGGTCGCGCGCCTACGACCTGGTCTTGAACGGCTCCGAAATCGGCGGCGGAAGCATCCGGATCCACCAGAAAGAGCTTCAGGAAAAGGTTTTTGGCGCCCTGGGCCTGGCGCCGGAGGAATACCGCGAAAAGTTCGGGTTTCTGCTCACGGCGCTCGACTCCGGCGCCCCACCCCACGGCGGTATCGCCTTTGGCTTCGACCGCCTGGTCATGCTGCTCTGCGGACAGAGCAGCATCCGGGATGTCATTGCTTTTCCCAAGACCCAGAAAGCCGCCTGCCTGCTGACCGGCGCCCCCGGCGCGGCCGGCCGGCAGCAGCTCGAGGAGTTGTCGATCCGGTTGCAGGTGGTGTAGCGGCGATCCGGATTCTTGTGCGCCGGTTAAGCGGAGCCGGTTGAAGCCGCATCGGCTCACTTCTTCTATCGCCTTACAATCCGTCTTTATCCCCCTTCCATCCCGTATATGCTGTCATTCAGCAGTGGGAAAAATGGCCGACCAGGATAATAGTAAAGATCGAACCGCGCGGATCTCCGGCTTTCTCGGTCTGCAACGCAGCACCGTCGGCGTACTGGCTATGGTGGTGCTGGTGGGGATGGGCGAGCGCATGGCCGAGCGCTTCCTGCCGATCTACCTGATGGCTCTCGGCGGCGGCGTGCTGGTCATCGGCCTGCTGCAGGCCATGGACAACCTGCTCTCGGCCCTTTACTCGTTTCCGGGCGGATACCTGTCCGACCGCATCGGCACCAAGCGGTCACTGCTGGTCTTCAACCTGGTGGCCATGGCCGGCTTCGCGCTGGTGATCCTGATTCCGGCCTGGCAGGCCGTCCTGGCCGGCGCCGTTCTCTTCATCTCGTGGTCGGCCATTTCCCTGCCGGCGACACTGAGCCTGATTTACAAGGTGCTGCCGCGCAACAAGCGCACCATGGGAGTGAGCATGCATTCACTGGTGCGCCGCATTCCCATGGCGCTCGGGCCTCTGCTCGGGGGTCTTTTCATTGGCCTGTGGGGTGAGCGCGACGGGGTCCGCCTGGCCTTTGGGGCCGCCCTGGCCCTGGCGGCGGTAGCCGTGGTGCTGCAGCAGCGGATGATCGCCGACGACACGCCGTTTGCGGCCTCCTCGCCGGACGCCTGCGGGCTGACGCCCGAAAAGAATCCGCTCAAGTTGATGCGTCTGATGAACCCGGCGATGAAAGGCCTGCTGGTCACCGACATTCTCATCCGCTTTTGCGAGCAGATCCCTTACGCCTTTGTCGTCGTCTGGAGTATGAAGACGATCTCTGCGCCGGTATCGGCCATCCAGTTCGGCCTGCTGACCACCATCGAGATGATAACCGCCATGCTGGTCTATATCCCGGTGGCCTATCTGGCCGACCGCAGCGCTAAGAAACCATTCGTCCTGGCCACCTTCGTCTTTTTCACCTTTTTCCCGCTGGTTCTTTTTTACAGCCGCTCCTTCGAGTGGCTGATCGCCGCCTTCGTCTTGCGCGGTTTGAAAGAGTTCGGCGAGCCGACCCGCAAGGCCCTGATCATGGATTTATCTCCGGACAGTTGCAAGGCGGGCATGTTCGGGCTCTATTATCTTATCCGCGACATCTTCGTCGCCGGGGCCGCCCTTGGCGGCGCCTTCCTGTGGCAGATCAGCCCGCAGCTGAACCTGATGACGGCCTTTGTTTTCGGAATCATCGGCACTCTTGGATTTGCCGTTTTCGGGCGTGACATTCCGGTGCCCCAATCTTCCTCGAGCCGCATCTGAAAACTCACCCGGCACGGCGGCGGTATTCTTAGACCAGGGAGTATCCAGGCTCGGGTAGAATACATTTTCTTCCGCTATAATTCACAGGGCTTGCCCCATCGACGCACAATCAGCAGCTCTCCCAAAGGCGCGCCGAGGCCGCAGCCCGGGCGCTTCAGGCCCAAGGCGTCAGTACCAGCCGGATTACCGCCACAGGCCTGCAGGAAAACTACCCGTTTGCCCCCAACACCACCACCGCCGGCCGCCAGCAGAACCGCCGGGTGGAAGTGATCATTCAAAATCAGGGATAGTGAAGCACCGCAGCAACACCACAAAACCCGACGCGATACCCCGCAGGGGCACGGCGCGCCATGCCTTCGAACCCTAACCCCTCAATTTGCTTCTTCCATGGTAACGGACAAACACGGATCGACTTTTGGTATCCGCATGACCCGGCCGCGCGGTTCGCCGACTTTCATCTGATCCGGGATGAAGACAACCCAGAGCAGTTCATTGTTGACCAGGTGCGAGTTGGCGTAGGTTGTTTCAACCTTTCTGCACTGGTCGTACACATTGATATTCCACAAGATATCATAACTGCTCTGCCAGCCGTTGCTTGCCGCAGCGACGCCTGCTCCGATCATCAAAACAGTCATCGTGACCACCACCAATGTTTTCAACATAACAGCCTCCCTTCTTTTCCTCCGCATCGTTCCAATTACCTTATCGTCGATAAGGCGCCATTTTTTAGGGCAACCAACGTCTTCTCCTTCGAGTGCGAATTCTTAGAGTGACTGTGTACGATCGTCGGCACCGGTTTTTCGCACTCGTTTACCGACATTTTCCTCCAGGAAGAGCGTACAGTTTAGCGCCGCAGTATTTGCAGTGCCGGGCATCGATATCGTGTCCTTCGGCGCTGCATGCGGGGCACGCCTGGGTCGACACCTTGCGGTTGAAGGACTGCGCCATCTCGACGGTGACGATGCCGGTGGGCACCGCGATGATCCCATAACCGATGATCATGATCAGCGCGGCTAGAAACTGGCCCAAACCGGTTTGGGGAGAGATGTCGTCGTAGCCGACCGTCGTCAAGGTTACAATCGCCCAGTAGATGCTCATCGGGATGCTGGTGAACCCGCTGTCCGGATCTTCGATCAGATACATATGAATCAATCTTACAGATAAACCTTGACGGATGTAAAAACAATGTAAACCTTGTGCTTAAGCGACTGACAAATCTGGTCCAGGTGTTGCCCGCAAAGTTGATTCAAGCGGTATCATTTAGAATTTCGAGTTTCCAGTTTCAAGTTTCCATTCACCGGTTCCGGGTGCTCTGCGTTTACGGTATCCGGTCTGTTTTCATACTTCAAGGATTTGGAATGGCCTGTCTTTGCGAGAGCATCGCCGGCGGTGAGATCGACCTGTCACCCACCTGCATTGGCCACCTCTGGATCTTTGATAAACTCGAGCCGGACGAAATCGAGGCGTTGAGCCACGAGGCGCTGAGGAAAAAATCTGCCAAGGGCCAGGCGTTGTTTCTGCAAGGCGATACGGCCGACGAGATGTTTCTCATCAAGGGCGGTCGGGTCAAGTTGACCAAGGTGCTCGAAGACGGCGGCGAACTGACGCTTGACATCCGCAAGGCCGGCGACTTCGTCGGTGAGAACATGTTTTCGGAAGAAGGCCGTTACCCGGTCGGCGCCTATTGCCTGGAGGACACGCTGACCTGCGGGTTCAGCCGCAGCCAGTTCGAGCAACTCGTCCTGGCGCATCCGAACGTGGGACTGCAGATCATCAAAAACCTGAGCGCCAGAATCACCTGGCTCACCAGCCGGGTCGGCAGCCTGGCCATCACCAATATCGAAGACCGCCTGTACCGCGTGCTGGCCAGCGTGGCCAAAGAGCACGGGACCAGAAGCCCGCGGGGGATAGTGATACAATTCCCCTTGACCCATGAGGACCTCGGGTTCTTGACCGGCGCCCACCGGGTCAGCATTACCCGGGCCATGAAGGCCCTCAAGCGCGCCGGCAAAATAATCCATGAAGATCGTAAACTCATCCTGCCATCGTTGACACCCGCATAATCGACGGCTGTCTTTTATTTTTTTTCAATACTCACCGACTTTTAGGTTAGAATGTAGCAGCTGCTACAGACGTCCCTGCCCCGTCTCCCTTATCGTGCGAATGAATTCAGAGAAAAACGGGAAAAGGAGCGACGACAATGCATTCTCAAATCATCGGAATTTCAGGAAGCCCTATCAAGAACAGCAACACCGACCGCCTGATTCAGGCCGTGCTGGACAGCAGCGGCCTGTCGGCCGAGTTTGTCAAACTCAGCAAGATCACTGTGCGGCCCTGCATCGCCTGCCTCGGCTGCAAAAAAGACAACCTCTGCAAGGTAAAAGACGATTTTCCAGCCCTGGCCGAGAAAGTCCGCAAGGCCGGGGCGGTTGTGGTGGGCGGCTACTCACCGTACGGGGCCGTCGACGGATTTACCAAGGCCTTTCTCGAGCGCTTGTTTTCACTGAGGCACCAGAACGGTCTCAACCGGGGCAAGCTGGCGGTCGTTGTGGCGACCGGCATCGGTCGCGGCGCACCCGGCCTGGAAGAGGCGAGCAGCCAGATCGCCCACGCCCTGACTCTCGAGGGCATGGAGGTCCTGGGGCAATTAAAGGTTACCGGCAACCCGGAGTGTCTGGTGTGCGGATATGGCGAAACCTGCCTGATGAGCGCTCTGCCATGGGTGTTCGGCGACGACGTCAAGGTCACACCGGACAAATTCTGCAACGTGGAGGACCAGGAGGAAACCTGGGAGCGGTCCAAAACCCTGGGACAGGACATAGCGGCCCGGCTCCGGAAGCAGCTGAAGATGTGAACTTGTGGCTCGCTCGAATATAACTCGCGCGCATCCGGTATTTTTCGTGAGTCTCTTGCCCCCGGGCATCCGCTGCCAAGGGGGGCAATCAGTCGATTCCCGGTGAGGAAAGGAGGTGATCAGCTATGCCTAAATGCGGAATCTGCGGGGGAGAAGCCCCCAAGCAGCCCACCATCACGGCCGATGGAAAATGTGATCTGTGCGGCAAGAAGGTGGTTCTCGAAGAGCAGGCCAAGAAAGAGAAGAAGTAAGGATGGCATTAACCGTTGAAGCCGAGCACCTGAAACCCTGGACCCCGGATTTCAGGTGCTCATTTTATGCGCGTGGTGTCGATCAGCTCTGCACTGCATCTTGAATTTACGGAAACCCGTCGCTTCGTTTTAATCACGTTCTATACAAACAGGCAGGCTTCGCCAGAGCCGTTCAGCGCTTTTTTGCTCAGGTCGCGCACCGCCTTGTCGAAATAGGCCTGCAGATCCGGCAGCTTTTCGGAAGGCACTGCCAGGGCCTCTTGCCCCCTGGCAGCGGTATCCCGCTTGTGGTGAGGATTCTTGCGGAACAGCGCCTTATCCAGCCGGCCGTCCCCGTTTTCATCCAACAACACCCATCTCTTAAGGGATGGCTCGGACCGTTGGGTGACATTGTTGTTTCTTTTCTCCACGATCAACGCCATGCCGTGGACCTGCCCTTCGGGCTTGTCTTTGGCCATGAAGGCCCCCATCACCAGATAGACGTTCAGAGCTGCGGTGGTAACGGGCGCCTCCCTGCGGTTAGAATCGCCATTTTCGTCCTCTTCGTAGGTCGTGACCAAGATGAAATCATTGTTGATGGTTGAAAAAGGATTGTGTTTTATGGACTGTGTCGCCGAGATGCAGCTCTGAAATCTCAATTCCGGCAGCTCCGGCCACCCCTGGCCGTCCTCTGCCCCAATGGTTCTCGGACCCGCCGCGCCAATAATCACAAGCGCCGATAACAGTGTGTAAGTGAGTGCCCTCTTCATATTCCCCCCTGTTCGATATGGTGTTGACCGTTGGATTCAAGTTTCTGCCCTAACTTCAGCATTTTCGAGGTCATAGAATATGGGCTGAGCACCGGATCTGGCAAGGGGGGTAGCGGTATAGTCGCGTTCGGGAAACGGTATGAGCTGTTTTTTTGTTTTAAATTCGGCGGATTGTGCAGTATTTGGCGGAGGTGCCTGCGAAATGGTTCCTTGTCGAAACAAACAGTGCGCCAATCCTCACCCGCTTCATTTTCAAGTAGATGTCATCCTTGCGGTACGGAGATTGAAAAAGCACTGAAAATTGCTCTGGACGTGAATGGTGAATAGGGCAGTTCAGGGCCGTGGGCGATAATATTTCATCGCCTCCGGCAGATACTCTTTTATCCGCTCGATGCGCGTCTGGTGGGCGGGGTGGGTGCTCAGGAATTCCGGCGGGGCGCCGCCCTGGCTCTTGGCCTCCATCCGCTGCCAGAAATCGACGGCCTTGCGGGGATCGTAGCCGGCCATCGCCATGAAGACGAGTCCCAGGTGGTCGGCCTCGGATTCCTGGAGACGGCTGTAAGGCAGCAGCACACCGACCTGGGTGCCGAGTCCGTAGGCCGCCATGAACAGTTCGTTGGTTTGAGACGGGTTCTGGGACAACGCGATGCCGAGGGCGGCACCGCCGAGCTGGGTCAACAGGGCCTGGCTCATCCGTTCACCGCCGTGCTGGGCGACGGCATGGGCCACCTCGTGCCCCATGACCGTGGCCAGGCCCGCCTCGGTCTGGGTGATATCCAGGATGCCCGTATACACCACCACCTTGCCTCCGGGCATCGCCCAGGCATTGGCACTCGGGTCTTTCACCAGGTTGAATTCCCACTTGTAATTCTTCACGAGCTCGGCCTTGTCATGCTCGGCCAGGTATTTCTCCACGGCGGCGCTGATGCGTTCGCCGACCCGTTTCACCATGCGCGATTCCTCGGTTCCGGTGACCACCTCGTGCTCGGCCATGAACTGCTTGTACTGATCGGCACTCATGGCCATGATCTGATCCGAGGGCACCAGGTCGAGCTGGCGCCGGCCGGTGATCGGCACGGTGCTGCAAGCCGCCAGGATGAGCGACAGCCACAGGGCCACCAGCGCCTGCGTGATTTTTCGATTCATGATCGAGACCTCGCTTCCGTAATCAGGGGGTTGCCGGCCCGGTTATTGCGTAACGGCCTCGATCATAAAATTGTCTGCGATGTAAATCAATATGCAAAATACCCCATTTGGTCTTTATAGCGACGGTATAGTGCTCCCGGTGGGGTCAAGCAAACCGGTTTTTCACCTCTCAGGCACCTGACTCGGGCGCACGACCAGAACGGGGATTTTCGATCTTTTCAATACTTTTTGGGCGGTGCTGCCGAGCATCATTTGCGTCAGTCCACCCTGGCCCTGCGTTCCCATGACGATCAGGTCACACCTTGTGCGCACGGCCGTTTCGACGATCAGGTCGACGGGACGGCCTCTTTTGACCACCACGTCATCCAGTGCAAAAGCCTGTTCTTCAAAACTTTGTGAAACCTCTTTATAATGGCGGTGCAAGGCTTCCTTCAGGGCCGGATCATCTTCGCGCTGCTTGGCGATGATCACATTTCGGGCGTTTTCTTCATGTTTCTTTTTTATCTCATTCCATAAATCGGGGCCGATATGGTACATGACCGCGGCCGACACACCGGCGGATTCCTCCAGTGCATGCAAAATGGTGATGGGCGCACCATAGAGGTTGGACAGGCTGACCGCGTAGGCCAGCGCCTGTCGGGCACCTTCCGACAAATCGGTGGCAAACAGAATTTTTTTTATCGTAACCTTGGGCAGAAGCATGACATTTTTCCTTTTCTTGACAATTCCGATTCTCAGACCCGTATCAACTACCAACCCGCCAACTTCTCCATTTTTAACTTTTATGGTCCGGGCAAAACAACAAGATACACGACCTGCTTCTGACGGCCGGAAAAACCGGGGCGATTAATCAACATCGAATTCAGTCACGTGCAAGCAAATTACGCGTTCTTACTTGAACAGCATTGTCGGCAGCCACAGAGATATGGCCGGCACGTAGGTGATCAGCATCAGATACAGGAGCATGACCAGAATCCACGGCAGGCAGGCTTTGGTCGTTTCGGTCAGCCCAAGATGCGAAATTCCCGATGCCACGTACAAGTTGAGTCCCACCGGCGGGGTGATCATACCGATCTCCATGTTGACCGTCATGAGAATACCGAAGTGAATCGGGTCGATGTGAAGGTGCATCGCCATCGGGAAAAGCAGCGGCGCGGTAATCAGCAGGATCGAGGAGGGTTCCATGAAGTTGCCGGCCACGAGAAGCAGAAGATTGACCATGATCAGAAAGCCGAAGGTGCCGAAACCCATGCCGGTAATCCATTCGCTTAGATGCTGCGGGATCTGCTCGGAGGTGAGCAGGAAAGAGAAAAGAACCGCGTTGGTGATGATGTAAAGGATCATCGCCGACATGTTGGCCGATGCCAGCAGGGTCTTGGGCACCGCGCGCAGGGGCATGTCGCGATAGACGAAGACCGCGATGATAAAGGCATAGACCGCGCTCATCGCCGCGGCTTCGGTGGCGGTGAAGATACCGGTGTAGATGCCGCCGATCACCACCACGATCAGCAAGAGCCCCCAGATGCTTTCGCGCAAGGTGCGCACCATGGTGGCGAAGCTCGCCCTGGGGAGACGGGGGTATTTGCGGGATTTGGCCACGAACCAGGTCACGCTCATCAGCAGCGCTGCCAGGAGCACGCCGGGGATGATGCCGGCAATGAACAGCTTGCCGATCGAAGCGTTGGTCGAGACCGCGTAGATAACCATGACGATCGAGGGCGGTATCAGGATGCCCAGGCCGCCGGAAGTCCCGATGACGCCGACGCCGAACTTCATCGGGTAGCCCTGTTTGACCATTGCCGGAAGCAGAATCGAGCCGATCGCCACAACCGTGGCCGGGCTCGAGCCGGAAACCGCGGCAAACAGCGCGCAGGCCAGCACGCCGCCCAGGGCCAGGCCGCCGCTCAGGTGGCCCACCATGGCGGTGGCGAAATTGATCATGCGCCGGGCCACCCCGCCGTGCGTCAGAAAGTTTCCGGCCAGGATGAAGAAGGGGATGGCCATGATCTCGAATTTTTCAATCCCGGTGAAGAGTTTGAGGGCCACCGCTTCGATCGGCACGTTGGTCATGGTGAAAAGAAAGATCAGGACCGTCAGTCCCAAAGAAATCGAGATCGGCATGCCGGTCAACATCAGCACGGCCAACAGGCCGAAGATAATCAGTGCGCTCATGCTTTTCCTCCTGACAGGCCGGCCGGATGAAGGCCGTTTTCGGCGCCGATGGGAATCTCGTCATCCAGGCCGTCCACATGCCCGGCATCGTGATGGGGTAAATGGCCGCTGCGGATGAAATTTCGAATGACCTGCAGGAAGCGGAAGCACATCAGGTAGGAACCGAGGGGAACCGCCGAATAAAAGATCCACACCGGCCATTCGAGGTCGGGGGAGACCGGCCCCTCGGTCAGATCGGGCCAGTTAAATCCGAAAGTCGATGCCACGGCATAGCGCAATCCCACTTCCCAGACGAACTTGAGGCCGAGCGTGCCGATGATCCCGGTGAAGAGCGCGCCGCCGCTCAACCCGATGACAACGAATTTGGCGCGGGTTTTGTCTCTTAAACTGTTGATGAATACATCGACGCCGACATGAATTCCCGTGCGCACCCCGTAGGCCGCACCAAATTTCGCCATCCAGATGAACATGTAAATGCAGAGTTCCTGGCTCCAGCTCATATTGAGCGACAGCAGCCAGTCCTGCAGCCCGGGGATCGGCCAGCCACTGGCGTAACGGTGTATGACCGAAAGAAAAATGATCACGGTCGCGGCGCCTATCAGCGAGGCGACCAGCCATTCCTCTATGTGATCGAGAAATTTCAGCATCCCCTGCACGAGTGTTGACATGCTCTTGCCGCTCCTAAGAAGATAATTTTGTGGGCGTCCGCTCCATATAAAATGCCGATGCACCAGCGTGGATCGGCATTTTAGGGGAGTCTATTCGTGAGTTGACGACCTACTTCTTGAAACCGATTTCCGTATAAACTTCCTGGATCAGATCGGCACCGATGCGATCCGCCATCTCGGTGTGAACCTTTAACAGCACATTTTTCCAGGCCGCCTTCTCCTCCGGGGTGAGGGGGATCATCTCGCTTTTGCCGGAAGCTTTTACCGATGCCAGATCCTCTTCGTTCTTCTTTTTGGCGATGTCGTTGGCGAACTTTGTGGCATCCTGCATGGCGCCCTCGAGTTGGGTGCGAATATCGGCGGGCAAGCCTTCCCAGAACTTTTTATTGACGATGACGGCATATCCGAGATAGCCGTGGTCTGAAATGGTCACATACTTCTGCACCTCGAACATCTTCTGGGTGTAGAGGTTTGAAGGCGGGTTCTCCGTGCCGTCGACGACGCCCGTCTGCAGCGCCTGGTAAACTTCGGAGAAGGCCATGACCTGGGGAATCGCTCCCAGGGCGCGCATCTGGGCATCCAGGATCTTGGAGGACTGAATCCGCATTTTCAAGCCCTTGAAGTCGGCCGGCATCCTGAGCGCCTTGTTGGCGCTCATCACCTTGAAACCATTGTCCCAATAGGCCAGGCCGAGAATTCCCTTCGGCTCCAGCTTGGCCAGCAGCTTCTTTCCAATCGGCCCCATGGTCACCTTGTGCAAGTCGGCGTAGCTATCGAAAATGAAGGGCAGATCGAAGAGTTCGAATTCCTTGACGCCCAGCGGAGCGAACTTTGCCAGAGACGGCGCCAGCATCTGCACCGAGCCCATCTGGAGCGCCTCTACTTCTTCCTTGTCCTTGTAAAGCTGGCTGTTCGGGTAGACTTCGATCTTCACCGCGCCCTTGGTGCGCTCTTCGGCCAGTTTCTTGAAGTATTCAGCCGCCTCGCCTTTCGGGGTGTCCACGGCCACCACGTGGCTGAATTTAATGATGATGGGTTCGGCCATCGCGGCTGACGAAATGGCGATCGCCAGGGCGGCGACCAGTGCTATTAAAATGCCCTTTTTCATTTACCTCTCCTTTTGTTGTATTTTTGCGTCTGTCGTCCATGGGGACTGAGCCCGATTATCGGCGTGAAATACCACAGACCCAAAAATCCTGTATATCAGGCGGCTTCTGATTTTTATGTCAGATTCTTGCTTACAGGCGTGCGAGAGCGGAAAGGTGCGTGATTTCTGTCTGTGGCTGGGTTCGCCCCTGAGATGATGCCCGACCGGCAGTGGGACATCGGGGACGCCGTAGAGAAGAAGGCCTCGATTTCTCGTCGCCTTATCCTTTGGCAATCGACGCTTTCCCATTCGGTTGCCGGCCGGCGGCGGGAAAAGACCGTTAATGGATGGGCTTTAGCTGGGGCCGCGGTCGACGCTAATTCCGGCGTCTGCAAAGTCCATGTCGACCGAGGCCTCGCTGCCGGCGCCGTATGCCAATCGGCAGTTGGGATAGCGGTTTCGGAACACCTTGAGCATGGCGGCGTTTTCGCGCAGGACCGTGGCCGTAAAGGAGGTAAACCCATTCATTTTGGCTATTTTTTCCAATAATTCTAAGAGCTTTGATGCTAAGCCCTGCCCCTGGTAATCCTCCCGCACGACAAAAGCCACCTCGGCCTGCTGCTGAGCCGCCTTCGCATAGGAGCCGATGGCGACGATTTGCTTGTGGCCGCCTCTGCGCGCCAAACCGATGATGGAAACCGTGTGTCTGTAATCGAGGCTCGCCCACTGTTTCTGGGCGACTTCATGGGTGAAGTTGCGCAGTTTGTAAAAAAAACGAAAATATATGGTCTCTTCCTGCAGCGAATAGAAGAAGTTGCGGTAGGCGAACTCATCCGAGGGCAGCAGCGGCCGAAACTCCACCGTCCGGCCGTTTTTCAAGGTGCAGGAACCCTTGTAGCCTTCGATGAACATCAAGTCATCCGTGGACGGGGGCAGCTGGTCGCCGAAAATGTAATGGCGTTTGCGGGCAACGTCCACCAGTTCCTCGCGGAACTTGGGATGCGCGACCTGGGCCAGTTCCATGACCCGCTGGTAGATGCTCTTGCCCTGGAGTTCGGCGATTCCGTATTCGGTGATGACGAAGTTTACATCGCCGCGCGTTGTGGCGACGCCCGCACCCTCGCTCAGGCTGGCGACGATGCGGGAAACCTGCCCGCCCCTGGCGGTCGACGGCAGCGCAATGATGGAAAACCCGCCTTTCGACAGGGCGCTGCCCCGCAAAAAATCGACCTGGTCGCTGATGCCGCTGTAAAACAGGTGCCCGAACGAATCGGTGCAGACCTGGCCGGTGAGATCGACTTCCAGGGCCGAGCTGATGGTCACCAGGTTGTCGTTGCGGGCGATGACCAGAGGGTCGTTCACGAAAGCCGAGGACCGGAAGTAAAAGGCCGGGTTGTTGTCCACAAAGCGGTAAAGCCTCTGTGAGCCCATGCAAAGGGAGGTGACGACCCGCTCCGGCAGCAGCGTCTTTTTCCTGTTGGTAATCACTTTCTTGTCGAAAAGCGGCAGGAAGCCGTCGGTGATCATTTGCGTGTGCAAGCCGAGGTCCTTCTTGTCTGCCAGGTACTTTAAAATGTGGTAAGGCAAGTTGCCGAATCCCACCTGAAGGGTCGCGCCGTCGTCCACCAGGGTGGACACAAAGTGGCCGATCCGCCGCGAGACATCGTTGTCCGGGATGGTGGGGGAGGACTCCACCAGCGGTTCGTCATAAGGCGTCAGCCAATCGATGTCATCCACGTGAATGAAGCTGTCGCCCCAGGTCCGCGGCATGTGGGTATTGACCTGGGCAATGACCAGCCGCGCGTTTTCCAGTCCCGCGCGGGTGATATCCACCGACACGCCGAGGCTGCAGTAGCCGAACCTGTCCGGCAGGCTGACCTGGATCAGGGCGACATCGAGCCCGATGCGTCGACTGGAAAAGAAGCCGGCGATCTGGGACAGGTAAGCCGGAATGTAGTCGATTTTACCGTCGAACGCCGCCTGGCGCATGGAGCGGCTGATGAAGAAGAGTTTCAGGGAAAACCGCCTGAGAAACGAGTCGGAATCGACGAATTGGGACAGAGTATGGGACAGCATCTGATAGAGCATGATGTCCTGCAAGCTCCGATCGGCGATCATGACCTTTATCAAATGCTGGGGTTCGCCGCAGCCCGTGCCGATGAACACCCGACTGCCGCGCTTTATTTTGGAAATCGCTGCCTGCGCGCTGACCACTTTAGCGGCATACTGATTCTGCCAGTCCATTTTTTCCTCTCCCATGTCGATCGGGACGCCGCCCGACCATGATGACGATCGATGGCACCGGTAATTTTTTTTTGAAGAGAATAGAATATGGTGCGGGGATCCGCAAGATCCGTTCCTGCGACCGGGTCTTGCGGGAGCCATCCTCCTTAACGCGCCGGGGGGCATTGCGGAGGCAAGCCGCGGGAGGGGAGGCGTCTTGACTTTTCAGTAGAATCCGGTACATTTCGAAATTCGAAATTGTCCAACTGCTTGAAATTACTATAAGTGATTGAAACCATTGCTTGAATAATTCACCGGCTGACCCCAAGGCCCCTGGTTGGACGCCAGGCCGCGCCACCCATGTGACGACAAAGTATCCCGTTTACAGTGCCGGATCCTTTTTTTGTGGCGGACGTCCGTGCCGGCGGCCGGGTTTTTGGAAAATAAGGAAACCGGTCGGGTGATATGTGAACGACATGCACCACTATGCAAAGAACCCGCAGAAGGTTCTTTCTTTTCTTGAAGCGCTTCGCGCCGCATTGATCCGTACCGGCGTCCTGGTGGCCGTGTTTTCGATCGGCGGCTATCTGGCGGCCGGGCCGATCGTTCGTTTCCTGCAGCGCCTGACGGGCGTCAAACTGGTGGCCTACGGCATCCCCGAGACCTTTTTCGCCTTCCTGACCCTGGCCCTGGGCGCGGGATTATTCGCGAGTATCCCTTTCGTGCTGCATTCGATCTTGTCGCCCCTGCCGGGTTTGTTTCCGACGCTGCGCCGCAGGACCATGGTCTTTTTCTGGGTGGCCTCGATCCTGCTGTTTTATGCCGGCGCGGCCTTCAGCCTGCTGGTATCCCTGCCTTACGGCATTCAGTTTTTACTGAGCTTCGAGGCGCCGCGCATCACGGCCCTGATCTCGGTTAAAAAGTATATTTCCTTTTGCCTGCTGATGGTGTTTGGCTTTGGACTGATTTTCGAGCTGCCGCTGTCCATGATGCTGCTGGGCCGCATCGGACTGGTCAGCGCCGGGATGCTGTCTCGCTACCGGCGCTATGCCATCCTGGTTATCAGCATCGTTGCCGCCGTCCTGACGCCGACGCCGGATATCTTCAACATGGCCCTGATGGGCGTGCCGCTTTACCTGCTGTTCGAACTCGGGCTCCTGGGCATGCGGCTGTGGTAGCCATGGCGCGCATGACGACCAATCCGGGCGGTACGGCTGCTGGTGATCAGGTGCAGGTTTTACACCGGAAGCAGTTCGAGCAGGATCTTGGTCAGGTAGGATATAAAGATGCCGTAGCTAAAGCTCATCAGGGTGCCGATGATGATGTATTCCGCCATCATCATATGGCGGTGTTCGCGGATGTCGCCGAACCTGAAGATCGATTTGGCCGTAATCAGAAAGCCCACCGCGGCCGGCTGATCCATCATGATAAACAGAAACACCAGGGCGCGTTCGAGCTGACCGATCAGCTGGCCGCCGCCCAGAAGCCCGCCGCCCGGCGCCGCCGTCAGGCCGGTGGAGGAACCCGGGTCCACGGGCGGCTGCGCGTCGGTGAACTGGGCCAGCAGTGGCTGCACGGCCAGGCCGATCAGAAAGCCGCCCGCCCGGACGGTGGCGATGCCACCGGCCGTAAACACCACGATTTTGACGAAGGCCGGGCCGAACTGCTGCACCCAGAAAAACGACAGCGGTCCCCCATAGCGAACCACCAGAAGCGCCGTTACCAGTGTGGTGGTCACATGGGCCAGCTGGTCGGCCACGAAGGCCCGCGTGGTTTTTCCCCCGCTTTGCACCTTGATGCGGTCGATCAAGGCGTGGCTCAGAAAAATGGCGAGCGGGATTTCCCAATGCCGCCAGGTCCCGCACAGAAGATAACTCAGGCCCGCCACGATGGCGGCATGCTGGCTCAAAGGGGCCCAGCGGTTCTTGCGCGTTGCCACCGTCTTGGTCTGCAACAGGAAATCACCGGCGATGTGGCCGGCCAGCAGAAAGATGAACAGGTAGAGGGCTTGAGGGGTCATGGGGGTGTCCGTAGCGGTTTACAACCTCTTTAGCTTGTAATGGCTGTTAACAAGTCTATATGATTGTACTCGAAGAAACGGGACGAAGACCGTTTCATGGGGTTAAAAGGGTCGCCAGGGTGTCCTCGTAAAACAACAGGCCCCGTTCGAAAGCGTGCCATCCGGCGCGATCCAGGTGCTGGGCGACGGCCTGCTGGGTTATGGGCTGTGGCCAGCAGGCGGTGGCGATTTTTTCCTGGGTCCATCCCTGCAGGGCACCCGTCACGGCCTGGGCCTGTTTTCCCGACCAGCCGGCGGCCAGGACGTCCATCAGCTGTATAACGGTTTCCAGGGCGGCCAGGCGGTCATCGGCCCGAGGGGGCGCGAAGCCGAAAGCGAGGCGTTGCTGCCGGGGCATGCGCTCGAGCAGGCTGCCCGACAGGCGGTAGGCCTCGCCGTCGCCGCTGGAAACTTTGCCGGCGGGGATGAAATCGATGGTCCCCACGGCAATGGCCAGGCGCGAATCGGCCTTGACGCCGCTGATGTTGGCCCGCAGAAAAGCACGATAAAAGGAACCGACCCGCAGGGCCCGCGTCGGCTCCGCGACCACCACCTGCCAAGCATCGCCGCGGAAGGTCTCCAGTTCCAGCGGCACTGCCTCACCGAACACGGCACACAGCGCCCTTGCTCCCGCCGTCATTACCGCATGCAGGTCCCGACGCGCTTCTTCAGTAAATTTGCGCGAGCCGACGATATCGCCGGTAATCACCGCATACCGTTTTCCGGTGACAATTTCCACGGGATCAGCATCCTCTCCGATCGATCTATTCGGGACACATCTATCAGTCACAATTTACAAGTTATATCACTTGTATGAATGTAATACAATCTTAAATGCTTGTAAACGGTAGCGGTTCGCAGGGGCACACTCGGCAAAAAACCTTGTTTTTATAAAAAATTTCAATAAAAATAGCGTCCCGGATCCGTTTCAAAAAAACACTGGCATTCCGAAAAGCGGCAAATCGGGTGACACTCTGGCGAGAGGAGGGATTGTTCATGAGCCCGAGAACCTGTGTGGCGGCCTCCGGACACTTCATCTACGGTGTTCACAAGCCGCATTTTCGGGTGACCAATCTGCGGCAGGACGACCGCACGCGGGTGATAGGCACCCTCGGAGACGGCCGGCCGGTGAACAGCCACGCCAACTTTCCCGCGGGCGAGATCAACGAAACGGGCGCCGAGTGGATCTTCGAGATACCCAACGCGTTCCCGTTCAGAGGCACCACTTACATCCTGAGGAGCTGGGCCGATGCAAAAGCCCGCGAACCGTCAGCCATCAGGCTGCCGGAACCGGTAGCCTGGTCTTTTACCGACCTGGTGCGGCAGTGGACGGTCGGGGGCGCCGACCCATCTTCTTCCAGCCGACTCGACCAAATTTTTCAGATGCTGCCCGAGCCCCTGCAGCTGACCCTGGCCGTCACCTCCACCGACCCACGGGACCTTGTTCGACTGGCCGAGCAGTGCTGCGACTTCGTGCACGATGCGGCAACCGGGCGGCCGGTGGGACTGATCTATGAAGCCCGGGCAGAGGATGCGCCGCCGCAGGCGGTAATCCGCACCCCCCTGGTGTTTGACGCATTGGCCAACAACGCGCACATGCCGAACGATTACAAAGAGGTGATGGTGCTGCGGCCCGGCGCCCAGGGCGGCAGCGAGATCACGGCCGACTATTGCGAGACCGGTGGCCGCAGCCATGTGTACGAGTATTTACGCCGTAACAGCTACATCCCCTGGGGCCACTATGCCGCCAACATGGCCGATGACGCCGTGCGCTACCGGATAAAAGACCTCACTCAGGATGACGTGTCGGGCATGCGGCACCTGTACTATCAGCGGACATACACGCGCGTCGCCCGGGAACTGGGCCTGCAGCTTCCTGCGGAGCGCGGGCCGCTGTCGCCGGATACACTGGAATCCTTGCGTCGCGAAATCATAGACACCCTTCGGCGCGGTGGCGCGGCCGACCGCCTCGGTTCTGCCTGCACCTTGTGGGGCTGGAATTTCGGGTTCGACTTTTCTCCCAGCCGCTACCGGCTGCATGCCTCCCACCAGCAGATCCATCAGCAATACGC
Source organism: Desulfobacterales bacterium (assembly GCA_049281435.1). GTDB lineage: Bacteria > Desulfobacterota > Desulfobacteria > Desulfobacterales > SG8-13 > JARFQH01. Next base: position 33,591 of record JBAPSB010000083.1, read on the forward strand.
CCTGGTCCCCGCCGCGGTTCCCGCCGATGGTGGCAACCAGGCGACGGACCATGCCCTCGAAGCCTATTGCTGCGGCGATTTGATCCGCGATTTCGGCCGGCAATACCGGCAGTCCACCGGCCGACCGTTTTTCGAGAGCTACATTGCGGCCATCCGCGAGAACCGGCGGATGGATGGAGACAACGCGCGGGAAAGCAGCCTGGTGGTCTACGAAGATGGGCAGGTGATGATATTTGTGCCCAAGGCCCAAACCTCCCAGTGGGAACTGCAGCTGATGACCCTCAAACCGGTCGGCAATATTCTCGAAACCGACGGCCAAACCCGTGCAAGTCTGGACCGGGCCATCCTGATCAGCATGAGAGTATTGACCGCGCTGGGAGCCAAATTAATCACCGTTATCGAATACGCCAAGCGCTTCGACAGCGCCGATGACGACCAGCGGCTGCTCTATGCGTTTATGCCCCGCTTGCCCGAATCGCCGGGAGCCTTCAGCGAGGCCCAGTTGCGCTGGATCAACGGCCACTATCCGGAGGACTTCGCCGCCGCCTGCCGCCGCCGTCTGCCGGAAGCGATGCCGATGGTAGAGGCGCCGATTTAGATAGTCTGGCTGCCGATCTCAGACAAATCTGATTGTTGCTCATGCGAATATAACACTACGCTAACACATTGATAACATTGTTACGGTAAATCGCATAAAATAGGCCTTCACCCCCCAAACCCGTCAAGAGCAGGGCGGAGCCCAATGGCAAAAGAAAAAATTCTGGTCGTTGACGACGAGGAAGACATCATCGAACTGGTGCGCTTCAACCTCCACAAGGACGGCTATCGGATCGAGAGCGCATTGACCGGTGAGGAGGCGCTCAGGATGGTCCGCTCGGATGCCTTCGATCTGATCATTCTGGACCTGATGCTGCCGGGTATCGACGGGCTCGAAGTGACGCGCAAGCTGCGGGACAACGCCAAGACCCGCAGCGTGCCGATCGTGATGCTGACGGCCAAGGGCGAGGAGCCCGACATCGTTGCCGGCCTCGAACTGGGCGCCGACGATTACATTACCAAGCCGTTCAGCCCGCGAATCCTGATTGCACGGGTCCGGGCCGTTCTGCGCCGTAAAACGGCCGATCCGATCGACGACAAGACGATGATCAAGATCCACGATTTCGAGATCAACGCCGGGACCCGCGGCGTGACCGTCGCCGGCCGGCCGGTTGAGTTGACTTACACAGAGTTCCAGGTTCTGTTCAATCTGGCCCGCCGTCCCGGCTGGGTTTTCACGCGGTCGCAGATCGTGGATGCGGTGCGCGGCGACGATTATCCGGTGACCGATCGCAGTGTGGACGTCCAGATCGTGGGCCTGAGGAAGAAACTTGGCGAGCACGGCCATTGCATCGAGACGGTCAGGGGCGTCGGGTACCGTTTTCGGGAGACGGCATGAGAAAAAACAAGCGCCTGATATGGCAGCTCTACCCGGCTTACCTGCTGATCATCCTGGGATCCTTGATTGCCGTCACTTGGTACGCTTCCAACGAACTGGGCCGCTTCTATCTGGATCAAACCGAAAATGACCTCGAAGCCCGCGCCCTGCTGCTGAAGGATCAGGTCACCAGCCTTTTCAGCCCTTTACAACCGGAAGCCGTGGATGCCGTCATCAAGCAGGCCGGAAAACTTTCGGATACGCGCATTACCGTGATACTGCCCGATGGCAGGGTCATCGGCGATTCCAGGGAAACGCCGCAGTTCATGGACAACCACGCCGACCGGCCGGAGGTGGCCGCCGCCCTGAAGGGCGTGACGCAACCCTCGATCCGCTCGAGCGATACCCTCCATCAGAAAATGATGTATGTCGCCGTTCCGGTAAAAAATGGCGACAGCGTGCAGGCGGTCATACGAACCGCCGTGCCGTTGACGTCCCTGGACCGGGCGCTGACATCGGTGAGGCTCAAAATCGCCTTCGGCGGATTAGTGATCGCGATCCTGGCGGCCCTCGTGAGCCTGGCGCTCGCCCGCCGCATCAGCCGACCCATCGAAGAGATCAAGCGCGGCGCGGCCCATTTCGCCGTCGGCGACCTGGCCCATCGCCTGCCCGCTCCGGACACCGAAGAGCTGGCCGGCCTGGCCGACACCCTCAACCGCATGGCGGCTCAGCTGGACGACCGGATGAAAACTGTTTTCCGGCAACGCAACGAGCTGGAGGCGGTATTGTCAAGCATGCTCGAGGGCGTCATCGCCGTGAATCGCACAGAGCACATCATCAGCATGAATCCGGCCGCCGGCCGGATGTTCGACTGCGATCCGCAGCAGGTTCAAGGGCGCAACATCCAGGAGGTCATCCGCAACCTGGCGATTCAGCGATTCGTCACACGGGTGTTGAGCACGTCGGAAACCATCGCGGACGACTTCATCCTCTACCGCGCCGAAGAGCGCACGCTGAACATCCACAGCTCGCCGCTCTACGATGCGGACGGCGTCCAGATCGGCACCCTGCTGGTCATGAACGACGTCACCCAGCTGCGCCATCTCGAGAACGTCAGAAGCGATTTCGTTGCCAACGTGTCCCACGAAATCAAAACCCCGCTGACGGCCATCAAGGGATTCGTCGAGACCCTGCAGCACGGGGCGGTCGAAGACTTTGCCGAACGCGAACGGTTTCTGGGAATCATCCTAAAGCATGTCGACCGGCTCGGCGCCATTCTCGAGGACCTTCTGGCGCTCTCGCGCATGGAACGGGAAAATGGGACCGAAGAGGTGCGCCTGCGCCCGGAAAGGATCAAAGACGTTGTCCAGACAGCCATTCAGGTCTGCCAGCCCCAGGCGGCCGCCAGGGACATCACCATCAGCGTCGAGGCCGCCGACGATCTGACCGCCAACCTGGACGCCACCCTGCTGGAACAGGCGTTCGTCAACCTGATCGACAATGCCGTCAACTACAGCGAGGATGGCAGCCCGGTCCGAATCTTTGCCTCGCGGATGGCAGACGAGGTCGTCATCGATTTCTCCGATCGGGGCTCCGGTATCCCGAACAAGCATCTGCCACGGCTCTTCGAGCGCTTTTACCGCGTGGACAAGGCGCGCAGCCGCAAACTCGGCGGCACGGGTCTCGGGCTGGCCATCGTGAAGCACATCGTCCAGGCGCATGGCGGCCACGTCACTGTCGAGAGTTCGCTCGGACAGGGGAGCACCTTCAGGGTTCATTTGCCCTTGGCCGATTAGCCGGTCTACTTCCTCAGTGCCACCTCCGGATGTCCTGTTTTTACACTCTTCGACGCCCGACATCATCTCGCTCGCCACTTCCGATTTACCCGTTGATTTAGCGCATAGCCCGTGGTATGGGTCGCCACCCTTTCCTAACAGAACTCTAACATTCGGCAGGTGCAGCAAGGAGGTGGGCGAAGCTGAAAAAAATCCTACGGTCAGCATCGCCCAACCTGTTTGTGCGTCTGCACTTTTTGTCTCCTGACACACCGCTGAAGATATGGCACCCGAATACACCATCCTGATCGTCGGCTACGTTTTCGGTTTTTACATGGCCTGGAACATCGGGGCCAACGACGTCGCCAATTCGATGGCATCGGCCGTGGGGGCCAAGGCGATTACCATTCGCCAGGCCCTTTTCATCGCCGGGATATTAAACGTCGTCGGTGCGGTTTTCATCGGCTCGCATGTCACCGATACCATCCGCAAGGGCATCGTTTCGACCGCGGTCATGGACGATCCCCACCTGGCGCTGCTGGGTGCCTTTTCGGCTCTGCTGGCGGCCGCCCTGTGGGTCTCGTTCGCCACCTGGCGATCTTTGCCGGTTTCGACGACCCACTCGATTGTCGGGGCGATGATCGGTTTCGGTATCATGGCCGGCGGGTTTTCCGTGATCCAGTGGGACAAGCTCGGGGCGGTCGTGCTGAGCTGGGTCATCTCGCCGGTGTTCAGCCTGGTGATCAGCTATGCCATGTTCAAAATCATCGTCGGCCTGATTCTTTCCAAGCCGGACCCTTTCGCCAACGCCCTGCGGCTTTCGCCCTGGTTCATCGGGCTGGCCGTTTTCGTGGTCGTGCTCTCGTTTCTGTTCAAGACGCCGCTCGGCAGTTCGCTGTCGATCGGCACCCCGAGCGCCATTCTGCTGGCCCTGGCGTCCGCCGGCCTGCTGGGATACGCCGGCAAGCGGCTTCTGGTCCGCTATCTGGCGAAGATCGATGCGGCCGGCGGGGAGGAAGAGGTCTTCAGGCGCATCCAGATCGGCACCTCCTGCTATGTGGCCCTGGCCCAGGGCGCCAATGACGTGGCCAACGCCATCGGCCCTCTGGCGGTGGTCTACTTTATCGTCAAGACGGGCGGGATTGGCGACAAGGTGCCGGTGCCGACTTTCCTGCTGCTCTTCGGCGGGGTCGGTATTGCCTGCGGGATCGGGATGGCCGGCCACCGGGTCATGGAAACCATCGGCAGCAAAATCACCACCCTGACCAACACCCGCGGTTTTTCGGTCGATTTTGCAGCCGCCACGACGGTGCTGATCGCATCAAAACTGGGGCTGCCGGTTTCCACGACGCACGCGGCCGTCGGCGGCGTCATGGGGGTCGGGTTGGCTCGCGGCCTGGAGGCGGTCAATTTCCGCATCGTATTTCAGATCGTCATCTACTGGATTTTAACCGTCCCGGCGGCCGCGCTCACCAGCATCGTCATTTTCAAGGTTTTGGGCTATTTTTTATAAAAGGAGGCCAAGGTCATGCGAATTCCGTTTCTTTCCATGTTTATGACATCGCCCTTCGTCGGCCTGCAGGAGCATGCGGAAAAGGTCAAAGAGTGTGCCTGGGCCTTTCAGCAGGCGATCGAGTGCCACGTCTCGAAGGAGTGCGTGCGCTTCGAAGAATTCAGGCAGGAGGTCCACCGGATCGAGCACGAAGCCGACGTCATCAAACGGCGAATCCGCGGACACCTGCCCAAGGGGACCCTGATGCCGGTGGACAAGTTTCAGCTGTTTCGCTACCTACGGGAACAGGACCGGGTGCTTGATGCCGTCGAAGACGTCCTGGACTGGATTTCCTACCGCAACGAGCCGGGCATACCGGACGAACTGGAGAAGGAATTTTTCCTGCTGGTTGACGCGGTGGTCGAGCCGATCGAGGAACTGAGCCGCATGGTCAGTGAATCCCGCAAATATTTCAGCAACTTTTCCGAAAAGCAGCGCGTGGTGGTCAAGGACATCATTCGCAATTTGCGCCGGCAGGAGCATGCGGCCGACGTGATGGAGGACCAGATCAAACAGAAAGTCTTCAATTCCACCCTGGATCCGGTCACGGTTTTTCACATGGTGCGTCTGGCCGAAACCATCGGTTCGATCGCCGATCATGCCGAAAACGCCGGAGACATGATGCGGGCCATGATTGCACGCTGACCGAAAGCAACAGCCCTTTACCTGTCACCGGAAAACCCCCTTTTTCCGGCTTCGGCCGCGGACAGGCACGGTCGTCCGCACCCCCGCGCGGATCGTGCCGTAATTCCGGCAGCCCTAAAGCCGCTCCGTTTTGTCCTGCCCGGTTCCTCCGAATGACGTCTGGCAAAATATCGGTCGGATCGTTTCGATTTTCCCGTGATTGACCGTATCCCCTGATCCCGATCCACGTGGCTGTCCGCTTACTTAAAATCCAGCGAGGATTCTGAAACCGACCGTAATATTGCTTGCCGGCCCTTCCTTAGATCTCAGCCTTCCTGTGGAATTTTTTTCTTGACAAGATCCAGGGAACCGCTTATCACTACTTTATAGCTACAATATAGTTGATATATAGCTTTTTAGATGGATCGGCCGCGCCAAGGAAGCGCAACGATCGCCCATCGAATCCCAAGTAAAATCGATCTTTTTCCACAGCTCCCGTGCCTCATCGCAAGTTCGGTTGGTGGCCATCCAAACACCGGCGAAGGCGGGCTGAAAGGAAATTTACGTGTTCCGCCATCCGGAAAATATGGTCGCTCTGAAGACCGAAACAAGCCTTAAAGAAATCGACGCACGGCAGAATGAGCCCGGCCGATTCCCCAGGGCCAAGTTCACTATCCTTGGGGAAGAGGTTATCGAAAAGCAGGTCAAGGCGGGTGGAAATGCCGGCCGTATCTACCTGCCTCTGGATTGGGTGGGCAAACTGGTTAAAATCGTCCGTATCGACTGACGGCCTAAACGATCTCGAGCACCTGACAGGTGTCGGATGGTTTGCACCAAATGCTTGGGACTGACGACCAAAAATAAAAGTTACGAATTCAGAGGGTACAGAAGGGGAACAAAATGAGGTACGCCGAAACAGGGTTTAATTTGGAAGTTGATTTGACCCGCGGAAATATCGAGAGGGTGGAAACCGACCCGAGTTTGACCGAACTGTATCTCGGGGGCTTGGGCACGAACGCCAAGTTGATCTGGGACAGGGTTCCGCCTGAAGTCGAGCCCTTCTCGCCGCAGAACCTTCTGATATTTGCCACGGGCCTTTTGTGCGGTACCCCGGCTGTCGGGTGTAATCGGACCATTGTATCGACCATTTCGCCCCAGACGCGATTGATGGCGTTCTCGATGATGGGCGGTTTCTGGGCGCCGGAACTGAAATATGCCGGATACGACAAGGTGATCCTGCGCGGCAAGTCGCCCGACCTGGTGTATCTGTGGATCAATAACGACAAGGTGGAAATCCGCGATGCTGCGCATTTGAAAGGCAAGGGCGCCGTCGAAACCGCCGAGCTGATCCGGCAGGAATTGAAGGAGCCCAAGGCTCAGGTGGCGGCGATCGGCATGGCCGGCGAAAACCGGGTCTTTTTTGCCTCCATCGAGCAGGGAAGATCGAGTGCCAGCCGCGGCGGCATAGGGGCCGTGATGGGAGACAAGGGGCTGAAGGCCATAGCGGTCCGTGGAACCAAAGACATCAACCTGGCCCGTCCGGCCGAATTCATGGCGCTCTGCACCGAAGTGCTGGAGTACATCAAGTTCCGCGAAAAAAATCCGATTCCGGGGGTGATGCCTATTTTAGCCGGCCTCGGCTCGCCGCAGGAAATGGCGGTCCACGACGAGAAGTGGCACACCGAGAATTTCATGTGGGGTAATTCACGCGTGCGCCGAAAAGGCTTCTGGACCGAGGAAATCGCCAAAAAGTGGACCGAAACCATGAAAACCGCCCGGACGCGGCTGATAAGCTGCTACAACTGCCCGATGAAATGCGGGGCGACAATTTCCGTACCCGGCTTTCCGACCTACATGATGAAATGTTTCTCGAAACTCACCTACACGATGGCGGCCATGTCGGATCTGGAGTTCGGCTTGAAAATCGCGCAACGGGCCACCGAATACGGCGTGGACGCTTTCTCCGCCCCGCAGGTGATGGCCTTTGCGCTGGAGCTTCATGAAAACGGCATATTGACCGACCAGGACCTGTCCGGAATGCCGGCCACAAACGAAGAGAGATTTTTCTGGCTGCTCGACAGAATTGTCAGGCGCGAAGGCATCGGCGATGTTCTGGCCGACGGCACGCACTGGGCGGCTCAAAAGATCGGCAAGGGCGCGGAAGCCTATGCGCACAACAACATCAAGAAACACGAGCAGCTGCCGCTCAAGCTCTCGATGCTCAACCCCATTTATTTTCTCATGTACAGCACCGGCGAGAAGATCAATATCACCCAGATCGAGGGGCAGTTCCCCCAGATGCCTTTCCCCGAGAGAAAGCAGCGGGAGGAGTTCGTGAAGGACTGGTTCCAGGTGCCGGACGAGAAGTTCAAACAGTATTTCCTGAACTGGGAACTGCGCGGAGAAAACTCCATTCCTTATTACCCGACCGTCCAGGCCACCTGCGACATCGTCGACTGGCAGGAGCGCATGCACTACATCGATGACGCCCTGGGGATGTGCGCCGGCCTGTCCTCATTTCCCCTGAAGCCGCCCTACCACATCCACAATTACCCGAAATTCATCTCGGCCGGGGCCGGGATCGACATGGATGAAGACAAGCTGACGCAGGCCGCCAAGCGGTACCGGACTCTGGTCAGGGCCATCAACATCCGAAGGGGCATGCGCAGAAAAGACGACAAGCCGCCCGAGAACCACTGGAAGAAACGGTTTCCCGAACTCGAAAAGGAACTCCTGGACACCTACTACACGTTCAAGGGCTGGAACGACCAGGGAATCCCGACCGCGGAGTCCTTGATGGAATTCGGCCTGGATTACGTCAGCGAGGACTTCCTGCGGCGCGGAATCCTGACCGATGGGCCGGAGGCTTCTCCAAAAGAGGAAACCGTGGAAGAAGAAGTAAAAGATTGAAATAAGGGGGGGTGATCACCGTGAAGGGTGAGAAAAGCAAGAAAAAAGTCAAGACGATCAGGATCGATGTCGACAAGTGCAACGGATGCCGCGCCTGCGAGGTGATCTGTTCCGCCTTTCACGCTACGCCGAAATACAGCAGCAACAATCCGGCCCGGTCCCGCATCCGGGTCATTCGCGAGCCGCTGAAGGACATATACGTGCCCGTCTACGCGGGCGAGCAGGCCGCGGCCGAGTGCATGGGCCGTGACAAGTATACGATCGACGGCAAGGAATACGACGAGTGCGCCTTCTGCCGGGCCGCCTGCCCGTCCAGGAGCGAGTTCAAGGAGCCCGATTCCGGCCTGCCGCTAAAATGCGATATGTGCGAAGGCGAGGAAAAACCCTTGTGCGTTCAGTGGTGCCTGAATGAAGCCCTGATCTACGAGGAGCGGGAAGAGGAAGTCGAGGAATCCGAGGAGCCGGAGGAGCTGGAGGTCGGACTGGAATCCCTGGCCGACAAATATGGATTGGAGAAGATCATGGATGCCGTGGCCCGGATGTCGCAGTCGAAGAAGGGCTGACACGATCAGCACGGTCATAAAAAGGATCGATAAAAACAGTGGAAAATGTCGCCGACTTCAAAGAGATCATCGATGTCATCAAGTCCAACGGGGGCGAAGCCTTCAAGTTGTGTTACCAGTGCGGCCTGTGCGATGCGGTCTGCCCCTGGAATCGCTTCAGGGCCTTCAGCATGCGCAAGATCGTTCGTGAGGCGACCTTCGGCCTGACGGACATCGAAAGTGAAGACATCTGGCTGTGCACCACCTGCGGCAGTTGCCCGCAGCAGTGCCCGCGGGACGTCAAACAGATCGAATCCGGGGTCGCCCTGCGCAAAATCGCCACGGAATACGACATTTTCCCCAACCCCGTCAAACCGCTGCGCATCGTCAGCGCCAGCCTGAGCGGTGCCGGCAACCCGCTGGGCGAAGAACGCAAGACAAGGGCCGACTGGGCCAAAGGCCTGGCCGTCAAACCGTTCACCGAGGACATGGAAATTCTCTATTTCCCCGGCTGCTATCTCAGCTACGACCCGCGACTGAAAAAGGTGGCCGTCGCCACGGCAACTATTCTCGACCGCGCCAAGGTTGCCTACGGAATCCTGGGCACCAGGGAGAACTGCTGCGGGGAAAGCATCCGCAAGACGGGCAACGAAGGTCTTTTCAAGCGTCTGGCCCGCGAAAATATCAAAACGTTCATCGAAAACGGGGTGAAGAAAGTCCTGGTTTCCTCCCCCCACTGCTATCACACCTTTAAAAACGAATATGCCGAATTCATGGTCAACTTCGAGATCGTCCACATCGCGCAGTATTTAGCCGAACTGATCGATCAGGGCCGGCTCGATGTCACCGGGGAATACACCAAAAAGGTCGCCTATCACGATCCCTGTTACCTGGGACGGCATAACGGCATCTTCGACGAACCCCGAGAAGTGTTGACCGGGATACCCGGTCTGGAACTGAGCGAGATGCCCGAGGCGCGGGAAAACAGCCTGTGCTGCGGCGGGGGCGGCGGCCGGATATGGATGGAAACCCCCAAGGGCGAGAGATTCTCCGACCTCAGGCTGGAACAGGCCATCGGGATGGGGGCCGAAGTGCTGGCCACCTCCTGCCCGTATTGCATCGCCAATTTCGAGGACAGCCGGTTGACCCTGAAT
>JBAPSB010000084.1:0-4476 GCA_049281435.1 Desulfobacterales bacterium
CCCCGTTCCGTTCTCGGCACTGACGCTCAGCCGGGTACCGCCGATGTCATACACGCCTTTTTCGATCTTGGTGGCGCCTTCGATGAAATTCATGTGGCCAATGAAGCCGGCGACAAACGGGTTGGCCGGTTTGTCGTACACTTGGCGCGGCGTGCCGTCCTGGACCAGGCGCCCGCCGTCGATGACCAGGATGCGATCGGCCATCGTCAGGGCTTCTTCCTGGTCGTGGGTGACCATGATGGTGGTGATGCCCAGTCGGCGCTGAAGCTGTCGGATCTCGCCCCGCAGCATCACCCGGACCTTGGCATCCAGGGCCGAGAGGGGCTCGTCCAGCAACAGCAGCGCCGGCGATACGGCGATGGCGCGCGCCAGGGCGACGCGCTGCTGCTGACCGCCGGAGAGCTTGGCGGGGTGTTTGGCGCCCATGCCGCGCAGCCCCACCAGGTCGAGCAACTCGCTCACCCGCTGCTGGACGGCCTGCCGCGAGCGCCCCTGGCTTTTGAGTCCGTAGGCAATGTTCTGCCGGGCGGTGAGGTTCGGAAACAGGGCGTAGGACTGAAAGACGATGCCCACGTTGCGTTTGGACACCGGCAGTGAAGACACATTTCGGCCTTCGATGAATACGTCTCCCCCGCTCTGCTTGTCCAAGCCGGCCACGACCCGCAGCAAAGTGGTCTTGCCGCAGCCGCTGGGCCCCAAAATGCAGAGAAATTCGCCGCGCCGGGCCTGGAAAGAAACGTCGGCCAGCGCCGTAAACCGGCCAAAGGTCTTTGATACCGACTCCAGCCTCAGGTAAATGTCGTCCGCGTTCATCGTCTTCTCCTACTTTGCATCACTCTTGCCATCATAGCGCCGGCTCCACTCCGTCAGGATGCGCGCGCGATTCTTGGCCGCCCAGTTGAAGTCGTTCTCGATCAGCTGGCCCTCGGGATCGGCCGGAAAACCTTCGGGAATGGGCACGCCGGTGGCAAAGGCCGTCACCGGATAGACCTTGGCGTAGGCTTTCATGACCTCCTCGCCGATCGCCCAGTCCAGAAAGGTCTTGGCGGCCGGCTTGATGTGGGCTTTCTTTATCAGGCAGTTGGCCTCCACGTCCCAGCCGGAGCCTTCCGCGGGAAACACCGTCAACACCGGCTCCCCCTTTTGCTTCTGCATGAACCCGCGATAAGCGAAAGAAATACCGATGGCCACCTCGCCGGCACCGGCCAATTTGCAGGGCTGTGAGCCGGAGTGGGTGTAGCGGGCGATATTCTCGTGCAGCTGGTCGAGGTACTCCCAGCCCTTTTCTTCGCCCATGGTCTGCAAAATGGCGGAAACCGTCAGGAAGCCGGTGCCGGACGAGGCCGGGTTGGACATGGCCAGGTGGCCGCGGTACACCGGGTCCACGAGGTCTGCGAAGGATGCCGGGACCGGCAGCTGCATGTTGGCGCATTCGATCGTGTTGACGCAGAAGCCGGTCATCCAGGCCTTGATGCCGACCCAGTGCGGCGGATTGTTGGGGTCGCGCATCTTGGGACGCACCCGCTCAAGCCCCTTGGGGGCATAGGGTTCGACCATGCCGGCCTGGTCGCAGAGCATCAGGCTGGTGGCGGCCGTGCCCCAGACCACGTCCGCCTGGGGATTGTCCTTTTCGGCCAGGAGCTTGGCGGTCACGATGCCGGTCGAGTCCCGCACGATCTTGACCTCGATGTCCGGATGCGCCTTCTTGAAGATATCGAGGTACCCGGGAATTTCATCGTCTTCCAGCGCCGTGTAAACGAGCAGTTCTTCGGCCCGCGCCGCGCCGGCATTGGCCAGCAGTACGAGTCCCAGCAAACAGCCTGCGAAAGGTTTCAGAATTTCCGCCACTTTACTCATCGCTCCCTCTCCTTTACTATGGTTGGATGTATTAACTTCTATCGCATTCTGTAGCAGAGGATGTATGCTGGAAATATTGGCGTTTGATGAGAGGCCGATTAGATTTTCATTAGCGACACCGGTGGCGCTTCTGAGGATGCCCTCACCGCGCCTAAAATTCTCCTTGCCCGAGAACTGTACACCGATTGGGAAATGACCAGGCGGCGGTTTGGAAACGCTTCACGAGTAGGTCTTTAATTAATTTACGTGTTGACTTCACTCTACGGTAACCTTACTAATGAAGTTCTAGCACACCGTCTTTCCGTGTTCGCGCCAGGAAGAATTTTTGACGCGTTTACGGGTTCGATACACCGGAGATCGTCGCCGGCGTAACCCGGCTGGACCCGGAAGTCGGTGTCCGCCAATTAGCGGTAGTGTGTTCACACGTTCGACTGCAAAGGGAGGTGCGGTATGGGACTGTTAGACAATGGATTCAAAATGGGAGGCTCCGTGGTCGCCGGTGCCGCTGTGGTGCTTCTGGCGCCTATCGTCGTGCCGGTGCTGACCAGTATCCTGAAACCGGTGACGAAGGCCATCATCAAGGGCGGCTTGCTGACGTACGGCAAAATGAAGGAACAGGTCGCCGAAACCATGGAAACCTTCGACGATCTGGCCGCCGAGGCCAAGGCCGAGCTGGCCCAGCCGGCCGAGAAGCCCCAGAAACCCAAAAAAGCGGCCGCCGCGGCCAAATAGAGAGTCAACATGACCTCGGACATTCTGCCGCAAGCCACCGCCAGCCACCGGACCGCCGAGCGGCTGCGAATCAAGATACCTTCCCGCAAGGGTGACGACGGTTTTTTCAACACGGTCGCGCAATCGTTGGCGCGTGACCTGAAATACCGCGAAATCCGCGTCAACGCCCTTACGGGAAGCGTATTGATGACTGGTCCCGGTATCGACTTCGAAAAACTGACCGACCATGCGGCCCGGGAAGGCCTGTTCGCACTGGATCCCGGGCTACCCCGGGTGCAGCCGCTCGGACAAAAGGTCTATCACCCTCTGGCGGCCTTCAGCCGCAGGTTCAATGGATTGACCGACGGCACACTGGATTTTCCCGGTCTGATGTTCGTGGCGCTCTGCGCGGTCGGTCTGTACGAAATCCTCAAGGGCAACGCCAAGCTTCCGCCTTGGTACACCGCCTTCTGGTATGCTTTCGGCATATTGACCACTTCCTTGATCAGCTCATCCCTGTTAGAAACCGATAAAACAAGATGATGCACGCGTGCCGGTCCGCAGCGCGCGCCGGCATCCTTTTTTTGTTTCTGCTTGAAACGTCACGCGTCTGCACCCCTTTCCCTCTGGCCGGAGAATTCTAAAGAGCGTCACACTTTTTTTTTATGGTCATTCATACCCAAAAAGACGCCAACCACGCGTTGGTTAGGCAGTTAAAGATGGTGGAGGCAACCCACACGGCCGTAAAAGGAAGGGCTCGCTACCGGGTCGACGGGCTGTACGGGTGCGAGCCGCTCAAGCAGTTTCTCGAATTGCGGCTTTCGCAGGAGAAAGATATCAAACGGGTCTCGGCCAGCACCCTCACCGGCAAGGTTCTGGTTTCCTACAATTCGGGCAACACGCCCCGGACCATCGGCACCCTGATCAAGAGGGCGCTCGTCGAGGTGGACGAAGCACTCGGGCCGAACGGCCTGACGGCGGTCGATCACTTTACCCCCTCCGGCGACAGCGCCCCCACCAGCCGCTACACCCACCTGCAGCATCTCATCCGGCGCCTTCTGTTTCCACTCGATGACGCCATGAACCACCCTTGGCACATTCGTTCCAAAAACGCCGTGCTCAAGGAACTGGCCGTCACCCCCGACCGCGGACTCGATGAACAGGAAGTCGCCGAACGCCGGAAACGGTTCAGCCGCAACGCACTGCCGGCCGCTGAAGAGCGGTCGCGGTGGGACCTTTTTCTGGGTCAATTGAATTCCCTGCCGGTGTACCTTCTGGGGGCCGCGGCCGGCGTGTCGGTTCTGACCGGCGGACTGATCGACGGGGCCGTCGTGTTAGGCGTGGTGCTGGCCAACGCCGCCATCGGATACACCACCGAGCAAAAGGCGGAGAAGGCCATCGATTCGCTCAAGAAGCTGGTGCACCCCAAGGCCGAGGTGCTGCGCGACGGCGAGGAAATGGACATCGCTGCGGAGGAGGTGGTGCGCGGCGACGTGCTGACCCTCAAACCCGGCAGCTACGTCGCCGCCGACGCCCGCATCATCCGCTCCTCGCGCTTGAGCGTCGACGAGTCCATGCTCACCGGGGAAAGCCTGCCGGTGGACAAAACCCACGGCGTTCTGCGGCGGGAAAACACGCCGCTGGCCGAACGCCGCAACATGGTGTTCGCCGGGACGCAGGTCACCGGCGGCGAGGGTCTGGCAGTTGTCGTGGCGGTGGGCCGCTATACGGAAATCGGCCGTCTGCAGACCCTGATGGCGGAGACTTCCAGCCCCAAAACGCCCATCGAACGGCAGCTGGAACAAACCGGCGACCACCTGGTCGTCCTGTGCCTGGCGGTCTGCTCTCTGTTGATGCTGGTCGGCACGCTGCGCGGTTTCGGCCTGCTGCAAATGCTGCGCATGGCCA
>JBAPSB010000085.1:0-12632 GCA_049281435.1 Desulfobacterales bacterium
GCTCCAGTGACCTGAAAGAGCATCGCCTGACCGGGTTCCCCGGACTTGATCGTCAAGCCCGGCGGCGCCATCCCGGCCGCCGGCGGACCAGCGCTGCTGGCCCCGGCACTCGCATCCTTGAATCTGACGATAACGTCACCGGGAACAAAATCGCCCCCGCCGTCATAGGCCGCGGCTTGGGCCTCGCCCATAGAGGCGGCCAGGTTCAGCGTGTAGTTGGAGGCGCCGCTGACGGCGCGGACCTCGATAAAATAGGTGCCGGCCGTGGCGATCGGTATAGGCTTGTTCACACCGGCCGCGCCCGTCGACGAGGCAACGGGCTGGCCGAAATTCTGATCGGCGTAAAGAAACAGATCGATGTTGGCCGCCGCCTCGGCCGCATTCAGGGTGACCGTCTGGCCCGCGGACAGATCGGTCACGAAAAAGTCGCTGACATCGCCCGTCGCAAACGAGCGGCCGGCGGCCCCCTGCCCCGGCTGGTTCACGTAGCCGCCGAGGGTGACCAGCCTGGACACCCGCTGCACCAGGGTATCGACATCGCTGCCGTTTTCCGGTTGCAGCGGATCGTTGTACAGATCGTTGGAAGCGTACGGGGCCTCCGGATCGTTGACATCACTGTCAATGGCGGTGTTGGCGGCAAACGTGATTTCTCCGCTCACCGTATACCCTCCCGTGCCGGCGGCATTGCTGCTGCCGCCGCCGCCCCCGCAGGCCAGGAGGAAAAAGCCGGCTCCGGTCAACAGCAGCGCGCTGGCCACCGCGGTTCTCCACGATCGGCGTATCAGGGTCATGTCCATGGTAGGGCCGTTCCTTTCTGGTACGGTATGTCAATTGTAAAGTGAGTGTAATATTAATTTGCGGATCTTCGCGAGGCAAGGGTTATTTTCGAGATGCGGTCATTTTTCCTGATAGTGCGCAGTGTGCTTCGGAGGTGGAGGAGATGGCACGAATCGCGGGATTATACTCGACTCAAACGCGAAGATTTTTCAGCTGTAAGCGATCTGCGTAATTCTTGCAACAGGAACCTTATCGCGTCAGGTGATTTTTTTCATAGCACATCCTATCTGGTTGACAACAAATCCCGGGGGGACAACCCAAAAACGGGGCGGTCTCACACCCCCGAAAGATTATCTCCGGCTCTCAAGATGCGGTATTTTATTTTGGAAAGGGGTATATGGCTATATACGATGTCTTGCCGTGTCACCGGCTATATTTGCCTGAATGCGCAGGTGGTGTCAACCCGAAAAAAAGTTCGGGACCATCGGCGGCTTCTTTATATAACCGTGGGCCCGTCTTCAAGACCGGGCGTGGAAAAGTAGGGGCGCACCTGTGTGTGTGCCCTTCATGTGGGGCGCACCTGTGTGTGTAGCCCTTCATGTGGGGAGAGCCCAAGGTATTTGTGCCTGATAAAGGGCAGACACACAGGTCTGCCCCTACGGTTATTATTGTGTGATACTGTTTTGGAAACGATTGGGTATTTTGTCACTTCTTTGGTCACGCCTTGGCGTGATTGACGCCGAAATTGCGGAAAAGGGCCATTTATGGACGGGAACTACGTAAAATCCCCGATCGCCTCCAGAACCCGAACCACGTACTGCCGGGTTTCGGGGAAGGGCACATCGCCGCCGTATTTTTGCACGTTGCCGGGCCCGGCGTTGTAAGCGGCAAGCGCCAGACGGGTGTCGCCGCCGAACAGATCGAGCATTTGACGCAGATAACGGGTCCCACCGTCAATGTTCTGGCGGATGTCGAAGGAATTTGTCACGCCGAGATCTCTGGCGGTGGCCGGCATCAACTGCATCAGCCCCTGGGCGCCGGCCACCGAAACGGCATCGGCCCTGAAACCCGATTCGGCCTCTATGACGGCCTTGATCAGCTCCGGCGGCAGGTTGTATTTGCGGGCGGATTCGCCGATGCAGGCCTCAATGGTCTCTTTCTGGCCGGCGTCGGCTTGCCGGCCCCTTGTCGGGCCGGAACACGCGGGCGCCGGTGCGGGAGGATCGGCCGCCGCCAGCGCCAAAGGGGCCGTACCGGCCTGATGGGCCGAACCCTGCGGAGTCGGCGGCTGCAAAGCATCCCTGGACACCTTCCCGCCCGAAAGGCGCGCCGCCACCGGCCGGGCCAGATAATCCGCGGCCGTCAACCCGGCCTGCCCTTCGGTGACCTTCCGGTCGCTGCGGGACAAACTGGATGTGAGCAGGCGCACAAAAGGATCGGTTTGGGCCCGCGGCTCCTTGAGTGCCGCGTTCCACCGGCCCAACAGGTCCCTGGAAAGGCTGTGCCGCGCCAGGTAGTCTCGAATGGTCATTCCGGTCTTGCTCACCATCGCATCCTCCGCACCCCAAGGCCCGTCAAACGGCCTGGCATTGAATCGGGGAAGTCCGCCTTGCAAAAACGATTCAAAGGGGAATTCCCAAGAAGGGAACATCACAATGGCCCGGCCCCTTTTCCACAGGTTTGATTCAGGGCTTCAGGCCAGGACTGCGACGGAAAAATGCAATATCCATTCCAGTTGCCACCACTCACCCGCGGCCTTCAGGAAAGCGGCACTCTATCGCGCACCGGAGGGGAAACCCTGGAATGCTGGAATGGTGGAATGGATTCACGAACCACCTGTGCTCCTTACCCCCCCCGGTAACGGCTTTGCGGATCCGCAGCCGGCGGCAGATATCAGTGTTCGTATCTCAACAAACAAACCACTCCAAGGAAAAGAGAAATACCTGAAATCCTGTGATCCCGACGGTCGCCATTTCAAACTTGACACGTACATACAATTGTGCATATTTATAGGGTGCCATGTTTGAATGGGACAAATCGAAGGCTAAGAAAAATCAGCTGAAACACGACATATCATTTGCTGACACATTTGCGGTTTTTGAAGACGCAAACGCCGTGACAGTCGAGGACTTTGGGTCGGATGAACAGCGGTATGCCACCATCGGAATGGATGCTTTCGGTCGTGTATTGGTGGTGACTTACACATGGCGAGGTGATGCTATTCGCATTATTTCAGCACGTAAAGCCGTGCGCAGCGAGGTAAGACAATATGAAAGCGAAATATGATTTCAGCGAGGGCAAGCGTGGCGCCGTACTCCCTCAATCAGGGAATAAAGTTCGGATTACCATTAGACTTGACCGTGATATTGTCGATTGGTTCCGCGCCAAAGTTGAGGAACAAGGGGGGGGGAATTACCAGTCGATGCTTAATGATGCCCTCAGAAACCACATGGAACGCCAGGAACACCCCCTCGAAGAAGTTCTCCGTCGCGTTGTACGGGAGGAGTTGCGGGCGTCTCGCTAAGGGTTCGCGAATAAATAAGTTGGCGTTTTTGGGTGTTAAGGCGCCCGCCCGGCAAGGCGCAAAATCGCAGGGATATCTGGATATTCCGAGAGTTTGCACCGGCAGCCGGACGGGATGCATCGACGTCCAAAAATGGTAAGTTATTTTTGAGCGAGCCTCAAGTAAGGGCTCCTTACCCTCCCCCGCTGACAGGTTGGCGGGTTCGCAGCCGGTTCATGGCGATCCCGCTGGCCAGGATCATGAGGCCGCCGGCCCAGAAACGCCAGGTGGCCGGGTCCCCCAAAAAGACAATGCCCACGATGGCGGTGAAGACGACCTCGCTCGACATGAAGACCCCGCCTTCCCAGCCCCGGCAGTAGAAAAAACCCTGGTTCATCAAGAGCTGGGCCGTGGCCGAGAACAGGATGATCCCCAGTATCATGGCCCCTTCCGTCGCGGTCGCCGGCCAGACCGGGTGCAAGGCGAATTGCGGCAGGGTCACCAGGGTTCCCATGGTACAGAAATAGAGATAGATGACGACCGGGCCATTGTGTTCGCGCAGGGTCCGGATCAGCGTCACCGTCAGCCCGGCGAAGACGCCGCCCAGCAGCGCCACGGCTTGACCGAAAAAAGCGCCCGCCAGCTGGAAATCGAATAGAACCCCGACGCCGGCCAACACCCCGAAGGTGCAGGCCACCTCCCGGCACCCGATCCGTTCCCCGTAAATAAGGAAAGAAAAAAGGGCGGAGAAGACCGGGAAGGAATAAAAAATGACCAGGGCGGTGGACACGGGCAGCAGTCGGATGGCCGTCACCAGGCAGACAAATGCGACCGAGCCCGTGCACCCCCTGATGACGAGCAGGCGGATGTTGCGGCCCCTGTAAGGATTTCGCCGGCGCCCGAAAACAGCCAGCAACACAAAGGCCCCCCCGCAAAAACGGTAAAAGCCGATATCCCAGATCCGGTACTGCGGCCCCAGGAGTTTTATGGTTATGTTGAGTAGGGTGAACAGGAGCGCGGCCGAGAGCATGAACAACGGTCCGGCCGCGGCTGCGCCGGGCGCCACTTGTTGGGGGCCTTGACCTGATAGGCCTCTTCCAATTTTCAATCCCACCCGCAGATCAGCTGGCGCCGCCGAAATATTTCATGAACTGCACTCTTTCGTAGGCGGCCGGGTTGCTGCTCTCGGCCTGGCTCAGCTTGCCCCTGAAGTCGGCCAGGCTGTTGAAGCCTTTTTTCACCATCCACTCCTCGAGCGCCCCCAGCATGGTCGCGATGTGCCCCTTGCCGCGCTGGTAGAAGGCGGAAACCACCTGAACGGCATTGGCCCCCGCCAGGATCTGCTTGATGAGCGCCGCGCCGTCGTGCACGCCGGTCGAGGCCGCCAGATCGCAGCTCACGCGCTGCGCCATGATGCCGATCCACCGCAGGGATATCGCCAGATCGGACGGTTTGCTGAAAACATTGGAGGAGACCACTTCGAGCTTGTCGATATCGAAATCGGGGCTGTAAAAGCGGTTGAACAGGACCAGGCCGGCGATACCGGTTTTCGACAGGTTCTGGATCATCGGCCCCAGGTTGGAAAAATAATAGCTGATTTTCAATGCGATCGGGATGCTCACCTCTTTTTGAACTTTTTCGATGATCTGAAAATACGCCCGTTCTTTTTCCTCGGTGGTCCGATCGAATTCGGACGGTAAAAAGAACATGTTCAGCTCCAGCGCATCCGCCCCGGCCTCTTCCAGCTGCTTGGCAAAAGAGGTCCACTCGTGCGAATAGACGCAGTTGATGCTGGCGATAACCGGTATCGACACGCTGTTCTTGCACTCCTCGATCAGGCGGGTGTATTTCTCGATCTTGCCGCTTTTCAGTTCGAAATCGTAATAGTCGAACTGATCCATGTTGACGCCTTCCTGACTGGCTTCCCGCAGTATGTCCTCGTATTCGAACATGATTTCTTCTTCGAAAATCGATTTCAGGACCACGGCGGCCGCACCGTTCTCTTCGAAATCGCGCACGCCTTTAGCGGTCGCGCTCAATCCGGAACTGCCGGCGATCAACGGGTTCTTCAATTTCAGACCGAGATACTGGGTTGCCATATCGACCATCTTTCACCCTCTCCTTTCCAGTTTTCTGATGTGCGGGTTTGGTTGAATGTGTTGTCACGCGATACCACTTGCGTTGTCTCCCGGTCAATCAGTTTCCGTTTAGCCGCATGAAACTTCTTGACTTGAAAAGGGCTTTTTGGTCTGAAAGGAAATGAAACACGACACCGAAGCCGCCCGCTTCAGGAGGGAAGCCTTGCCATGGCACTGATTGACAAACTCGAGTATATGTTCGGCACCAAGAAAAAGACGCCTGTAGAACATGCCGATTTAAAAGAGATTTTCTGCAAACGCCAAGACGATGGCTTCCTCAGGCGCATCCGCACCGCCGCCACCGGCTGCGAGTACAGCAACCCGGACGGCAGCCAGCGCCAGGAAACCCTGGGCAAGCTGAAAGCCGGTGAGAGGGTGCGGCTGATCTGGGGGGGGCCCGGCGCGGGCACTAAAAACACGGTTTACGTCGTGCGCAAAGGCAAAAACAAGGAACTCTCGATGCCGGACTGCTTTGGCCGCCTGAACGACAAGCTCGCCGCAGAAGTCATCCGGCGGCTGACCCAGGACAACGTCGTCACGGCGGCAAAAGTGATCCGGATCACCGGCGGCACCCGCAAGTCCCCGCGCCTGGGGTGCGTACTGGAGCTGTCGATGTATCCCGGCCCCAAAAAGAAAAAGAAATTCTCTTTTTTTTGAAGGAGGCCACCCGCGGTCCGCGAGAATGTCCTTCGGAATCACAAGACGCCGCCCGCCTGAAAAAATATTTCGGTTCTTCTTGGGGTATTCGAGCGAATTAAGGAGGATACAGGGCCGGGAAATAGCCTGTTATGGCCACACGAGCGTCCACGCACAGGTGGTGGATTTCGGTTCCGGACAAGGCCGCAGCACGCCGGCGACCGCAGGCGTAGCCAGGGCTACGTCGAGGATCGCCGGCGTGCGAGAACGCCGTCCGGGCCCGAAAGACGCCGCCTGGGCATCCATCCGGGATTTTATTAAAACTGCTCGGTTTACGATACACCAATAGGGGCGCACCTGTGTGTGTGCCCTTTGTGGGAAGCGACCGAGGTATTTGTACCCGTTAAAGGGCAGACACACAGGTCTGCCCCCACGGTTATTATTGTGTGATACTCGTGTCCAATTCATAAATGTGGATTTTTTTCGCTGGGCAAGGCCGCACAAGGGTTAACGGCGAGGCGTACTTTACGTATGCCGCAGCCGGAAACCCGCGGAGAACGCCGCCCAGCGGAAAAAAGACCATTTATGGATGGACACTGATTTCGCGCGTCTTGTGGAACCTGACCTCCGGCCATTTTTCCATAAAATAGCCAAGCTGCCACTCGCTGGTCGTCAGAAAGGACAGGCACCCCTCGGCGTCTCTGGCCAGGCTGTTGGCGTTTGCCCGCTCGAAATCGGCCATTTTCTTCCGGTCTGCGCTGTCGACCCAGCGGGCCACGGCCACCTCGACCGGTTCGTAAATGGCATCGACGCCATATTCCGCCTTGAGCCGGGCCATGGTCACCTCGAACTGCAGGAGGCCGACCGCCCCTAAAATGTAGTCGTTGCCTTTCAGCGGCCTGAAAACCTGAACGGCCCCTTCCTCCGCGAGTTGGGTCAACCCTTTCTGGAGGTGCTTGATCTTCAGGGCGTTCTTGAGCCGCACCCGTCTGAAATGCTCGGGCGCGAAATTCGGAATACCGTTGAATTTCAAGGGCTCCTTGCCGGTAAAGGTGTCGCCGATTTTGATGGTGCCGTGGTTGTGAATCCCGATGATGTCGCCGGGAAAGGCCTCCTGCACGTTTTCGCGGTCCTGGGCCATGAAAATGGTGGCGTTGGCAAGGGCTATTTCCTTGCCGATGCGGTGGTGGACGACCTTCATTCCGCGGGTGAACTTGCCCGAGCAGATCCGGACAAAGGCGATACGGTCGCGGTGGGCCGGGTTCATGTTGGCCTGGATCTTGAAGGCAAAGCCCGAGAAGTCGTCCTCGTAAGGCGAAACGGCGCGCGTTACGGCGGTGCGGGGGCCCGGGTGGGGCGCCATTTCCACGAAGGCGTCGAGCATCTCGCGCACGCCGAAATTGTTGACGGCGCTGCCGAAAAATACCGGCGTCTGACTGCCTTTCAGGAACTGATCGATTGCAAAAGGATCGACGGCCCCCTCGATCAGGGCGATGTCCCGGCGCAGTTCCTGGGCCTGCCCGCCCAGCAGGTCGTCCAGGCTCGGATCGGATAGCGTGGTGATGACGACGCCCTCCTGCGCACGGGTTTGTTTGCCGGGCCTGAAAAGGTGCAGGCGTTTGTGAAAGAGGTCGTATACCCCCTTGAAGCTCTTGCCCATACCGATCGGCCAGGAAAGCGGCGTGCATTCGATCTGCAGCTTGTTTTCGATGTCGTCGAGAATATCGAGCGGCGCCATCCCCTCACGGTCGAGCTTGTTGATGAAGGTCGTGATGGGGGTATTTCTCATCCGGCAGACTTCCATGAGTTTTTCGGTCTGCGGTTCCACGCCCTTGGCGTTGTCGATCACCATCAGGGCGCTGTCGACCGCGGTCAACACCCGGTAGGTGTCCTCTGAAAAGTCCTGGTGCCCCGGCGTGTCGAGCAGGTTGATCTCGTAGCCGTTGTAGGTGAACTTCATGACCGAGGTGGTGACCGAAATCCCCCGTTCCTTCTCGATCGTCATCCAGTCGCTGGTCGCGTGCCGGGCGGCATGCTTGGCTTTGACCGCCCCGGCCTGCTGGATCGCGCCGCCAAAGAGGAGCAGCTTTTCCGTCAAGGTCGTCTTGCCGGCATCGGGATGGCTGATGATGCCGAAAGTCCGCCTGCGGTTGATCTCGTTTTGGTGATGCTGGTTCATGTTTTCCGGTCTTCCGAATATCCGGTCGGGCCGTTTGGATGCCCGGCGGCGTCCCGTTCGTCACCCCTGGCCGCGCACGTTCCCGGCGCCGCCGTCCCATGCCGGCTGCTCGCCGGCGATGTGCACGTCCGGGTTGCCTTTGCGGCGGCGAATCACCCGCGTTCCGCCGGAGATGCTCTTGACGGGGGCGTTCTGCAGGCCGACCCGTTCGGCCTGGGCAAAGAGTTCGTACAGTTTTGCTTCGATCATTTTTCTTTTGGCTTCGTCCATCGATTCTTTCCTGTTAATGGGTGTTGTCACCTCTTGGTCGATTAAAAAAAAACAGCCCGAACGCCGCGACGCACCTGGTGATCACTGGCCGTCGAAGCGTCTTTGGACCGCTCCCCGATCGGTTGCATTTCCACAATTTATCCGCCACTACCAGGAATGACGAAAGAAAAAAAGAAAAATAGGGAAAATACCGGGCGGTGAATACCGCTTTATGAAGGGGCTTGGATTTTGTTCAAGACATTAGGGACAATAATAAATCATCTGCGCCGGCTTGGCAAGTTCTGAGTGAGCGTTCCGATGATTCTGTAAGCGGTTGCGGCCTGTCGGGCCGATTTTCGCCGGTTGCGCCATGCCGGGGTCCGTTGGATAGCGCCGGCGATCGCCACTTAGGCATATTTTCTAAAAATACCAAACTTTTACGGTTGACAAATCGTCAGATTAAGTTAAAATCTGTCACTCGAGTTTTATAAAAGGTTAAATCGCCCACCGGCGACAAGTGCAACTCTACGGGTTATAGGGGTGGTCATGACGGCGGTTGTCAAATGTCGGGTTTTCAGAGATGTTCTTTAACGAATAGGGCATCACAGCCGCTCGCTGACCGGCAATTCCATCCACCGCCCGCTGCCCATGCCTCCCGCCGCGACCCATAAATCAGGGGAATACCGTGCACACGACCGAAGATACGCCCCAGTCTCTGTCCAGCGCTTCCGACAGCGCGAACCAGTCCGATGTATTCGACCGGCCCCCGGATGTCGCCACTATCAAAGCCGTTCTGCCGTTCGCCGAGCCGTTTTTCTGCCGCGCCAACGAAAACGTGCTCAGCCATGGCAGCGCCTCACGCTGTTTTTATTATGTCGAACGGGGCACCGTCGAGGTGTCCTACTCCGAGCAGGGCACCAAAATTCTGGTGTCTCTCATCGGGGCCGGAAACTTTTTCGGTGAAATCGGCTTTTTTGACGGGACCTCGCGCGTCCGTGACATCCGCGCCCCCGAAGAGGCGGTAATCCTGCGCTTCGACCCGCAAACCCTGGCGCGCATCGAAAAGGAGCGGCCGTCCCTCTACGGCCATTTCCTGACGGTCATCATCCGCAAGGTCTGCACCAAGTTCCGGGGCGTGCTCGAAGAACAGGCGCCCCTGACCGCCTATGGCGCCTCCCTTTCCGCGGGGCGGCGCAGTTTCAGCATGCCCAAGGCGCTGCCGGAACAGTTCTTTCAGACCGACGAATGGCGGACGGTCAATCGGATCATCGAGGAATTCAAGTCCCAGTTCTACCACCTCTCCTACAATTTGCAGCAGGACGCCTCGCCGGAGCTTTCCGAGGAATTGAAAGACCAGGGTCATCAGGTCCTGGGCCGTTTCAACGAGCACCTGCAGGGATTTCAGAACCTGCCCAGCGACGCGGAAACCGCGGACCTGATGTGGGGCTACGTGTTCAAGGAGATATTTCCCTATTTCATGCGCAGCCGGTTTGCCGAGAGGGCCTATTTCAAGCCGCGCGGCTACGCCGGCGATTATCTTCTGATGGAGATGATCTACCGCGGCCACCCCAATGGCGACGGCAAGCTCGGCCGCCTGGTAGACGACTGGTGCCTGAACACCACCGCGGCCAAGTCGGTTCGCGGACGGCGCAAGCTGCTCAGCCGGGAGCTGGCCGCCCTGAGCTGGCCTTTTCTGACCCAGAGCCGGCCCGTGCGGATCATGAACCTGGCGTGCGGGCCGAGCCGCGAACTGTTCGATTTTCTCGAAGCCAGCGACGCCAGCGACCTGGTCGAAGCCCTGTGCATCGATATCGACACCGAAGCCCTGGCCTATACCCAGAACCAGGTCGATTCCGGGAACCACCGCGCCTCCATCCGGCTGATGAATGAAAACATCGTCAAGTGGGCCCTCGGCCGCAACCGCCAGGCCATCGAAACCCAGGACATCATTTATTCGGCCGGCCTGACCGACTACTTCGACGACCGCCTTTTCGAGGCCCTGATCCGGCGCTGTTATAACCACCTGAAACCGGGCGGAGTGATGCTGATCGGCAACTTCGCCCCCAACAACCCGGAACGCATGTTCATGGACCACATCATGCAGTGGAAGCTCTTTTACCGGGACAAGGACGACATCGTGGCGCGCGTGGCCGCCAGCCCCTTTGGAAACAATGTCGAGGTCCTGGCCGAAGCCGAGGGTGTCAACCTGTTCATTAAAGCCGTCAAGACCAAATGATATCCGAGACCTCACCGGAAAAATCCCTCAGAATAACACCCCCGCCGACGGTGCTGCCGCCCGGTGAGGCGGCGGCGCCTGATTTTCGCATGACCGATTATCCTCGCGAAGTCCGGGAACTGCTCTACACCCGGGTGCGCGCCATTCTTTGGGTGGGTGTCATATTCTACCCGCTTTTTTCCATTCTGGACTTCGTCGTGGCCCGGCCGCACTTCGATCTGTTTGTGGCCTACCGGCTGGGTTTTTCCCTTTTCTGCCTTCTGTCGCTTTACTTCCTGCGCTTTCCCATCGGCCAGCGGCAGGTGTTTTTGATCAGCCTCATCGCCTACCTCGTGGGCGGCACCACCATTTCGCTGATGATCGTCCAGTTGGGGGGCTACGGGTCGAGCTACTATGTCGGCATCCTGATGGTGCTGGTGACCTACACCGCGATGCTGCCGCTGACCGTTAGCCAGGCGATTATTTCCGGTGCCCTGCTCTATGGTATCTACGTGGTGCCCATCCTCATTTTCAACCGGCCCACGTCCGCCGGTCTGGACCTGTTTTTCAGCTATAATTTCTTCTTCATCTTCCTCTATGTGATATCGGTCTTGCAGTGCAGCGCCGAAACCAAGGCCAGGAAAAGAGAATTCGCCCTGCGCACCGAATTGGAAAACGTCAATGGCCAGCTGGCCCATCACGCACAGAACCTCGAGGCCGAGGTCGACAAGCGCGCCCTGGCGCTGGAGGAGTCCGAACTGCGCTATCGGGAACTCTACGAGAACATCGTTGACATGGTCCTTTTGGTCGATCACCACGGCCGGATCTTAAAAGCCAACCCCCGTTTTTACGAGACTCTGGGCGCCACGAACGGCAACAGCGGCCGCAGCACCGTTTTTCGGGACGTCTTGCTCCCGGAAGATGCCCACTGGGTCGAAAACCAGCTGCAGGCCTGCCTGGAGGTGGGCAAGGATCTGAAGGGCCTTCAATTCAGGGTGAATGCGCGCAAGGGCGAGGTCCTGGATGTGGAGTGCAATGCGCGGCCGATCGGCGGCAAAGAGCACAGCGTGGGCATGCAAATGGTGATCCGCGACATCAGCAAGCGCAAAAAACTCGAGCGCGAGCTGCGCTTTTCATATGAGAACCTGCGCCAGGCGCGATCCGCCACCATCCTGGGGCTCGCCAAACTGGCGGAATTCCGCGACAGGGGCACCGGCAAGCACCTGGAGCGGATCTGCCACTACACCCGTATCCTGGCCAAGGAACTCGCGCACCGGCCGGCCTATCTGGGCTACATCACGCCCCAGTATCTCGACGACATCAGCCTGTCGTCCATTCTGCACGACATCGGCAAGGTCGGCGTCCCGGATGCGATCCTGCTCAAGCCCAATCGGCTCACCCGCGCCGAGTTCGAGGTGGTCAAGGGCCACTGCATTTTAGGCGGCAATGTTCTCGAGGCGGCCGAAAGCCAGGTGCGGGGACCCTCGTTTCTGTCGATCGGCAAGCAAATCGCCTACCACCACCATGAAAAATGGGACGGCTCCGGCTATCCCTCCGGGCTGGCCGGCGAAACGATTCCGCTCTCGACGCGCATCGTCGCCCTGGCGGACGTCTACGATGCCCTCACCTCCGAGCGCAGTTATAAGCGGGCTTTCAGCCACGAGGAGTCGGTGGCGATCATCGTGCGCGAGAAGGGCCACCACTTCGCCCCCGATGTCGTCGAGGCGTTTCTCTCCCACGAAAAAGAGTTCAATGCGGCCCGCCGCGAAATGCAGGACAGCCTGGAAACGCCCCCCGAACCCCACTACATGTCCCAGAGCTAACCCATAGGCTTCAGGTTAAGGATTTTGGCTGTGTTATCGGTCGTCGGCGTATGAACCTATACAGCCTCCTCCCTCTAGCCTCGCCAAAATCCTTAACCTGAAGCCTATGACC
>JBAPSB010000086.1:0-9891 GCA_049281435.1 Desulfobacterales bacterium
GTTCAGATGAACACGCACAGCTCAGTTGCCGGCATTGAGGTCACCGGCCCCGTGTCCCCGGAGTTTTCACGGATTCTCACCCCGGAGGCCCTGGCTTTTGTCGGCGGCCTGGCCCGCAGGTTCGACACCCGCCGCAAAGAATTGCTCGCCCGGCGTCAAGAGGTCCAGGCCGAGATCGACACCGGCAAACTGCCGGACTTTCTGCCGGAAACCAAAGACATCCGCGCCGGTGAGTGGAAGATCGAACCGGTTCCGGGCGACCTGCAAGACCGCCGGGTGGAAATTACCGGTCCGGTCGACCGCAAAATGGTCATCAACGCGCTCAACTCGGGCGCCTCCTGCTACATGGCCGACTTCGAGGATTCCCATGCCCCCACCTGGGAGGCCACCCTCCAGGGGCAGATCAACCTCAGGGACGCGGTCGAGGGGACTATCGCGTTCGAGATCCCGGACGGAAAATCCTATCGCCTGGCCGATCGCATTGCCACCCTCATCGTGCGCCCCCGCGGCTGGCACCTGGTGGAGAAACACGTGAGCGTCGACGGCCATCCGATATCCGGCAGCCTCTTTGATTTCGGCCTCTTTTTCTTTCACAATGCCCGCCGGCAACTCGCCAAGGGCACCGGCCCCTATTTCTACCTGCCCAAAATGGAGAGCCATCTGGAAGCGCGGTTGTGGAACGATGTCTTTATCAATGCCCAGGAGCAGCTCGATATTGCCCGGGGCACCATCAAGGCCACCGTTTTGATCGAAACCATCCTGGCGGCCTTTGAAATGGACGAGATCCTGTACGAACTGCGGGAGCATGCCGCCGGCCTCAATTGCGGTCGCTGGGACTATATCTTCAGTTTTATCAAGCGCTTCCGGAATGTGTCCGACTACATCTTCCCGGATCGGGCCCAGATCACCATGACGCGCCACTGCATGCACGCCTATTCTCTTTTGGCCATCCAGACCTGCCACCGCCGCGGGGCGCACGCGATGGGCGGAATGGCCGCCCAGATCCCGATCAAGAACGACCCGGAGCAGAACCGGGCCGCCTTGCAACGGGTGCGCGACGACAAGACCCGCGAGGCCGCCGACGGGCACGACGGCACCTGGGTGGCCCATCCCGGCCTGGTGCCGATCGCCCGCGAAGAGTTCGACAAGGCCATGCCGACGCCGAATCAAATCGATAAACTGCGCGAGGACGTGCGGGTGACGGCCGCCGACCTGCTGCGGCTGCCCTCCGGGACCATCACCGCCGAAGGCCTTCACACCAACGTGAGCGTCGGCATCCAGTACATGGCCAACTGGCTCAGCGGTTTGGGCTGTGTACCGCTTTACAACCTGATGGAGGATGCCGCCACGGCCGAAATCTCCCGCACCCAGGTGTGGCAGTGGATCCATCACCCGCGCGGCCTCCTGAGCGACGGCCGCAAAATCGATTCCAACATGGTGCGACAGGTCATAAAAGAGGAAATGGGGAACATCCGCACCGAGGTCGGAGAAAAGCAGTTCGAAACAACCCGCTACGATTTGGCGGCCCGTCTCTTCGAGGAGATCGTCACCGACGACGAGTTGGAAGAATTTCTGACCCTGCGGGCCTACGAGTATCTCGATTGACCACCGGGGAACTGAAGGTCGCCGCCGTCGGTTTCAGGCAGGTGGCGGTCGGCAATGCACGGGCCACGCGATATCCGCCATGTGCATCTTAACAACTTTAGGGGGAGGAGCCAAAATGAAGACTGTCGAAGAAGCCGCGGCCGAATTATGTGAACGGCTTTGCTGCCACGAGGTGCTGCCCGACGAGGTCACCGAACTTACCGAGAGTTGGGAAAAGGACCCCCGCTGGAAGGGCGTCGTCCGGCCGTACACGGCGGAAGATGTGTTGAAGCTGCGCGGGAACCTGCACGTCAGCCACACGTTCGCCGAGGTCGGCGCCAAGAGGCTCTGGCACCTCCTGAACACGGAAGATTACGTCCCGGCCCTCGGGGCGCTGACCGGCAACCAGGCCGTGCAGCAGGTGGAGGCCGGCCTGAAGGCCATCTATCTGAGCGGCTGGCAGGTTGCGGCCGATGCCAATCTGGCCGGGGAAATGTATCCCGATCAGAGCCTCTATCCGTCCAACAGCGTGCCGGCCGTGGTCCAGCGGATCAACAACGCCCTGCGCCGGGCCGACCAGATCCAGGTGCTCGACTGCCGCAAGAAAGGGCCGTACTGGTATGCACCGATCGTGGCCGATGCGGAGGCCGGATTCGGCGGCCCCCTGAACGCCTTCGAACTGATGAAGATGATGATCGCGGCCGGCGCGGCCGGCGTCCACTTCGAGGATCAACTGGCTTCGGCTAAAAAATGCGGCCACCTGGGCGGCAAAGTCCTGGTCCCGACTCAGGAGTTTATCACCAAGCTGATCGCCGCGCGGCTGGCGGCGGACATCTGCGGCGTACCGACGGTCCTGGTCGCCCGCACCGATGCCGATGCCGCCCGGCTGGTCACCAGCAATATCGACAAGCGCGACCAACCCTTCATTTTGCCCCGCCCGCGCTCATCGGAAGGATTCTACTACGTCGAAAACGGCGTGAAATCGGCCATCGCGCGCGGCCGGGCCTATGCCCCGTACGCCGACATGGTCTGGTGCGAAACCTCCAAGCCCGACCTGGAGCAGGCGCGCCAATTCGCCGAGGGCATCCACGCCGAACATCCGGGAAAACTCCTGGCCTACAACTGCTCGCCGTCGTTCAACTGGAAAGCCAATCTGGACGAAGCGACCATCGGCACATTCCAGCGGGAGCTGGCGGCCATGGGCTACAAGTTTCAGTTCGTCACCCTGGCCGGTTTCCACGCTCTCAACATGGGCATGTTCGATCTGGCGCTCGGCTACCGCAAGGAGGGAATGCTGGCTTACTCCCGCTTTCAGCAAGATGAGTTCAAACACGGCACCGAAGACGGCTACATGGCGACCACCCATCAGAAATTCGTCGGGACCGGCTATTTCGATCGCGTGATGAATGCGGTCAGCGAGGGAGCGACCTCGGTCGGCGCCCTTTCCGGTTCCACCGAGGAACAGCAGTTCTGAAGCAGTCGCAAGCGCTCGGGGTTACGGGTTCGGTCGCAGGGGTGACCGAACCCGCTAAATCAGGTAGGTTTTGAGCTTCGAGAGATCCATTTCGCCCGGGTCGTTGAGAATCGCGCCGACCTGAATTTCGCCGTCCACTTCCACCATGCGCCGGGCATCACATTGAAATTCGAGCTGTTCGCCGGTTTGAGGCAGCCGGAAGGAAAGGTTGAAGCGATCCAGTTCCCGTAAAAACGCCTCCTTGATTTTCGAGCCCTTCGGATAGGTGACAAAGACGCCGCCCATAGCGATGTCGGTGATCACGCAGGGAAATGTGTCCCGGTGGCCGTCGATTTCCATGGTCGTGTCCGCCGGAAGGGTTATCTTGCTTCTCTGATGGCCGCGGCGGTCGGACCCGGTTTCGTGCGGCAGCAGATAGCGCTGGGCTTCGAGGTAGTCGAGAATGATCTTGTCCAGCAGGGAGGCCACCGTGCGCCTTTCCTTCTTGGCCGCCCGCTTGAGAGCTTCGCGGACGAGGATACTCATTCGAATGCTGTAAACAATGTCTTTTTTCATGATATTATTGTATAAAAATTGTATTAAAATGTCAACGGAAATTTAAGGGGTGCGCCACATATTTCCGGGTATGGATAAAATTTAACCGGTGTTCGTAAACGAGCACCCCATTTTGGTTTCAGAAAGGAGATCACCGTGTCGACTACTGACTTCAAGGCCATGGTCGTCGAAGAAAAAGACCCGCACACCTTCACCCGCCGGATTGCCCGAAAGTCCATAGCGGAGCTGCCCGACGGCGACGTCTTGATCAAGGTCAGCTACTCCTCCCTCAACTACAAGGATGCCCTGTCGGCCACCGGCAACCCGGGCGTGACCCGGAAATTCCCCCACACCCCCGGCATCGATGCCGCCGGCAGTGTGGCGCAGAGCAGCGCCCCACAATTCAACCCCGGACAAGACGTCATCGTGACCGGCTATGATCTCGGAATGAACACCTCGGGCGGTTTCGCCGAGTACATCCGCGTCCCGTCCGACTGGGTCGTCCCCCGCCCGGAGGCCCTCTCGCCGATGGAGAGCATGATCTACGGAACCGCCGGGTTCACGGCCGCCCTGTCGATAGTCAAGCTCATCGATCACGGACTCGAAGCGCATCAGGGCGATGTGCTGGTCACCGGTGCCACCGGCGGCGTCGGCAGCCTGGCGGTTTCCATCCTGGCCAAAATCGGCTTTCGCGTCGTGGCGGTCAGCGGCAAAACCGACCGCACGTCGTTTCTCCAGGACCTGGGGGCCGCCGACGTCATCAGCCGCGAGGAAGCGACCGACACCTCCGGCCGTCCCCTGCTGAAGGGCCGCTGGGCGGGAGTGATCGACACGGTCGGTGGGGACATCCTGGCCACCGCCCTCAAGACGACCCAGTACGGCGGGTCCATTTCCTGTTGCGGACTGGTGGCCTCCCCCGAACTGAAAACAACGGTATTTCCGTTTATTCTGCGCAATGTCAACCTGCTGGGGATCGATTCGGTGGCCTGTCCGATGAGCCTGCGACGGGAGATCTGGCAAAAGCTGGCGGCCGACTGGAAACCCGAGCGCCTCGGCGAACTGTGCCAGACCGTTTCTCTCGAAGAGGTGGACCCACTGATCGAAACGATCCTCAAGGGCCGGGTGAGCGGACGGGTGGTGATCGACCTGAACCGTTGAGAAACACTGACGATCTGGAAATGCAGATGGAAAACAAGCCTGAGAACATGTCGACCGCGGAAGCGGAAAAGGCCGTCTTCGAGGACGGCCCACCGGAAAAAGGTGCCCCCTCACCTACGGGCAGCGTGGCCGCCGGTGACGCGGCCGATGAAAAAGACCAAAGCGCGGCGCCGATGACCGCCGAACCGCAAACGCCGCGGGGAGCCACCGAGAAAGACCGGCTGGTGGAAACCAACCGCACGGACGCCCCGCGCCTGGGCGACGGATCGAACCTGGATGTCATCCTCGGCATTCCGCTCGATATCACGGTTGAGCTGGGCCGCGTCAAAATGACGATTCACGAGCTGCTCCAGCTGGGACCCGGATCGGCCGTGGCGCTGTCGCGACTGGAAGGCGAACCGGTGGACATCCTGGCCAACAGCAAATTGATTGCCCGGGGAGTCGTTCTGGTCAAGGACGAGAAGTACGGCATCCGCATCACCGAAACAACCGGCGGCCTGGAACGGCTGCGCGGTCTGCGATAAAAATTAGAGCAGCGCGACTTTACGGGCGCACGGCCCGCACCGCGCCGCAGGCGTTGAGGTCGTGGTGAAGCCGTTTGAAGCCGCTTTCCCGGATCGAGGTCACGATCAGGGCTTCCTTTTTGTAGCCCTTTGTAAAAACTTCCGCGGTCCAGTACCAGGGGGCGCCCTGTCCCGGAAAATAAGGCGGCGTCTTGTAGAGTTCGGCCAGTTCGCTGCCGTAGGGCAGGCGCCAGTCGCGATAGCCGCCGGCGGCCAATGCGCCGACATAATTGCGGGCGTCGTCGAAATCCTGGCAGTCGCCCAGTTCGGCCGCTGAGTCCAGCAGGCTCCAGGTCAGGCCGGTTCTGGTGTCGGTGAAGGTGTCGGAACCGTTGACGACATACCGCCGGCCGGCCTGGCGGATCTGCGCGGCAATTTTGTTTTTTTCCGTCTCCAGGCGCTGTCGTTCCCGAGCTATGTCGAGTTGCTGGCGCCTGCGCTGCTCGGCGATGCGCTCCTGGTAAAGGGACCGGTTTTCGTTCTGAAGCTGGCTCAACAGCATGCGGGCGCTTGGTTCGAACCTTCCGGACGGATTCAACCGAATGTATTGGCCGATGTAATTGATTCGGTCGGCCAGGCTGTGCTGACTGTTTTGACTGTAGCCGGCCGCTGCCTGCCATTCGCGGCTCTCCCGCAGGTTGCGGTCGAGGCGGGCGATATCGTCCTTGATCCGCGCGGCCTGGGTCGACTCCGGATTTTTTTCGAGATAGTCTCTAAGGACGTTACGGGCCGATTCGAACTTGTTTCCGAGCCGCTGCACGGTCCCCATCAGCTCGGCGACATCGCGTTTGTCCTCCATGACCAGCTTGAGGTTTTCGATTTCCACGGTACGGTAATTTTTCCTGAAATTGTCCAGAAAGCTTTCGCAAAGAAGGATGCAGTCGTCCCAGTCGCCACGCTGGTCGCACTGCGGCATGCTCTTCATCAGGTGCCCGTAGTATTCTTCGCTCATATCGGACACCAGGGCCTCGACCTGGGTACGGTGCCGGCCGCCGGG
Source organism: Desulfobacterales bacterium (assembly GCA_049281435.1). Lineage (GTDB taxonomy): Bacteria > Desulfobacterota > Desulfobacteria > Desulfobacterales > SG8-13 > JARFQH01. The sequence continues at coordinate 6,311 of JBAPSB010000086.1, forward strand.
GTGTTTCACCAGATATCCCAGGTAGGCCCCGATCCGTTTTTTCGAATCGAGCCGCGCGACATCCTCCAGGCGGGCGTAATCGATATCGTCGATCAGGGCCGGAATCCCGACCAGCTGCAGCTGAATTTCTGCGGCACGCGGGCTTTCGGGAAATTGCTCGAGATACTGGTTGTACAGGGCCGCGGCCGCGGCCTCGTATTTGCCGTCGATGGGAAGCTTCTTCACTTCGGCGGTGACAAATTCATACCTCTCGCGTTCGGCGGCCTGCTTCAAATCGCGGATTTTCTGTTGCGCCGCGTCGTGATAGACACTGTCGGCATGGGAGTCGATGAAATACTGCAACAGCACTTTCTTCTCACCGGGATCCGCGCTGGCATCGACCCGTTCAAGGATGGCCCGGTACTCTTTTGAAAGCTGGCGCGCCTTCAGATAGCGGCTGCCGTAGATCCCGATCGCCCCGATCACCAGCAAGGCCGCCAGTACGCCGGCCATCAGTTTCAGCGACCGGAGTGTCGGAGCCCGCTGCGCCTCCCGCAACGGTTTGTAGCGATCGGTGGCCAGAATGTTGAGGACCGATGCCGCCGCGGCCGGCGCCACCTCATTCTTGCCTTTTTTATCGTGGCGCAGCCGCAGGGCCTCCGCAAGGACTTCCATCAGCGGCTGGTTGATCTCGTTTCTGCTGCGGCCGGCCGCATCCCGCAAGACGATTTCCGAGCTGTCCCAACTGAGGATCTCGTAGGCGGCCGCCTTGTTTTTCAGGCTGCCCGATTCAGCGGCGACCAACTCACCGTCGCACAGATGAAGATGGCCCACCGCACCGGTCGTGCTGATTTCAAGCGTGCAGGTAAGCCTTTCGAATTGGGCCATGTGCAAAAAAGAGGGCAGGCTGATGCCCTGCACCATTCCGCCGGCCCGTTCGGAAAGCTCGTCAAACACCTGGCTGTTCAGGATTCTGGTCTTGACGAGTTGCTGAAAATTGTCGACGTCCCGGCCGCTCATCTTGTTGGGGCAGTAACCGAGATGCACGGTGATGTTGCCCGGTTTTTTGTGCCAGGGCCACAGGGCGCCGTAATAAAACCCCCGGCCGGCCTTGCGCAGGTACAGGGCCTGCTCCTCGCGGATGCCGTTGAGGTATTTCAGGGTCGCGTTGAAGCGCAACTTCACCGGCATCGGCTTGCCGGCCGGTTTTTTGGCGGGACCGAAAAAACCTTCCAACTGCGTGCCGAGCGTCTGGATGTCGCGGCCCGCGGAGACCGCCTGGTACAGGCTGCGGGTAACATTATAAGGGGTTTTCTGTATGTCGGGCAGGGCGTCCAGCAGCTCCACGAGAGTCAAGAAATCCCGGGTGACATTCAGGCCGATCAATAGATCCGTCAGCTCCCGGCTGGTGCTGCCGGTTCCCGTCGTGCTAATCTGTTCGGTCATGGTCCCGATTTCTCCTGCGGCACTGCGCAGATCCAGGCGATCCCGCAGGGGCACGCCGCGCCGTGCCCTTACTACCGTTATCAACAAGTTTCAGCCGCTGCTTGCGACCGTTCATCCGGGTGGAGGTGTCCACCGCGACGTTGAACCCATAACCATCCCTAAGCTCTATATTTTACACAAATTTTCCCCCTGAATCAAGCACGCCTTTTCAATTCGGCCGGCCTGGGGTATAGTGGCTGGTCGGCCGGAGGAACCGGGGCGCGAAATCCATCGCCGCCGGGCAAGCCATCCCCAAGGGAAGCAAGGAGTCAACTATGGACGTTACGTTTCACGGTGCCGTGCGGGAGGTGACCGGGTCCCTGCACCTGCTGACCACCACGACCGATCGGGTGCTGCTCGATTGCGGCCTGTTTCAAGGCCGCCGTAAAGAAAGCGAGGCCAAGAACAGGGTCCTGCCCTTCGATCCGCAGATCGTTGCCAATGTCATTTTGTCGCACGCGCACATCGATCACTCGGGACGCATCCCGCTGCTGGTAAAGGACGGGTTCAACGGACGCGTTTTCTGCACGCGGGCCACGGCCGCGGCCAGTTCCTATCTGCTGCCCGACTCGGCCCATATTCAGGAGTCGGACGCCGAATACCTGAATTACAAAACCCTGCGCGGGGCCCTCAACCAGATGAAGCCCTCCAAGCGCAAGGCCATGAACGTCGGCGGCCGGCTGGCGGACGTCAAGCAGGCGCTCAAGAAAAACCGCCACGAGCTGGATGCCGCCGTCATCAACGACTTCATAGACCAGTTGCGCCTGGAGAAAATCGAGCCGCTCTACACGGGCGCCGACGCCCGGAATGCGCTGGCCGCCTTCGACGGCACCCCCTATCGCTACCCGGTGGCCGTCGGCAGCAACATGACCTGCTCGTTCTACGACGCCGGACACATCCTCGGATCGGCCATCAGCATGGTCCGCGTCGAAGAAAACGGGCGCCCGGTCACCGTCTGCTACACCGGCGACCTCGGCCGCTACGACAAGCCGATCGTCCGCAACCCGGTTTTTAACTTCGAGGAACAGCACCGCGACGTGGACCTGATGATCATGGAAAGCACCTACGGCGACCGCACGCACGCACCGGTAGCGGCGCTCAAGCCGCAGCTCGAAAAAATCGTAACCGAGACCGTCAACCACCGGGGGACGGTGCTGATCCCCGCCTTTGCCTTCGGCCGCACCCAGGAACTGTTGTACGTGCTGCACCAACTCTACGATGAAAAGGCCGTACCGCGCGTCCCGATCTACGTCGACAGCCCGCTGGCGGTCAATATCACCCGCGTCTTCGGCGAACATCCCGAGGTGTACGACCGCGATGCCCAGGAAACCTTTCTCAAAAACGGCCAGAACCCGTTTTTCTTCGATCAGGTCCATTTCGTCGCCTCGGTGGAAGAATCGATGCGGCTGAACCGTGAAAAAAAACCGCACATCGTTCTGGCCGCTTCCGGCATGTGTGAGGCCGGCCGGATTCTGCACCACCTGCGCCATAAAATTCACGACGAGAAAAACACCATTCTGATCGTCGGTTTCATGGCGCAAAACACGCTGGGCCGACGGATCTTCGACGAGGGCACGGCCTACGAACGCTCGGGTCGCAGCGGCCCGCCGCCGCTGCTGAAATTTCTCAACAAGACCTATCCCCTGAAGGCGCATGTGGCCAGTCTCGGCGGATTCAGCGCCCACGGCGACAAACACGAACTGCTGCGGTTTCTCAAGGATTCCAATCTGAACATCAAGCGCATTGCCGTCGTGCACGGGGAGGAGGACCAGTCACTGGCGTTTGCCGGCCACCTGCGCGAGAGCGGCTATTCGGTCCTGGTCCCGAAGAGGGGTGAAACCATCCGACTGTAGGGATACGTTAAAAAATGACACGACACTCCAGGCAGGTCAGGCGATGAGTCGCTTTTTGATGGTGGACATCGGCGCGGGAACTATGGACATCCTGTATTACGACACTTCCGCCTTCCAGCACTACAAGGCCGTCGTCAAGTCGCCGGTGCAAACGGTGGCTGAACGGGCGGCCGGGCTGCGCGGCGACCTGGTGGTGACCGGCGGTGAAATGGGCGGCGGGCCGGTCACGGAAGTGCTGCGCAAGCGGGCCGGAGAGGCCAAGGT
>JBAPSB010000087.1:0-11486 GCA_049281435.1 Desulfobacterales bacterium
GTGTCGGGAAAGCTGCGGGCCCTGCTGACGGGCGAGCGGGTGGCGCTCAATTTTCTGCAACGCCTCTCCGGCATCGCCACCCTGGTGCAGGCCTACATCGCCAAAATCCCGGCCGGCGGCGCCCATCTGGTCGACACCCGCAAGACCACGCCCGGCTGGCGGGGGCTCGAAAAATACGCCGTTCGCATCGGCGGCGCGGGTAATCACCGCATGGGCCTGTACGACGGCGTGTTGATCAAGGACAATCACATCGCAGCCTGCGGCGGCGTTGCCGCGGCCGTCGCGCGCATCCGCGGCCGGGTATCGCACCTGATGAAAATCGAGGTCGAGGCCGCCACCCTGGATCAGGTCCGTGAGGCGCTGGCGGCCGGGGCCGAGGTCATCATGCTCGACAACATGGACATCGATCAGATCGAAGCGGCGGTGGCGTTGATAGATGCCAAAGCCCTGATCGAGGTCTCGGGCAATGTCACCGAAGGCCGGCTGGCCCGGTTGGCACAAACCGGGGTCGACATCATATCCGTGGGCGCCCTGACCCATGCGGCGCGCAGCGTGGACCTGAGCATGCGCATTACCGGATGATACCGATTCGCGACACCATCCCGACCCGCCACCTACCGGTCGTCAACCTCACGCTGATCGGGGTCAACGCGGTGGTGTTCCTGGTGCAGATGACCCAGGGGCCGGACGCCGAGCGCTTCGTCTTGTTCTACGGCCTGGTGCCGGCCCGGTTTTCGGACCCGCGCCTGGCGGCCTACTTTTCACCGCTGCAGCAGCTTTTCTCACTTCTTTCCTTCATGTTCCTGCACGGCAGTTTCTGGCACATCCTCGGCAACATGTGGTCGCTCTACATCTTCGGTGACAATGTCGAAGACCGGCTCGGGCACCCGCGCTACCTGGTCTTCTACCTGATGTGCGGATTGGCGTCGGGAATCTCTCACCTGTTCCTCAACTGGCACTCTAGCATACCGACCATCGGCGCCAGCGGGGCCATCGCCGGGGTCATGGGCGCTTATTTCATCCTGTTTCCGACCGCCAAGATCCTGACCCTTATTCCGATCATTATCATTCCCTGGTTCGTCGAGATCCCGGCCGCATTCTTCCTCGGCCTTTGGTTCCTCCTTCAATTCCTCAGTGCCACCGGCAGTCACGGCGCCGTCAGCGGCATTGCCTGGTGGGCTCACATCGGCGGCTTCGTGTTCGGCATTGTGTTCCTGAAACTGTTTCAGCTGCTGCCCTCCACGGGCATCGCCGAAAAGCTCGGCCCGGTCACCGAAAAGACGACGACGCGCCACCTGCAGGTGATCCACCCGCGCGGCAGCGGAGACACGCCCGACCTGCACGGTTTCATAGAACTTTCAGCCCGCGAAGCCCTGGCCGGCACCCGCAAACTGGTCAACATCCCCTGGGGGTTCTACACGCGGATGCTCAAGGTGACCGTGCCGGCCGGAACGGTGGAGGGCAGTTCACTGCGGTTGAAGGGAATGGGCCGCCAATTACCGCGCGGCGCCAGGGGAGATCTGATTTTAAAGGTGCAGATACGGTGAAGGGTGGGGATTGATGACCAAAATTGGAAATGACAAAACTGTTCGGGTCACTATATATTGAGATATGGGATTTGGGATTTATTTGGAACTTGATGTTTGGACTTTGATATTTCTGAATGCCTCGATGTACTGGATGGTCTCTTTCAATTTGCCTTTCAATTGGATACAGAACCGCTGAGTCTCGTATAAGGGGTAACGGATGAAAGCAGGTTGGTTTTCAACCACCAACCTTTTGCTTTCAGCCTTTTACCTTTCGCCTTTAGCCGTTAGCCTTCAGCCTATCGCCTTCAGCCTTGCGCCTTTCGCCTTTTTCGTATTATGACTTCGCGACCGCCTCGTCGTCGGCCTCCAGGGCGGTGACCCGGTTGCGGCCTTTCTGCTTGCTGAGATACATGGCCTTGTCGGCGCGCTGAATGAACGCGGACAATTCCTCGTTTTCGACGTACTGGGTCGCCCCAACGCTGATCGTAATCGAGATCTTCTTGCCGCCTTCCGGCAGAAACACTTCCGATTGGACCACGTTGCGAATACGCTCGGCCACCAGCAGCGCTTCCTCGCAGCTGGTTTCCGGCAGGATCACCGTGAATTCTTCGCCACCGTAGCGGTAGGCGGAATCGAGCTTTCGCAGGCAGGATTTGATCACCTGGCTGATGCGCACCAGCACCTTGTCGCCTTCCAGGTGGCCAAAACCGTCGTTGTAGTCCTTGAAATGGTCTATGTCCAGCAGCAGCAGTGCCAGCGAGTGCTTGTAGCGGTTGAAGCGATCGACCTCGACTTCGAGCTGGCTGTAAAACGATCGCGAATTATGGAGTTTCGTCAGCCCGTCGGTAATCGCCAGGCGTTGCAGCTTTTCCATCATCCGCACGCGTTCCTGGGTCAGATCGCGCTCCTTGAGAACGCGTTTCAGGCGCAGCAGCAACTCTTCGAGACGCACCGGTTTGATAACGAAATCGCTGGCGCCCATGTTGATGGCTTCCTCGTAGGAATAGTCGCCACTGTAGCCGGTCATGACGATGACATCGGAGTTGAAATTGCCCTTGATGATCTTGGTCAGCTCCAGGCCGCCCATGCCCGGCAGCATGATGTCGGTGATGACCACCTGAATGTCGCTGCTGTTTTTCTTCAGGTACCCCAATGCCTCTTCGGCATCCGAAGCCATGATGGAGTTAAAGCCCGCCATCTGGATGAACTCGTTCATCGAATCGCGAACGCCGACCTCGTCATCCACGATCAAAATGTTGGTTTTTTTTGTCGCTGGCGCCATAATGACTTTTGGGGCTGTGAACCGGCTGGATTCTTCTGCGCCGGGGTTGACATATTTAGAAAAAATCTGATAGGTTAGCCGTCCCAATCAATTCAGGTAACAAAAAAGTATAAACTCAAAACTATAGAGTGTCAACTCAGGTTTTAAAATAGTTCAATCGCCACGGTAGCTTGTACCGCAGTTGGTCGGATATCGGCTTTTTTTCCCTCTCGGACACCCCACCGCCCGGCAGTTGCGCCCGACTGCAGCCTGCCGCCGGCGTTCCCGCCCGGCGCCGGTGACCGTATCAGCGGTGCAATGACGTCGCAGACGGTTTCATTATGAACAATATTAGAAATTTCAGTATCATCGCTCACATCGACCACGGCAAGTCGACCCTCTCAGACCGCCTGATCCAGGCCACCCACATCGTTGCCGACCGGGATTTTCACGACCAGATCCTCGACACGATGGATATCGAGCGCGAGCGCGGGATCACCATCAAGAGCAACTCGGTCTGCCTGCCCTACCGCGCCAACGACGGACGCGACTATCGCCTCAATTTGATCGATACCCCCGGCCACGTGGACTTCAGCTACGAAGTGTCCCGCGCGCTGGCCTCCTGCGAAGGCGCCCTGCTCCTGATCGATGCCAGCCAAGGCGTCGAAGCCCAGACCCTGGCCAATCTCTACCTGGCCATGGAGCACGACCTGGAGATCATTCCGGTCATCAACAAGATCGATTTGCCCTCCGCGGATATCGACCGCGTAAAAAAACAGATCAACGAGGACCTGGGCCTGGATCCCGACGAGGCCCTTCTGGTTTCGGCCAAGGAAGGCACCGGCATCACCGAGGTCCTGGAAACGATTATCCGCCGTCTGCCGCCGCCCGTAGGCGACCCGGAGGACCCATTAAAGGCCCTTATTTTCGATTCTCACTATGATGCCTACCGCGGAACGGTGGTCCACTTTCGCATTTTCGAGGGACGCGTGGCCCCCGGAGATGTCATCCGGTTCATGTCCAACAACGCCGCCTACCGGGTGGAAGAAGCCGGAATTTTCCAGATCGACATGGTGCCCCAGAAATCTCTTGCGGCCGGCGAGGTCGGCTACGTCATCGCCGGCATCAAGACCGTGAGCGACACCCGCTGCGGCGACACGATCACGCTGCGCAACCGGCCGTGCGAAAAGGCGATGCCCGGGTTCAAGGAAGCCAAGCCGGTGGTCTTCTCCTCCATCTATCCGGTGGCATCGGACGCCTACGAAGACCTGGCGGTCGCCATCGAAAAACTCAAGCTCAACGACGCCTCCCTGGTGTACGAAAAAGACACCTCGGTGGCGCTCGGTTTCGGGTTTCGCTGCGGGTTCCTGGGGTTGCTGCATTTAGAGGTGGTTCAGGAAAGGCTGGAGCGCGAATACGACCTGTCGCTGATCCTGACGGCACCCTCGGTCCGCTACAAGCTCACCATGAACGACGGCACCGAGCTGGTGATCGACAACCCGGCGCACTACCCGGACCCGACCCGCATCGGCGTCACCCGCGAGCCCTTCATCCGGGCCACGATCATGATACCGGAGCGGTACATGGGCGCGGTCATGAAACTGTGCCTCGACCGGCGCGGCACCAGCATCAATTACCAGTACCTGACGAGCGAGAGGCTGGAAATGGTTTTCGAGCTGCCCCTGGCCGAAGTGATCTATGATTTCTACGACAAGCTCAAGTCGATCACCCAGGGCTACGGCTCCTTCGACTACGAACTGCTCGACCACCGCGAAACCGACCTCGTCAAGCTCGACATCCTGATCAACGGCGACCGGGTGGACGCCCTCTCCCAGCTGGTGCACCGCGACCGGGCCGTCGAACGGGCCCGGATGGCCTGCGACAAACTGCAGCAGGAAATACCGCGGCAGATGTTTAAGATCGCCATCCAGGGGGCCATCGGCGGCAACATCATCGCCCGCAAGACACTGTCGGCGCTCAGGAAGGACGTCACCGCCAAGTGCTACGGCGGCGATATCACCCGCAAGCGAAAATTGCTCGAAAAGCAGAAGCGCGGCAAGAAGCGGATGAAGATGGTCGGCCAGGTCATGATACCGCAGTCGGCATTTCTGTCCGTGCTTAGAACCGACACCGATTAGGACTTGGTCCAGGGTTTTAAGGTTCATGGTTCAAGGTTCGGGGTTTAATCAAGCGGACTGTAATTTCTGATAAAAGGGCTTGCAATGGGAAAAACAATCGCCGAAAAAATTTTCGCCGCCCACATGGTCGACTCGCCGGCGGCCGACGTCCAGGTTCTGAGCCTGGACGGGGTGTTCTGCCATGAAATCACGACCCCGATCGCCATCAACGATCTGGTGCACCGTGGACGGGACCGGGTTTTCGATCCCGCCAAAATAAAGGCGGTCATCGATCACGTGACGCCGGCCAAGGATTCCAAGACCGCCACCCAAGGCAAGATCCTGCGCGACTGGGCCCGCCGCCATGGCATAAAGGATTTCTTCGACATCGGCTGCAACGGGGTCTGTCATGCCCTCTTTCCGGAAAAAGGCTTCGTGCGGCCAGGCCAAACCATCATCATGGGCGACTCGCACACCTGCACCCTCGGGGCCTTCGGGGCGTTTGCCGCCGGGGTCGGCACCACCGACCTTGAGGTCGGCATTCTCAAGGGTGTCTGCGCCTTCAAGCACCCCAAAACAATCCGTATTGATATCGCCGGCCGGCTGCGGCCGGGGGTGTTCGCCAAAGACGTGATTCTTTCGGCCATCGGCCGTATCGGCGTGAACGGCGCCACCGACCACGTGATCGAATTCGCCGGACCGACCGTTGACGGCATGAGCATGGAAGCCCGCATGACCCTTTGCAATATGGCGATCGAGGCCGGCGCCACCTGCGGGATCTGCGCGCCGGACGAGACCACCGTGGCGTATCTGTGGGAGTTCATCGAAAACGAATTTGACTCCCGGCCGGCCGCCCTGGCAGCCTACCGGGCCTTTGCCGCCGATCCGGACGCCGGGTATGCAAGGGTCATCGATCACCGGGTCGACGACCTGACCCCGCAGACCACTGACGGCTTCAGGCCCGACACCGTCAAACCGGTCGATCAGATGACCGGCACCCCCGTCGATCAGGTGTACATCGGCTCCTGCACCAACGGCCGCATCGAAGACCTGCGGGTGGCGGCCGAAGTGGTCAAGGGACGCAAGGTCGACACTGCGGTGCGCGCCATTCTTTCTCCGGCCACGCCGAAAATCTACCGCCAGGCCCTGGCGGAAGGACTGATCACGATTTTCATGGACGCCGGCTTCTGCGTCACCAACCCCACCTGCGGCGCGTGTCTGGGCATGAGCAACGGCGTTCTGGCGGCGGGCGAAGTCTGCGCCGCCACCACCAACCGCAACTTCAACGGCCGCATGGGACGCGGCGGCAAGATCCACCTGATGAGCCCGGCCACGGCGGCGGCCACGGCCATTGCCGGGCGGATCACCAACTCGGCATTGTTTAAAGGATAAGGCTGGGGGATGGATGGGATGTTTTCAGTGTTCCAACTTCCCGATGTTCCAACTCTCAGAAACTCCGTCGCTTCATAGCCACTATATCCGGCTCTGTCCCAAAACCGTTTTTTCTTAATCGAACAGATGGAGAGTCACAAGATGAAGACCTTCGGCGGCGAGGTTTTGTTTCTCGACCGGGCTGACATCAACACCGATGAAATCATTCCGGCCAAATACCTGACCGAAAACACCAAGGCAGCGCTAAAGCCCAATCTGCTCGAAGACCTGGAATTGAAAGGCTTCGATCACCGGCGGGACCTGCCCGGAAAACGTGTTATCGTCGCGCGGGAAAATTTCGGCTGCGGCTCTTCACGCGAACACGCCGCCTGGGCCCTGGAGGTCAACGGCATCCATCTGGTCGTGGCGCCGAGTTTCGCACGCATCTTCCGCCAGAACATGTTCAACTGCGGCCTGCTGGCCGTCGAACTGCCGGCCGACACCATCGATCACCTGTTCAGCGCCTATGCGGCCCTGACCTCCAGCATGACAATTGATTTCGACCAGGCCCAGCTGACCCTTCAAGCCGCCGGTGCCAAAGAAACGGTGCCTTTCACCATCTCGGATTTCGACCGCGCCCTGATCATGGCCGGGGGCTGGCTCGAATATGCGGATGGGAAGTATTAGATAAGGATGGTGGTTGGTTGCGGGTTGCGGGGTGAGAGTTACGGGCGGCGGGATTGCGGGTTCACGATATCTGAATTAAACCTGTTGCCGTGCGCCGCGTGCCTTTCGCCTTTTGCCTTACACCCTATACCTTACACCCTGTACCGTTAAATTAATTGTTTTGTGTTTAGTGTTTGGTGGATGGTTGTGGGTTGTGGGTTGTGGGTTGCACGTTGCGGAAGTAGGGGTGGTGGTTGATGTTTGGTTTTTGGTTACGGGTTACGGATTGCGAGTAGCAGGGGTGGTGTTTGGCGTTTGGATTTGTGGGTGATGCAACCGTAGGGGCGCCCCTTGTGGGTGCCCGATGGATTATGGGTAGTGGCGCCTGGAATATGGTTCAAGGCGGCGGGTGGATCGATCTGCCGCCGGGAAAGTGGCACGGGCACCGACATTATCGAAAGGAGGCGAATATGGCCGCAAAAAAAATTTTGATGCTGGTGGGCGACTTTGTGGAGGATTACGAGGTGATGGTGCCGTTTCAGGCCCTGCAGATGGTCGGACACACGGTGCACGCCGTCTGTCCCGACAAGAAAGCCGGCGACACCGTCCGCACGGCGGTGCACGATTTCGAGGGCGATCAGACCTACAGCGAAAAACCGGGGCACAATTTCGCTCTCAATGCCGATTTTGACAAGGTCCGGGCGGAGGATTACGACGCCCTGGTCATTCCGGGCGGCCGGGCACCGGAATACATCCGGCTCAACAAGCGCGTGATTCAGATCGTGCGCCACTTCGCCGAGGCCGACAAACCGATGGCGGCCGTCTGCCACGGGGCGCAGGTTCTGGCCGCGGCCGGTATCCTCAAAGGGCGCGGCTGCTCGTGTTACCCGGCGGTCGGACCGGATGTGACTGGCGCCGGGGGCGAATTCGTCGACATCGCCGTCGACCAGGCCCATCGGGACGGCAAACTCGTGACGGCGCCCGCCTGGCCGGCCCACCCCCGCTGGCTGGCGTTGTTTCTGGAGGTGTTGGGGACGAGGATCGAACCTTAGGCGGATTGACACCTATTTGAGAGAAGAGCTTGATGGCGGACTACGAGGCTTTTAAGAGCGAGGTGTTGGCCAGTGCTTGCTGGCTGTGCGATCACGGCTACTTCGGCGCCCGGCTCGGCAGCGGCGGCAATGTCTCGCTGTACCTGCGCGCCAAGGACCTGATCGTCATCACGCCGAGCCGCAAACCCTACCACGCGATGGCGGCAAAGGACATCTGCGTCATCGATTCGCGGCTCGGCCCGGTTGAAGGCCCCCTGCCGCCTTCGACGGAAGCGGCCATGCACGCCGGCATTTACGCGAACCGCGCCGATGTCCATGCCGTGGTTCACACCCACCAGATGTATGCCAGCGTCCTGGCGCTGATCAACCAACCGATCCCGGCCCTGTTCGATGAAATCACCTATGAAATCGGGGCCGAGGTCGCCGTCATCCCGTATGCCCTTTCGGGCAGCGCCGCGCTGGCCGACAACGTGGTGTCGGCCCTGCAAAACGGCTGCCGGTGCTACATCATCCAGAACCACGGCGCGCTCTGCCTTGGGGCAGACCTGGCTGAAGCGATGCTCAATGCGGAACTGCTGGAAAAATCGGCCCAGGCGTATTTCCATGCCCTGTGCAGCGGCCGTAACATCAGCCGGCTGCCCGAAGATGCGGTGCGGAAGCTGGCGAAAATGCGCGCAGGAAAATAGCCCTTAACCCGGCAGCCGGTCGACGACAGGATTGACGATGGCGCCGATCTTTTCGATCCGGCACTCCACGAGATTGCCGGCCGCCAGCACGACGGGCAGGCTGCGGAAGAACCCCACGCCGCTCGGTGTGCCGGTCGATATCACGTCTCCCGGAAACAGCGTCATAACCTCGCTGATGAACTCGATCGGATCAACCGCATGACCCCTGCTCCCTTTCCTTACGGCCGTCTTCGAAGCACTTGCCGGCATACCAGTTGATCTGACGGCAAATCCCGCGGATGATGCTGACTTCCTTGGCCCGCAGCTGCAGGCGGGTGAAGAACCGGCGGATCCCGGCCATCCAGTAGTCCGGGTTTTCCGGGTTGATATAATTAATGCGCACCAGAATTTCCTTGACCTGCTCGTACATGCCGTCGAGTTCGTGGCGGTTTGCCAGACGCGGCGCATAAGAGCCCGGCCCCCGCCGGTTGGCACCGAAGAGTTCGTAGCAGATGACCATGACGGCCTGCGCCAGATTGAGTGAGGAAAACTCCGCCGTCGGAATGTTGACCAGCCACTGGCACAAGCGGATGTCTTCGTTGGTCAGCCCGCGGTCTTCCGGCCCGAAGAGCACCGCCACCGTGTTGCTGCGGGTGATCGGAATCAACTCGCGGGCCAGCTTTGCCGGTGATTCGATGACCGCCCGCTGGCGGCCGAGGCGCGCCGTGGTGCCCACCACCAGGTTGAAGGGGGAAAGGGCCTCGGCGAGGGTGTCGCAGACCTGCATGTCTTCGATCACATCGACGGCGGCGTGCGTGGCCATTTTAAGAATGCGGGTCAGATCGCAATTTTGCGGCGCGACCACCACCAGGCGCTTGACGCCCATGTTACGCATGGCGCGGGCGGCGGCGCCGATGTTTTCCGGGTAGCGCGGCCGGTTGAGGACGATGGCGATGTTGTCCAGCTCGATGGCCGTTGGCGTCATGCGACGATTTCGAGCCGGTTGAAGAAGTAGCCGATCTCGAAAGCGGCGGTTTCCGGCGCATCCGAGCCGTGAACCACATTTTTCTCGATGTCGGTGGCAAACTCGCGCCGGATGGAGCCTTCGGCCGCGTCCTTGTAGTTGGTAGCCCCCATCAATTCGCGGTAGCGGCTGATGGCGTTCTCGCCCTCCAGAACCATCATCACGCAGGGTCCCGAGGACATGAACTCCGTAAGACTCTCGTAGAAAGGCCGTTCGCGGTGCACGGCGTAAAACCCGCGGGCCTGGGCGCGGGTCAGGTGCAGCATTTTCATGGCCACGATCTTCAGCCCGTTTTGCTCGAGCCGCCGAACGACCTCACCGATCAGCCCCCGGCCGACACCATCGGGTTTGACAATCGAAAGTGTTCTTTCCATCCTTTTTTTCCTTTATCTATCTTATCGTCATATAGTCATTGCGGGGTCGCCGTCCCCTGGACTCATCCATTACCTGCCCCGCACCGGAAAACACCCCCCGTGCATGAATCGCCACGGTGATGTAAAAGATCGGGCACCCACAAGGGGCGCCCCTGCATTCCCATCTACCAGATCACATCTTTAGCCCGCAACCCGTAACCAAACACGAAACACCGAACACCAAACACTAAAAACCAAACACCAAAACAATTAATTTAACGGTACTGGGTATAAGGTATAGGGTGTAAGGCAAAAGGCACACGGCACACGGCACACGGCGCAAGGCAACAGGTATAATTCAGATATCGTGAACCCGCAATCCCGCCACCCGTGACTCGCTCCCCGCAACTCGCTCCCCGCAACTCGCATCCCGCGTCCCGTAACCCGTAACCCTCAAATACCAGCGACCAATCATCGATCGGGCACCCCCAAACGGGCACCCCTGCGGCCATTCTCCCAGACATCACCTATCAAACACCAAATGTTAACCCCCGGCCCGATTACCAAATGCCCACCCGCAAGTCAACCCGCGCCGCGAGGCCGCAGCGGGCAGCCAATTCGGCAGTTGACAAAAATAGGGTCAACTTTTATCATTTTGAGTGTTTCAAGGACAGTTTCATGGATCATCATCTGCCGGGGGAGAGCCGCATGCCGATTTATGAATTTTACTGCGACAGCTGCAACACGATCTTTACCTTTTTTTCCAGGACCGTCAACACCACCAAGAAACCCGCTTGCCCCAAATGCGACAAAAAGGAACTGCACCGGCGGATGTCCGCCTTTGCCATCGCCGGCAGGGCCAAAGAGGACGACGGCCCGGATGACCTGCCCTTCGACGAAAGCAAGATGGAGCAGGCTATGGGCATGCTGGCCGGCGAAGCCGAAAAAATCAACGAGGACGATCCGCGCCAGGCCGCCAACCTCATGCGCAAGCTGACCGACATGACCGGCATGAAACTCGGCGATGGGATGCAGGAAGCGCTGAGCCGAATGGAGCGGGGGGAGGACCCGGACAAGATCGAAGCCGAAATGGGCGACCTGCTCGAAGGCGAAGAGCCGTTTTTAATGCCGGCCAGAAAGTCGGGCGCCGGTTCTGCGTCCTCGGCACGACCGAAAAGGGATGACACCTTATATGATCTATGAGGGTGTGACCCAAGGACAGGGGCGACTATGAACAGCTTGCTTCGGGACCGGATCGACATCCGCCGGGGAGATATCACCCGGCTTAGCGTCGATGCCATCGTCAATGCCGCCAACACCTCGCTGCTGGGCGGCGGCGGGGTCGACGGCGCCATCCACCGCGCCGCCGGACCGCGGCTCCTGGCCGAGTGCCGCACCCTCGGCGGCTGCCCCACCGGAGAGGCCCGCATCACCGGGGGGTACGATCT
>JBAPSB010000088.1:0-8797 GCA_049281435.1 Desulfobacterales bacterium
CTACCACACCGCGCAGGCCCAACAGCAGGCAGGCGCCCAGCAGTCGGCGCAGTACCAACAGAAGCGTGACGCCTACAACCGGGCCTGCTCGGTATGCCTCGAAGCAAAAGGCTATGCGGTGAAGTAAGGTTCGATATCTCGAATTCCAGGAACAAATAAATTCCTGGCGGAAATGCCGGAGTGTAAACTGAGTTTATAGTGCTAATAGCAAAGGCTTCTGGCTCTATCACCTGGAGGTGGGTATGAAAATGCTGATAACGGCGGGTATTGCCGGGCTGTTTTTACTCAGTCTACCGATGGCTGCCGCGGCCGTCGACTTTGACGGTTCCAAGGCGCTGCTCTGTTCCGTGGTAACCGTGATCGAGAGTACCCTTGACAATGGATGCAGCCAGGTGTCGCCGGAAAGCGTCGCCCTGCCCCAATTTCTGAAGGTCGATTTCGAGCAGAAGATCATCAGGCCGGCCGGGGTGAACGACGGGGACCGCACCAGCGTCATCAGGCGGATGGAACGCATGGGGGGAAGGCTGATCCTGCAGGGAGCGGACGAAGGCATCCGGGATGTGCGCGAGAGTGTCGGCTGGACGGCCGCCATATCGGAAGCAACGGGCCGGTTCGTGGTGACGGCCTCGGGCGAAGAAGAGGCTTTCATCGTTTACGGAGCGTGCATTCCCCTGCCGTAAGCCAACTTCGCCGTCGACCGGCCGCCCGGTCATGTCATAGCCGGTTTCGGTGGGGGTTATCCGGGCCGAAGCAGGGCTTCGACAACAATTACAATTTCCCCGGCGGGTTCTACCTCACAAGTGGACCGATCATTACCGCCGACTGGAAGGCCGGCAGCGGTGACCGCTGGACCGTGCCGCTGGGCGGCGGCGCCGGCAAGATCGTCCGCTTCGGCCGGCTGCCGGTGAACCTCCAGCTGCAGGCCTTCTACAATGTCGTGACGCCGGACAATTATGCGGACTGGCAACTGCGGTTCCAGTATCAATTCCTGTTCCCCAAGTGAGGCGGTGCCACAGAAGCGGCGGCTCGGGTATCGGGTTCGGGTTGAGAGCACGCGAAAAGGGCTTGAGGAGGGCGCCCCCGCGCGGACGAACGATACTTCAGGGGCATTGGACATTGGATGTATAGGATGCCGGGTGTCTGCCGGACAAACTTTAAAACTCAAGGGAGGTTCTAATGTTCACCCAGAAAACGCCTGTCTGCGGCGCCAAGCTCGTTTTCATCTTCGCACTGTGTTGGTTGGGGACGCTCGCTCCCTGCCCGGCCACGGCCGGCGGCCTGATCGCCTACGAGTTCGGTACGGCCGAGGTCGGCCTGGCTTCGGCGGGCTACGGCGCGCGCGCGCAGGATGCCTCGACCGCGTTCACCAACCCCGCCGGTATGACGCGGCTGGCGGGCACCCAGGTCCTGGCCGCGGGCCAGGTGCTCTGGGGCAACACCAGGTTCTCGATCGGCTCCGGCACTTCGCCGGAACTCGGCCGGAACGACGGCGGCTATGCGGTCGGCACGGACGGGTGGTTCCTCGGCGGCGGCGGGTTCGTGAGCTACAGCGTGTCGCCCGACCTGAAGCTCGGGTTTGCCCTCACCGGCAACTTCGGGGCCCCCCTGAGCTACGACGACAATTGGGCCGGCCGCTACTACGTCCAGGAGACGACGCTGCTCGGGATATCGCTTGTGCCCTCGATCGCCTACAAGGTGACCGACAAACTCTCGCTCGGGGCGGGCGTGACCGCCATGTACGGCACCTACACGAACCAGGTGGCGATCAACAACGTCGATCCCGCCTTCGGCGACGGCCGGCTAAAGCTCGACGACACCGACTGGGGTTGGGGCGGCAACCTCGGGCTGCTCTACGAGTTCACCCAGGGCACCCGGCTCGGGTTGACCTGGAACTCGCAGGTGGACCTCGACTTCAACGCGCAGTCGCAGTTCTCGAACATCTCACCGGGCCTCGCCGCGTTGCTGAACGGCAGGGGGCTGCTGAACTCGAGCATCGAGGTCGGGATCAAGGTTCCCCAGCAGGCCATGGCCAGCGTCTTCGCCCAGGTGAACGAACGCTGGGCCGTGCTCGGCAGCCTGGGCTGGCAGCAATGGTCGAAGTTCGGCCAGGTGCAGCTCGGCATCGACGATGCGACCAATCCGAGGAGCACCACGGCCGACCTTGATTTCAAGGACACCTGGCACGTTGCCCTGGGTGCGCAGTACAAGCTAAGCGATCCGTGGCTGCTCAACTTCGGCATCGCCTACGACTCGGATTGCCAGGACGGCTCGCAGGTTTCGCCGCTGCTGCCGGTCAATTCGGCCTGGCGCTTCGGCGTGGGCGCCCAGCACCAGGTGAGCGAGACCTTCTTCTGGGGTGTGGCGACCGAGTACATGTACGGCGGGACGCTCGACACCAACCTGCAGGGCGCGCTGCCGGTCGCCGCCGGCGGGCGCGGAAGCCTCGTCGGTTCCTACGACGACATCGGGACCTTGTTCCTCGCCATGTACGGCAACTGGAAGTTCTGACCTGTCTCCCGCTGTTACGGAAGACAGGTTCACTTTCAGACCCCCTGCGGAAGTCCGCAAGATGGATTTCATCCGTTTAAGTAGTCGAGGAGAAGAAGATTAATGGCGGCTCCCGGTCAACTGCAGCTTCTTAAAACAGAAAAAGGCTCGCTGACTGTGGTACTCGCCGGCAGCTGGAAGCTGGGACAAGCGCTGCCGTCAGCCGATGAGGTCCAGCGCGAGCTGGACGCCGGGCCGGGGATCGGCAAAATTGTCTTCGACACCCGGGAGCTGGCCGATTGGGACACGGGACTCCTGACTTTTTTAGTAAAGCTCGACAAACTCTGCACGGAGCAAAAAGTCGGAATCGACGACGGCGAACTGCCGCAGGGGGCCCGGAAACTGCTATCGCTGGCCGCGGCCGTGCCGGAGAAAAAGGACGCCCGCAAGGCGGCCGGTCGGGTATTTTTTCTCACCCACGTGGGCGATGAGACGACGGATTTTTTCAGGTCCGCGGGCGGGATGCTGGAGTTTATCGGCGATACGGTGGTGGCCTTTCTGAACCTGCTGCGCGGCAAGGCCCAGTACCGGCGCACCGACCTGTGGCTGCTCATGGAGGGCTGCGGGGGCCAGGCGCTGCCGATCGTTTCCCTGATCTGCTTTCTGGTGGGAGTGATCCTGGCCTTTATCGGTGCCATCCAGCTCCAGCTCTTCGGGGCCCAGATATACGTGGCCGACCTGGTGGGCATCGCCATGGTGCGCCGGATGGCGGCGATCATGACCGGCATCGTGAGGGCCGGCCGCACCGGCGGGGCCTTTGCCGCCCAGCGGGGCACCATGCAGGTCAACCAGGAGATCGACGCGCTCAAAACCCTGGGCATATCACCGATGGAGTTTCTGGTGCTGCCGCGGATGCTGGCCCTGGCGCTGATGATGCCCCTGCTGTGCCTTTACGCCAACGTGATGGGCATCCTGGGGGGTATGGTGGTGGGTGTGGGCATGCTCGACATCGGATTAATTCAATACTACAACCAGACCGCCAAGGCGGTCAATCTCTGGAACCTGGGCATCGGGATTTTTTCCGGGATCGTGTTCGGGGTGATCGTAGCGCTCTCCGGCTGCATGCGGGGCATGCAGTGCGGCCGCAGCGCATCGGCGGTGGGCGCTGCGGCCACCTCGGCGGTGGTGACCGCGATTGTCGGAATTATCCTCTCCACGGCCGTGATCACCGTGTTGTGCAATCTGCTGGGCATTTAGATTTCACCGCCCGCTTCGCGCGAGACGCGAAGGACGCAGAAGAATTTTTTTTGCCAGTGGCGACGGCTTTTTATGTTTTGCGGCGTCTCAGCGGAAAACATAAAGGAAAATAAACTCTGCGCTCTTTGCGCCTTTGCGATGAGCTAAAAAAACATGGCCGAAAAAGAAGCCCACATCACGGTGCGGGAGCTGACCATGGCCTACGGCGATTTTGTGGTCATGCACGATCTGAGCTTTACCATCAACCGGGGGGACATCTTCATCATCATGGGGGGCAGCGGCTGCGGCAAGAGCACCATGATGACGATTCTAATCGGCCTGAAGCCTCCGGCCAAGGGCCGGGTGTTTTACGGGGACCTGGATTTCTGGGGCGCCGATCCACCCACCCGCGACCGGGTGATCCGGCGGGCCGGGGTGATGTACCAGAGCGGGGCGCTGTGGAGTTCGATGACCCTGGCCGAGAACATCGCCCTGCCGCTGGAGACCTACACGGATTTGAGCCGGGAGAGCATTCGGGAGGTGGTGGAGCTGAAGCTGGCCCTGGTGGGCATGGCCGGTTTTGCGGAGTTCTACCCCTCGGAGATCAGCGGCGGGATGCAGAAGCGGGCCGGCATCGCCCGGGCCATGGCGCTGGACCCGGAAATCCTTTTTTTCGACGAACCCTCGGCCGGGCTGGACCCGGTGAGTGCGCGCCGGTTAGATGATCTGATCCTGGAGTTGCGCGACAGCCTGGGGACCACGATGGTGGTGGTGACCCACGAGCTGGCGAGCATCTTTGCCATCGGGAGCAACTCGGTGTTTCTGGATGCCTCCAAGCGCACCATGACGGCCACGGGCAACCCGGGCACGCTGCTGGCCGAAACCAGGGACCCCACGCTGCGCCTTTTTTTAACCCGCGGCGAGAATTCTTAAACCGAACAAGGACGGACACAGATGGCCAAACAAGCGAACAGGATGATGATCGGCGGTTTCGTGGTCATCGCGGTGGTCCTGCTGGCCGCCAGCCTGGTGGTTTTCGGCTCGGGCAAGTTCTTCAAAAAGACCACTAAATACATCCTCTTCTTCGATGGTTCCGTCAAGGGGCTGCATGTCGGCGCGCCGGTGCTGTTCCAAGGGGTTCAAATCGGCTCGGTGACCAGCATCGTCATCCGCGCCGATCCCAGAAACCTGACGACGGAAATCCCGGTGATCGTAGAGGTCCAGCCGGACAAATTCGAGTTGGCCGAAGGCGATCCGAAGGTGACCAGGGACCCCGCAAAATACACGAAGATACTCATCGATAGGGGGTTGCGGGCCGTGCTGACGATGCAAAGCTTCATCACCGGGCAGTTGATGATCGAACTCGATTTTCATCCCGGCACCACGATCGATCTCAAAAACATCAGGACGGACCTGGTCGAGATCCCCACCATCCCGTCCACCGCCGAGCGGCTGGCCAATACGCTTCAAAGACTCGATCTGGACGGGATGGAAAAAAACCTGACAAACACCCTGGCCGGAATCGACCGTTTCGTCAACAATCCGGACCTTAAAGCCAGCATCGGTGAACTGAAGGGCATGCTTTCCGATGCCCGCCGGATGGTGCAAAATGTGAACGCCCGGGTCGGCCCGTTGGCCGGTGGGCTTGACGCAACGGTGCGGGACACCCGCAGGCTGGTCAAGAACCTGGACGGCCGGGTGGGGCCCCTGGCGGACACCGTCGACCGGACCTTGGCGGACTATGACAAACTGGCCCGGGATGCGGACGCGCGGCTGGAATCGCTGATAAACAGTCTTGAAAAAACCGTGGCCGGGACCAGGGGCGTCCTGTCCGAAAACGCGCCGGTGATCGTCGGACTGGAGGGCACCCTGCAGGAGATTTCCGGCGCGGCCCGCGCGATCCGGCAGCTGGCCGATTTCCTTGAACGGCACCCCGAGGCCCTGATTCAGGGCAAGGGACAATCCGGAGGAAAATAACATGAGAGAGACGCCATTTTTTCGCGGCCTGCAGGTCATCGCGGCTGCCGCCGTCATTATTACGGCCGGCTGCCTGGGCAAGAGTTCACCGACGCGCTTCTACGACCTCACTCCGCTGACCAAAGACCAGGCCCGGTCAGAAGGTGAGAGACCGGCGCGAAATAAGGCCGTCGGTGTCGGCCCGGTCAATCTGGCCGATTATCTCGATCAGTCCAGCCTCGTTACCCGCACGGGCGACAACCGGCTGATCCATGCCGAATTCGATCAGTGGGCCGGGTCGCTCAAGAACAATCTGGTCAATACCCTGGCCGAGAATATCGGGTTGCTGCTGCCGACCGATCGCCTATACATCTATCCCTGGCGGCTTTCCGGGCCGGTCGACTACCAGGTGCTGGTGGATGTGGTTCAGTTCGATGGCCGACCGGGCGCGGACGCCATGCTGGTGGCGCGCTGGAGCATCCTCGGCAGCCGGGAGAGCGAACCGCTTGTCGCGAATCGCTCCAGCATTCGCGAGCCGGTGCAGGGTCCGGACTACGCCGCTATGGTCGCCGCCCAGAGCCGGGCGCTGGCCAAACTCAGCCGTGAGATTGTCGCGGCGATCCAAGCGGCAAGCCAGGGCAGGCTGCCTGAAAAATAATATAGGCTCCTATCTCAAAATTCGAACTTCAACCGAGAGGATTTAAAAGGGATTTCGTCATCGTCACATCGGAATTTGTCCAGTCTTAGGACTCGCTCAATAATGGCCTTGGATGCCGACAACCCAAAAATCTTACTGGAGGTGCACTCAGATGAAGAAGTTAACCCGCAAATCGGCGAAAGTCTCCGCGGTCGGCATATCCGCTACGGTGCTGGCCTTGATACTTGTTATGGGAACGTCCTCAGGGGCGAGGGCCGGAGAGGCAGAAGCCAAACGCCTTGTCAAGGCCATGTCCGATTACATGGCGGCGCAGAAGGCCATTTCGTTCGCCTACGATGCCAACCTCGAGGTCGTCACGACCGATGATCAGAAACTCACCCTGGCCAGTTCGGGTGCGGTTACCCTCAACCGGCCCGCCAAAATGCGCGCCACACGTTTCGGCGGCTTTGCCGATGTCGAGCTGCTTTTTGACGGGAAGACGCTGACGCTTTTCGGTAAAAATGCGAACCTCTACGCCCAGCTCGACATCCCCGGAACGATCGACCATCTGATCGACGACCTGAGGGTCAAACACAACATGTTCCTTCCTGCCGCAGATTTACTCATGACGGACGTTTACGATCAGCTGATGCCCGAGGTGATCGATGTGAAGGACCTGGGCAGCGGAGTGATCGGCGGTGTCGAGTGCGATCACCTTGCGTTCCGGACCAAGGATGTCGATTGGCAAATCTGGATTGCCCGGGGAGACCGGCCCTATCCTTGCAGATATGTCATCACCTCGAAGCTCATTGCCGGGGGACCGCAATACAGCATCCAAGTCAGGGATTGGAAGACCGGAAACGGGGTCGCCGCGGTTGATTTCAGCTTCAATAATCGGACGAAGGCTGAAAAAGTCGATTTGAAGAACTTACCCGAGTTGAATGAATTGCCGAAGAATTTTACGAGTGGAGGTGCAAAATGACCACGTTGAAAAGAGTTGGTTTCATCCTGCTGGCTGTGATCATCTGGTGTGGCGGGATTGAAACCGCAGAGCGGTTTTCGGTCTCCGGCGACCACAGCTTCGTCGCGACTGCTGAAGCTATCGTCGGGCGTCCTTTAACGCCGGTGAGCGTTGCCGGGGTAGCGCGGCGCACAGCGCGGCGCTGGTAACCGAGCGGTTGGCGCAGCCCGTTATGCGCCGGACAGCAGAAAGACAGCCAGAGCGACCGACGCCGGGAGCCGGCGGCGACCGCTCTGGCGACCCTCTTTTTTCATAGCGCCGATCGACCGTGGGCCAGCGCTAAGCGCCATATCCGGATCGGTGCTATTTTGCTTCGGGAACTTCATCCAGTTCATAGGCCATCACGGTCGATTTGGCCGAGGTCAGAATGACCGCGCCCGCTTTTATGATCAGGCTGACCACCAGCTCGTCGCGACCGTCGTTGTCGAAATCGGCGATCTGGATATCACTTATGAAGCGCGACATCTTGCGCGTGCTCCACGCGGGGCTCAGAGACCCCGCTTCCCAAGTAAACGCCTCGATATTCGCCTCGGTGAAATCCCGCCGGTTCCACCGCATGCCCGCGACCTCGTGGTTGTTGACGGCGATGACCTGGTTTTTGAGGCCGGCTTCAGTTTGCTGACGGACCAGGATTCGCATGGGCAGGTAAATCGGGTTTTCCTCCTGGCCCTTGTCGGATTTGGGGCCGGCATAGTATTGGACACTGCCGCAGTACTTGTCGCTGCCTTTCCACAGGCTGTCTCCGGAGGGGGTGGCGATCACCAGGTTGTTGCCGCTGTTGCAGGCCACGAGAGTTTCCGCATCGTCATTGAGTACGTCACCCAGGGCGACTCCCAGGACGCTGACCCCCGAAGGGGTCCTGACCTCGTTTTGCTCCACGTAGGCGCCACCACTCCACTGCATTTCATAAATAGTGCCCTTGTAAGGGGTGTTCGACCGGTTCTGCTGCCCCAGCAGAACCTTGCCGCGCATCGGGGTGCTGGTTACGCGAAAATACCAGGGTTGATCCTTGGCGATGATCGTGAAGTCGGTGCCATTGTATTCCGCGACATAGGAAGTGACGACATTCTTGTAGCGATTCAAGGCCGTAATAAAGATTTCGGCCCGGCCATTGCCGTTTATATCGGCGACATCGACGGCAATGTTGTAGCGATCCGGGGCCTTATTGAGGCGCTGAACCTGGCTGAAGGTGTTGTTTTGAAAACGGTAGATGGTCACCTCATCGGGGCTGACGATGACGGTCTCCTGCAGGCCGTCCCCATCCACGTCGCCGACCGCCAGCCCGCTGATGAAATAGTTGAAATTGGGGCTCTTCCAGAAATTGGTCGACTGCAGAATCTTTTCTTTGGGCGTGATGAAGGGTGATACCCGGGCGGAGCTGCCGGAAACTGCGCCGCCTTGCAACAGTTTTTCCGGATGGGCGCGGGGCTCCGGCACGGCCTCGGTCCGGGTTTCTGCCG
>JBAPSB010000089.1:0-4560 GCA_049281435.1 Desulfobacterales bacterium
ACTTCTGCCGCAGACGCTTTTTGAAATCGATGCCGGGGCCGGTCACCTTTGCAAACCGAACGGGATTTGAACGTACCGAAGTGATGCGGACGTTCGTGCAGAACATTCGCAATTTACCAATCAGATCATCAACGCCAGGCCTTTTACCGGATGCGACAAAACGGGTCACACAGGAGTTGGTTACCCCTAAATAGCGGGCGACATCGGCACCGGAATAACCGAGCTCTCTCACAGCAACCCACGACATTGCTTCCCGGGCTTCAACGGCTGTCCGTCTGCGGCTGCCGGAACGAAGCTCGGACAAGGATATGTCATATTTCCCGCACACCTGCTGTGCCAAAGCCTCCATATCTATCCGCTGACCCGAGAGCCTCAGATTCTTTTTGGACAGACCGTCCAGACCGGATATGACGTCTTGGACAAACTCGCTGTCTCCTAAGATTCTCTGATCCGACCACTGCTTTTCGCCACGGCTCTTCAATGCCAATACTTCTGACCACCCCCCCAGACTCCTGACGACCACGACCGACCAATTCCGAACGTCGACCCGATGTCGCGCCCTCTTGATTGCCACAAATATGCCCACATGCAAAGCACTTTCTGCACGTACCCACAATCCCTCTTTTCACCATATTTTTAACCATATATTTATATTGACAACCTATGCCCCATAGATTATTTTCACCATATGCAAAAAAGGTCTGATTTTGAGTGGGATGATGCCAAGGACAGCCTGAACCAGAAGAAACACGGAGTCTCATTTGCATTGGCACAATTTGCCTTCCTGGATAAGAACCGTATTATATTAGAAGATTTTGACCACAGCGAACTCGAAAAGAGGTATTACTGTTTGGGCCGGATTGCAGGGGAGATAATAACCGTGCGGTTTACATATAGAGAAGGCAAAATCCGGATTATAGGTGCCGGATATTGGCGAAAGGGGAAAATGATATATGAAAGGGAAAATAAAATACACGGATGAGCCAATCGGCAAAGTCAAGTTGGTTGAAGATTTTTTGCCCTCACCGGAAGAGCTGGTTTTGAAAGACGAAACGATTAAGGTGACCATCTCGCTCAGCAAGACCAGCGTAGACTTTTTTAAAAATGAGGCAAAGAAATATAATTCTCAGCATCAGAAAATGACCCGTCGACTCCTTGATGAGTATGCAGCCCATCAATCATAGTCTCGCTAGAACGAAAAAAATATCATTGCGGCAGCGGCGGAATCGCTTGTTGGAACAAATGGCGGCCATCATTCGTCAAGAAACAAGCGCCGGCCGCCCCCGCAGCATCGTGGAGTTAAAAGGCAGAGGCGAACCGGCTGAAACCCGCACCGTCTAGTGGGAGATCATGAATCTATTTTTACGACGACCGCGGTAATGTCGTCTTCGATTCTCGCACCGCCGATAAAATTGTCCAGCGTCGTGAAAATCGCCTCGAGAATGTCGTTGGCGCTCGACCTGGAATTCTTGCGGATTGTGTCGCAGACCGCCTCCTTGCCCAGCATTTCGCCCTTCCGGTTTCGAACCTCCCAGACACCGTCCGTACCCAGAAAAATGATTCGGCCACCGGAAAAACCCTCTTTTTCATTGGCATCGAAGTTCCAACGGCCATCGACCCCGAGCGCGATCCCCGGTCCTCCGAGCTCCTCGAACGAATCCGAATCGAGGGTATACAGAATCGCCGGGTCGTGTCCGGCCCGAACCCAATCGATGTGCCTGGACTCGATGTCGAGCGTCATGAAGAACATCGTCATAAACTGCCCCGTGTCCTCGACATCGGCAACCAACTGGTGGTTGACGTCGGAAATGATGTCAGCCGTGCCGCCCGGCAGAAACGCTCTTTGCCGCAGTGATGCGCGGACAGAAGCCATGAGTAAAGCCGAAGAAATGCCATGCCCCGATACGTCACCGACGGCAATGCCGATTCTTTTGCCCCCGCC
Organism: Desulfobacterales bacterium; assembly: GCA_049281435.1. Taxonomy (GTDB): domain Bacteria; phylum Desulfobacterota; class Desulfobacteria; order Desulfobacterales; family SG8-13; genus JARFQH01. The sequence goes on from JBAPSB010000089.1 coordinate 1,943, forward strand.
TCTGCCGATCGGTATGAAATCGTAATAATCACCACCGGTTTCATCGCAGTACACGCTTTTGCCGGCGATGTCTAAGCCGTCGATCTTCAGCGTGCCTCGGGGAAGAAGAGTCTGTTGAATCTCCCTGGCCAAATCGAGAGACTGCTGTATTTTCTCCCGTTCGATCAACCCCTTGATCATTTCATTGATGGCATCGCCCGTATACCCGATTTCGTCGTTGGACACCACCTGAACCCGTTTGTCGAAGTTACCGTTTCTGATCTCGCGCAGCGTGCGTATGATTCCCTGGAGGGGAATGCTCAGGTTGCGACTCACCAGGACAGTCAAATAAATGCCGACGCCGATAAACAGCAGGGCATTGACGAGGATCGCCGAGCGCAGCATTTCGAGCGACAGTGCCGGTTCATGGCCACTCCCCGCGATGAGGTGCAGGATCATGATCATGCTGACAAGCGGGATCAGGTTGCAGGCAAAGAGCAGCGCCACCAGGCGGGTGCGGATTCGAGTCCGCAACGTTTTTGGAATGGCGGAAAGGCCGCCCTCCGGGAAAAAATGCGGCACCAGCCGCTTTTGCAGCAGATGTTCGAGTAGAAAGAAGGCGACGGTGGCGGTAACGAGACCGGTGCTCAGACAATAATACAGGGAACTTTGAATCAGTTGAAAACCGGAATCGTAGGCCCAGTGCAGCAGCGGATAGACCATTGCCGCCAGGAGCCACATACTCGAGTTGAGGGCGATCAACACGAACGGCTCGTTCAGCAGGCGCCTGCGCGCATCGAATCTAAGGGCATCGGGTATGAATTTGCCTTCGAAGGACCGGTTCAGGTACCTGCGGATGGGGCGCTCATATAATACAGTCATCACACCTATAAAGGTAAACGCGAAAGGATCGAAAAGATTGTCGATCCAATATGGCAGGTCGTGTTCCGTAAATTTCGCCTGAACCTCCACATCGGCCGTAAACGTCAACAACCTGTTTACCCAGAAGACACCGATTAAATTGGCGATCGCATTGGCGACCAGCAGTTGGTTTTTGATATAGAAGAGTTTGATTTTTTTCATAAATTTCCTCTTCTCCGAACATGGAATTCAGGATCGATAAAACAGGGTGAAGCTTTTATCGTCTCTTTTCGGTTGCAGCGCAACGATTCTCACCTTTGATATCAGCAAGAATTATCTTTACGAATGATTTGAATCGTGCTGTATCATTTTTAAGCTGGATAAGCCAGGAACGCACCCTCTGCCCGGCGCTGCCCTTGCAGCCCGGAGGCTGGGTCCTCGACCTTTTTCAGGGATCGGGCCGAAATGGAAAAGTGGAAAGCGGAAAATCAAGCGTGGCGTCAGCTATACGAACTGGCGGAAGAGGTTCGGAATCTCGCCCCGTGGCAGTGGATGCGAGAACAGAAGGTTTTCGGCGTCGAAGACGCGGCTGGGGGAAACGTCCACTTTGTCAGCGTCATGGGCTCCGAGGGCATGCATTTTGGCGTATCCGCCTATCCGGGCATCCAAGCCCTGTCTCGCATTAAGAATTTAAACGAACAAGGAATTTACGATTATCCCGAAAGACTTCTGGAGATTCCCCAGATCCAGCTTTCTTTTGAAGATCGAAAGCATCTGGCAGATCACGCCTACCGGAAAATCCGCGCCCTGGGCCTGCGGTATCGCGGGCAAAACGCCTGGCCGCAGTTTCGGAGTTTCAGGCCGGGATATGCGCCCTGGCGTCTTCAGGCGGACGAGATGCACGTGATGTCCACTGTCTTGGAGCAGCTCCTCGAGGTAGCACCGCTACTCAGGTCAAATCCGGACCTGCTGGCGTTCGATGATTTCGAAACGTTTCTGGTGCGTGTTCCGGCCGGTTCAAGCCGGAAAACCTGGAGGAACGAGCCAAGGCGTTTTCGGACGGCGCCCGAAGAAAAGCCCGCAGCTTCCTTGTCGAAACTGTCCGCGGCGCGCCTCCGGAAACTGAAGCGGCAACCTGTTTTTCTCGAGGTGGATTTTTTCATGACACCGGCGATGATCGGAAAGAAGGGCGACCGCATGTTAAACGGCTATGCACTGCTGGCGGTCGAAAACAGCAAGGGGATGATCATCGGCTTGGAAATGCTCGTCGCCGAGCCGTCGCTGCAATCCATGTGGCGTCAAATCCCCGAGGCCCTGGCAAAACAACTGACCAAAGCCGGTTTTCTGCCCAAAGCCCTGGTGGTCCGCTCGACCCTGCTGGCCCATTTACTGGACCCTTTTGCCAAGGCATTGGACTGCGAACTTCTTCACAGCGACACGCTGCCGAACCTGGATCCGGCAAAGGAATCTTTGTCAGAGCATTTGGGCCAAGGGAGGGGCTGACAGGCGACAGCCGGTTCAAGAGATTGTCCGCGAAGTGATGGGCACGTTCGTGCGGAACATTCACGGTTTGCCAATTAGATCGTCAACGTCAGGCTTTTTACCGGATGCGATAAAACGGGTCACACAGGAGTTGGTCACACCTAAATAGCGGGCGACATCGGCACCGGAATAGCCGAGCTCTCTCACAGCAACCCACGACATTGCTTCCCGGGCTTCAACGGCTGTTCGTCTGCGGCTGCCGGAACAAAGCTCGGTCAGGGAAATATCGTATTTCC
>JBAPSB010000090.1:0-7088 GCA_049281435.1 Desulfobacterales bacterium
GGTCGGTGGTAAAATCGTTCATGTCGGCCGTGATCACCTCGAGGTTGGTCAGGTTCTGCGCGGCAGCCCTGGCGGTGATAAAGTCCCTCTGCGGCGCGGAATTCGAAACGGACACGATGCGACTGCCAGGGTAGTGCCGCGCCATCCACAGGGACAAAGACCCCCATCCGCAGCCGAGTTCCAGGATGCGCATGCCGTCTTCGATCTCAGCCCGCGCGCAGGTCAGATCCAGCATGGCCGCTTCGGCCTTGTCGAGCTTCTGGACATTCTCCGGCCAGAGGCCGGCGCTGTACTTCAGGTGCCGGCCGAGCACCGCCTCGAAAAAGCCGGCCGGGACCTCGTAGTGCTGCTCGTTGGCTTCACGGGTATGCACGGCAATGGGGCCGGCCTGCATACGGGCGACGAAACGCTCGAGGGCCGCCTGCTGTTGTGCCGGATCTTTCCTGTCCTCCTGCGCCAGACGACGCCGGTTAAGGAAACGGATGCCGGCCCGGATCAGGCTGTCCGGCAGCAGGCCCCTGTCCGCCATGTCGATCAACGGGTTCATTTTGCACCTTTTTTTGGAAACCAGGGGATGAATGCGCTGGTCCGCTCGATGTAGTCATCGTATTGCGGCCGGGTGCGGGTTATGGCTTTTTCCGTCAACGGGATCCCCGTCATTTTCAGGAGCACGACCGTCACGATCACCGGACTGACAATTGTCCACCAGCTGGCCGGGGTTGCCAGGGTCACCAGAAAAAGTCCCCACCACATGAGAAATTCACCGAAGTAATTCGGGTGCCGCGAGTAAGCCCACAACCCCCGGTCCATGACCTTGCCCTTGTTGGCCGGGCTTGACTTGAAGCGCGCCAGTTGCCAATCGCCGATCGACTCGAATAAAAACCCGGTCATCCAGACGATGACGCCCACAGCGTCCAGAACGGTCAGGTGCCCCGGAACGGGCGACATCTGGCCGTACTGGAGGACCAGCGCAATGCACCACATGACGGCGGCCTGCAGAAGAAACACTTTAAACAGGCTGACGATCCAGAACCTGTCGCCGCTTTGCCTGCGCCACTCGCCGTAGCGCGGATCTTCGCCTTTGCCCCAGTTCCGTTTTGTAAGGTAGAGGCTCAGCCTCAGCCCCCAGATCGTGACCAGGGCGGCAATCAGGCTCGCCCGGGGTCTATAGCCGTCTGAAAGCACAAACGTCACCCACACAATCAGCACGAAACCCAAACCCCAGAGACTGTCGACCACCGTGACGTTCCTGTAAGCGAGGCTGATGATCCAGCCGATGATCATCATGACAACCACGGTCGCAAGGTTTATGAGTATGATGTCAGTAAACAACTCCATTTGGCCGTTTCCGTTTTTTGGTGTTATGCCAGCATCTGAGACGGTTCCAGGGGATTGCGGACCGGTTGACCATTGCGGCGAAGCACGATCGCCGTGCGGATGTCCCGGTGGATGCGACTGCTGATCGGGTAGGCCAGCGCAATGACGAACGCAATCATGTTGCAAACCGACGGCACCAGGGCATAGAGCGTCCGGAGTGTGAGGCGGACCTGCTCGGACTGCTCGACATTGGGGGTGTAGCCGGCTACTCCCAATGTCGAGAGGCCGATGCCGACACCAACGGCCGCCGCCGTTTTCTTGGCGATCGACCACAGGCCGATATGCTGACCCTCGCGCCGTTCGCCGCTCATGAGTTCGTCATAATCTATCACGTCGGCCTGAATGGCAGAGGGTATGGCCAGCGTGGCCCCGAATCCGATGCCTGATATGAAAACCAGTATGCCATAGAGGAGCGCGTCGCCCGGACCGAGGAAAAATACGCCGATGAACGCACCGGTATTGATCGCCATAGAGGCCAGCCAGGCGAACTTCTTTCCGGTTTTACGCGAAATCTGGATCCAAGCCGGCAGAAATAAAATCCCGGAAGCGAAGTAAATCAGCAGGAAGAGATCGGCAAGATCGGATTGAAGTACGTACTGAACGTAGTACAGGATCAAGGTTGCCGGCAAATTGTTGCCGACGGCACTGATGGTGTAGGCCGCCAGCAGAATTAAAAAAGGGCGGTTTCTGGTCACCTGGCGCAGCCCCTGCCAGAGATTGACGTGGGCCTTCCGCTCTCTTCGGGGCAGTTCCTTAACGGTCAGGACACACCACCAGCATGTTGCAACGATCAAGGGGGCATACAGAATCGAAATCCAGAAAAACTTTACCCTTTCTCCGCTGGCATCGTTCGAGAGGCTGAAGAGCCACTGTACCAGTGCTGGAGAACTCGCAGCGGCGAGTGTTCCGGCAATTAAAAATCCGTCCCGCATGGCAAAAAGGGCGATGCGGTCATTGTAGTCGAAGGTTATTTCCGGACCTAACGACTCATAGGGCACCACCACCACCGTCCAGAACAGGAACAGGGCATATATGAACACGGTGAACCACACCGTCTCAAATGCCGGTGAAGCCTCGGGCGGGTTAAACAAAAAGATCATCGTCAGGGCGAGACAAACGGCACCCAAAGCAACATAAGGACGCCTGCGACCAAAACGGGTATGGGTGCGATCGGATATGGTGCCGATGGCCGGATCGGTCAGGGCATCGAAAATGCGAACGCTCAGAAGGATATAGCCCAACACGACGATGTCGATGCCCACCACATCGGTGTAAAACTTGGGCAGGTAGACATAAACCGGTATGCCAACCACCGCCAGGGAGAAAGCCGGTAGAGAGTAGGTCAATTTTCTGAAAAAAGGGACCCTATTTCCTTCTGTGCCAGTCATCACAATCCCATAATCTGTTGTTTGAATGATTTGTCTATCGGCTCTTGCCCGATCCAGATGGAAAACAATGCGGTCGCAAAATCGGCACCCTCGATTACGCCTTTGGGCTCACCGTTCAGCGCCAGCTCGGTTCCCCGGCCGGGAATATAGGTCAATGCGTAGCGGTCACCGGGCCCAACGTCCTCGTACAGTGAATTATGATAGTTTATTTGCTGTCGGAGCCTCTCCATGGTTGCTTTGTCGACGTTTTTTTCCATCATCTCTACCGTTGCCGGACCAAAGTCCTCACCCTTGAAAGCTCTCAAGTACTCGACCTCTAACCTCTTTGCTCTGTCCGTTAGAGCGTCGTTTATGGATGCGCCTTTTTCAAGGTAAAAAGCACCTGCGTATACATTAAACAAGCCGAGGTATCGCAGGAGTCCCACCCCCTTCAGTTCCAGTCCGGTCTCCGGAGCATTGTATTGTTTCTCGAATTTGATATCGGCTATCTCCGCTGCTCTGATAACCAGCGGTTGATTGAGCAAAACCACACCCAGCAACCCTACGACTGCAAATTTTATTTTTTTCATGGTTGCGCCCCCTGGTCTAATTTGCTAAGCGAATCGATGTTCGATGAGATTTATTGCGAGAAAAACTAATTTGTTGAGCAGAATTATGCGCATCCTGAGGAGATTATCAATGATGGAAAAATCTAAGCCGTATGATAGTAAAAAACTATTACGATATTCCGATAGGAGGGTGATTCATCATTATTCTGAAATTTTTTCATGAAACCTGAGTGTCAGATTTAAGGAGAGGCGAAAAACATGACCGAAAACAAAAAATACAAGTTCCTCGCGTCGGAGGAACTGATGGAGCGGATAAAAAACAAAGAACCTCTCCTGCTGATCGATACCCTGACCGGCAGCCACTTCGAAAGGGTGCACCTGCCGGGTGCGTGCAGTGCCTGCGTCTTCGAGGTGTCCTTCCTCGAGCAGGTGAAAGCGATTGCGGACGGTAAAAAAACCGAGATCATTCTGTACGGGTCGAGCGGCCGTTCCAGGGACGCCTTGACGGCCGCCGAAAAACTGCAGCGCGAGGGCTATCTCAATGTCAGTGTGTTGAGCGGCGGGCTCAAAGCGTGGCGAGAGCGGGGGTTTGAACTGCAAGGCGACCAGCCGGACATGGCTGACCCGGAAACCGTTCTGCGGCTGGAAGACGGGCATTACATCGTCGAGACCGACCAGAGCGTCATCGAGTGGTCCGGCCGAAATCCGAACAGCAAGCATTTCGGGACGGTGGGGTTAAAGAAAGGACAGTTGGAAGTAAAAAACTCCATCATCACCGGCGTTTTTGAGATCGACATGGACACGATCGACAACCTGAATCTCAGAGGCGACGAACTCCACCCGGTATTGACCTCCCATCTCAAGTCCGACGACTTCTTCTTCGTCAAGATGTTCCCGTCTGCGGTGTTGACCATTATCGAGGGCCGTTCGGTGAAAACGCCCTTCCTAAGTATGCCGAACTATGAGCTCAAGGCGACCCTCGACCTCAGGGGCGTCAAGGCCGACCTGACATTTGAGGCCACCGTTACGAAAAAAGAAGGCGGCGGCCTGGCGGCCGAGGCGCATTTCGACATCGACCGGACTCGCTGGAATGTTATTTACGGCTCCGCCCGGTTTTTCGAAAACCTCGGCATGCACCTGGTGTTCGACCCCATCAGCTTTGAGGTAAAGGTCGTTACATGCCGCCGGTCGCCGGCACCAAGGTGACATTGTCACCATCATTGAGTGTTTGCTCCAAACCGGAGATTTTTCCATTTACAAACACAATTTTCACGTCATTTTTTGAAATACCGGACTCACTCATCACCTTGTCCACGGTTGTTTCACCGTCAATGTTAATCGTCGTGGTAACTTCGTGATCGCACGCATACTGGTCGGCGAGGTTGGCGAAACACTTCAGATTGATTTTCATCTTGCCCTCCGATCCGTCACCTCTTGCGCAGTCGCCTTTCCTGTAAACTGCGTCTGCTTTGCCGAGGCTACGTAAAGTTAATTCAAGATCGTTTGTTTGTGACCTTTTTGCTGTTTATTAACGCCGAATGATAAAAGATTCAATAAATTCTAACCGTAAACATTGGCACGAGATATTAATTGAGCAATACGAGCGGATGAGGTGAATGTCATGGGGAAAATACTATCACCATCTCAGGATGTAGTGGACTTTCACACCGGTAATCGCCTGATATCACCCAAAGCCGGCCGTATTTTTCGATTATCGCATAAATGCGCATGGGCATCGGTCCTCATCTCACTGACGTTATCATGTGCAATGCCGGCTGTCGCTTCAGCGGCCGAACAGGACGAGTTCGCCGACAGGCTGAAAGCCGGCGGGCATATTCTGATGATCCGCCACGCACGAGCACCCGGAAGCGGCGATCCGCCCAACGTCAAAATCGGCGACTGTGCAACACAGCGCAATCTCGACGATACCGGTCGGGATCAGGCCCGCAGTATCGGCGAGTGGCTGCGCAATAATGGGGTCACGTCGGCGCGGGTATATTCCAGCCAGTGGTGTCGATGTATCGAGACGGCAAGGCTTTTGAACCTTGGACCGGTGCAGGAACTGGCTGGATTGAATTCATACTACGAGCGGGTCCAGGACCGTGAGCCCAACCTCAGAGCGTTGAATGACTTCATCTCGCAACAGCCGATAAAGGGTGAGTTGATTATCCTGGTTACCCACTTCGTGACTATTGCCGACATCGCCGGCACGGGGGTCTCTTCCGGCGGCGGGGTATTGTTGGCGCTGCATGCGGATGCACCTTACACGGTGGTCGGTCGACTCGATTTCGGATGGGAGCGTCAGGACTGCTTTTCCGGTACGAAGTAACTGGCGACGGTCCCTGTGAGCCCGGGCAGAATCAGGATCACGATCAGCGGTCCAATGCCGTAAACCTGGGCCATGATCCCCAGGAAACCGAAGAGCACGGTAACAACGCCCATGGCGGTGTTGGTTTAGGCCACGTGGGCGGTGCGTTCGGTCGGAACGACCTGGTCGATGAGAAATGTCTTGCGCCCCAATAGCACTCCTGCTTCAGCAAAGCCCGACAAAAAAATACGATCGGCTTACATAGAGTTTTATTTCCAAACGGTCAATTCGCCAGGCCCCGCTCGAGGGCTTCGATTTCGCGTTCGATACGGTTGGATGCCGAGGTGAACCGGGCCAGAAGCGAATAGGCCAGCGGTACCAGAAAGAGGGTCAGGACGGTGGACAGCACCACCCCGGAGATGATGACCACTCCGATGGTGAACCGGCTTTCAGCTCCGGCACCGGTTGCAAGGACCAGAGGAACGGCACCGATGGCGGTAGACACCGAGGTCATCAGCACGGGGCGCAGGCGCGTGCGTGCGGATTCCAGTATCGCTTCTGCGACAGATTTTCCCTGATTGCGCAGCTGGTTGGCAAACTCGACGATCAAGATGCCGTTTTTGGCCGCCAGCCCGATGAGCACCAGGATGCCGACCTGACTGTAGACATTGAGAGAGCTTCCGAACAGATAGAGACCGCCGAGGGCTCCGGCAACCGCCAGCGGCACCGTGAGCATAATCGTGATGGGGTGCACGAAGCTTTCGAACTGCGCGGCCAGCACCAAGAAGACGATCAACAAGGATAGGCCGAAAGCATAGAAAAGCGCCCCCGAGGCGTCCACGAATTCACGGGATTGCCCCTTGTAGTTGATGACCGGTGTGTTCCCCAGTTCCTCCCGGGAAATGTTTTCCATATACGCGAGCGCTTCTCCGAGTGAATATCCGTCTTCGAGGGTGGCGCTCAGGGTGATGGACCGGAGGCGGTTGAACCGGTTCTTGGCTGCCGAATCCGCAAATTCCCGCAGGGAAATCAGGCTGGAGAGCGGGACCAGCTCACCGCCGGTTTCCGAGCGGACATAGATATTGCGGATATCGGTGGGGGTGCGCTTTTGAGCGTCTTTTCCCTCCAGGATGACATCGTATTCTTCACCGCGCTCGATGTAGGTGGTCACCTGCCGAAAACCGAGCAGGGTTTCCAGGGTTCGGCCGATCTGGGCGATACTCACCCCCAAATCGGCGGCGCGGTCCTTGTCGATGACGATCTCCAGCTGCGGCTTGGTCTCCTTGTAATCGCTTTCCAGGTTGGAAAGCCCCTTGTTTTCGTCGGCGCGGGCGATCAGCAGGTCGCGCCACCGGGCCAGTTCTTCATAATCGCTTCCACCCAACACGAATTCCACCGGCTTTCCGGCGCCGCCCCCCAGGCCGCGGCGTGCGACGCTGAAGGCGCGGTAACCCGGCAGGGCCGCCA
>JBAPSB010000091.1:0-5088 GCA_049281435.1 Desulfobacterales bacterium
GTGTTAAAGACCGCGTTTTCGGCCCCCAGCAGATGCTTGAGGAAATACTCGTGCCCCTTGCCGCTGGCGCCCAGCAGGTTGGCGCGCCACAAAAAAAGGACCCGCGGAAAGTTGAGGGGGTTGTCCGGGTCCTCGACCGCAAACCGCAATTGGCCGCTTTTGAGCTGCGCCACGGCATAGGCGATGATCTCTTCATCCGTGGCGGCCCCCTGCGCGACGGCCTCGCGCACCACCTCGATCGGATTGCGGTCGAACTGCGGGTAGGACGGCAGCCAGCCCAGGCGCGCGGCGATGACGTTGTAATCGGCCATGTGGCTTGCCGGGGCCGCGTCGCCCAGGGGGGAGAGGATGGCCTGGGGCCGCAGGGTGTCGTAACGCCACTGGTCGGTGGCGAAGTAGTAAAAGGAGGTGCCGTTTTGCTGCCGGGGCGGCCGGCGCCAGTCCAGGCCGAAGGCGATCTGGGACCACGCCGCCTGGGGCCTGACCTTTTCCTGCCCCACGTAGTGGGCCCAGCCGCCGCCGTTGACCCCCTGGCAGCCGCACAGGGTCGTCAGGCCGATGATCGTGCGGTAAATCATGTCGCTGTGGTACCAGTGGTTGGTGCCGGCCCCCAGGAAGATCATGGACTTGCCGCGGGTTTTGGCGGCGTTGTCGGCAAACTCGCGCGCCACGCGGATGACATCGGCCGCCGGCACGCCGGTGATGGCTTCCTGCCAGGCCGGCGTGTAGGACGCCGGATCCTCATAGCCCCGGGGATAGTCCGCACCGGTCTCGGGCGCCTCTTTCGGCAAAACGCCCAGCTGGGCGGCCATCAGATCGAAGACGGTGGTGACAATCAAATCGCCGGCCGCTGTCGCAACGGTTTTAACCGGCACGAGGCCCGTTTTGGTCGCGGCCGCGGCGGATTCGAAAACCGGAAACGACACTGCGAGCCACCGGTCCGGCTCGGCCGCGAAGCTGAGCAGCGGCTCGATGCGCCGCCCGTCTTCCTCCAGCTTCAGGTTCCAGCGCCCTTCCTCGCCCCACCGGAACCCGATGCTGCCGTTGGGGACCCAGAAGCAGCGGCTGGCCGCATCGTAGACGACCGTCTTCCACTCGGCATTGTTGATGTCGAGGCCCAGGTCCGAGGCCCGCATGAATCGGCCGGGGACGTGGGTGTCGCCTTTGGCCTGGAGCACGACGACGAACGGCAGATCGGTGTAGGCCCTGGCATACTCGTAAAAATAGGGTACCTGGCGGTCGACATAAAATTCCTTTAAGATGACGTGGGTCATGGCCATCGCCAGGGCCGCGTCCGTGCCGGCTTTGGCGGGCAGCCAGGTATCGGCGAACTTGACGTACTCGGCGTAATCGGGCGCCACCGCGGCCACCCGGGCGCCCCGGTACCTGGCCTCGGTGTAAAAGTGCGCATCCGGCGTGCGGGTCATGGGCAGATTGGTGCCCCAGACGATAAGATAGGTGGATTCGTACCAGTCGGCGCTTTCGGGGACGTCGGTCTGCTCGCCCCAGATCTGGGGCGAGGCCGGCGGCAGGTCGCAGTACCAGTCGTAAAAACTGATCATCGCGCCGCCGATCAGGGAGAGGAAGCGGGCGCCGGAGGCATAACAGACCATCGACATAGCCGGAATCGGCGTGAAGCCGAAAATCCGGTCGGGACCGTAGACCTTGATGGTGTGAATCAAAGATGCGGCGATCATCGTGGCGACCTGATCCCAGGAGGCCCGCACGAAGCCGCCTTTCCCGCGGTCTTTCTGGTACCGGCGGCGTTTTTCATCGTCGGTGACGATGCTGTCCCAGGCGGCGACCGGGTCTTTTTGCCGGCGCAGGGCCGCCTGCCACATCTCCATCAGGCTGGACCTGACCAGCGGGTATTTGAAGCGCACCGGGCTGTAGGTGTACCACGAGTAAGTCGCCCCGCGCGGGCACCCCCGCGGTTCGTGGTTGGGGTATCCCGCACCGCACTCCGGGTAATCGGTGCGCTGGGTTTCCCAGACCAGGATCCCGTTTTTGACATAGACATCCCAGGAGCAGGAGCCGGTGCAGTTGACGCCGTGCGTGGAGCGGACTTTCTTGTCATACTGCCAGCGCCGGCGATACAGCTCCTCCCACTCCCGCTGGCCGCAGCGCGTCTCGGTCCAGTTGTCGGCGGACTTTTCCTCGCGGCAGCCGTGGGCGGCCCCCTTGGGACGGAAAAACCGCAGTGCGGACAGCAGGGAACGCTCGGCCATGTGTCACCTCCTGGGTTGCGGGGTTCAGCGGTTAAGACTCTTCCTTTAACAGGAATTTTTTTACCTCGGCCACAAACGACTCGGCATTGGTCAATGTTACCTTGGCTTCTTCCGGTAAAGCATGAAATTCTGCAGCATAATCAGAGCGTTGTCGCAAATCAAAGGCATCGTGCAGCCATCGGGAAAAATCTTTTGAGAAAATACCCTGCTTGACAAAATCCCTATCGAAAAGGGCGATTGCACCGCTATGCTTCGAAGTTTCTTTCTTTCCCGGCACGAGAAGCGCCAGTACCGCATAGAACATGGCATAGTATGCCCGATTCACACAAGGTCTGATGAGCTTTTTATTCAGCAATGTCCTTGCCGCCTCAAGGGATTCATCGGCCTGTTCGAGTCGGTAAGCGACCAGGGCCTTGATATTTGCGGTCATCATGCCCTGATCCCTTCTCGCAAAATGTTCCTGACAATGCTGCTTTCGGACATGGGACCATTTTCGAACTGTTCATTATCAATCCCAATAGTCGTAATGACGCGCTCGTTGGCAAAACCGACTTCCCAGGCCATATCGCGTATATAGCGGTCTGCTTTCCGGTCGACTTCGTTTAAAACAATGAACACATCAAAATCGGAATCCCATGTTGCTTCACCTCTGGCTCGAGAGCCGAAGGCCCAGATACGCGCCTCTGAATACCGCCCTTTAATACGTGTCTTGAACTCTCTGAAAATTTTTTGATCCTCTTGGGACATCATGTTAAATGATCCTTTTTTGATAAGAGGCCCAATCCCCGATCATTCAAGTACTAAAGCGGGGTTTATTTACGGATAAGTACTACGTCGCCCCGCGCGGACACCCCCGCGGTTCATGGTTAAAATGGTTTGTTTCCTATGTGTCATCAACAATGATTCAGATGTGATTGTCAATAGGGTTTTGACCCGATAATTACAGCGGAGTTGAAGGGTCAGGATGCCTCCAAGGCCCGGAACCCCGGCATTCGCATCTCACCTGTCGTGTGGCGGCAGCAAACTTGACATAGACAATCCAAACAGTATATTGTAAGCAAAATACCCTAACGTAAGGAAAAGTTAAATGGCTGTGTCAACGCTCACAAAAAAAGGTCAAACGACCATTCCGAAGGAAATAAGGGCTTTTCTCAAACTCGAAACCGACGATAAAATCCTCTATCAAGTCGAAAACGACAAAGTAATTCTGCGACCCCTTAAAGGGAGCATTTTCGAACTGAGGGGGCGTGTCAAAACAGAAGAAAGGCCGGTTGATTTTGAAAAAATCAGGAAAAAAACGATTAAGAGCAGGGCGAGAAAGATAATCGAGGGCGACGAATGAAATTTATCGACACGAACATCTTCATTCGGTTTCTGACAAATGACATCCCTGAAAAAGCTGATGTGTGCGAGCATCTATTCCGAGAAGCGGCAGCAAATAACGAAACATTGTTTACCACCGAAATGGTCATCGCCGAAATAATCTGGGTACTGGAGTCCTACTATGAGCGCCCCAGGAAAGAGGTACGGGAAATGGTGGAGAAGATCCTGATTACTCCTTTTTTATTTTGCCCGCAGAAGGATCTTATCCTCAATGCCCTCATTCTATACGACGATAAAAACATCGATTACATCGATGCGTACAATGCATCCATTTTAAGGGAGCTGAAAATAAAGGAAGTTTATTCATATGACCGGCACTACGACAAGATTGAGTGGGTCCGTCGAATTGAGCCATAGGGCAGGATGTCGACCGGCAACTGAAACGATAAGGCGATCATGCCCTGATCCTTCCCCCAAATGTCTCGGGCATGATAGTCTGTCATGATCTTTCATGCTATGGTGTCGTAATGTCACTGTGAAATGAAATATTTTGACAGGCGTGAAGTCCGTAAATTCATCGACTCACGACGGGGTCAAACGCACAAATACTTGCGGCGGACCTCTTCGTTTTCCGCCAGGTCGCGGCGCGTGCCGTGGTAGCGGATGGTGCCGTTGTCGATGACGTAGCCGCGGTCGGCCAGGCGCAGGGCCACGGCCTGGTTCTGCTCGGCCAGCAGCACCGTCAGTCCGCTTTCCTTCAGCCGCAGGATCTGTTCTTCGAGCAGGGTGACGATCAGCGGCGCCAGGCCTTCGGTCGGCTCGTCGAGCAGGATAAGGTCGGGGTTGGTCATCAGCGCCCGTCCGATGGTGAGCATCTGCTGCTCGCCGCCGCTCAGAAAACCCGCCCGGCGCGCATCGATGCGACGCAGCGCCGGGAAGAAATCGTAGACCCGGTCCTTGGTCCAGGCATCGGCGCCATCATTCGGTCGCGCGGCAATTTCCAGGTTTTCGCCCACCGTCAGGTCGGCAAAGACGCGCCGGTCGTCGGGAACGTAGCCGATGCCGCTGCGCGCCATCAGGTAGGGCTTTTGGCCGGTGCAGGTGACGCCCTTGAACTCGATGCGGCCCCGGCGCGGCGGGACGATGCCCATGATGCTTTTCATGGTCGTGCTTTTGCCGGCCCCGTTGCGGCCGAGCAGGCAGACGATTTCGCCGGCGGCAACCTCCAGGGACACCCCGAAGAGAATGTGGCTCAATCCGTAATAGGAGTGGATGCCGTCTACGTGGAGCATTCTTGCGCCCCTCCGAGGTACGCCGCCTGGACCCGCGGATCGCCGCGCACTTCCGCCGGCGTGCTTTGAACGATGGTGTGTCCCTGCTGCATGACCATGATCTCGTGCGCAAAGGAAAACACCATGCCCATGTCGTGCTCGCAGAACAATACGGTCAGGCCGTGATCGGCGCACAGGCGCTTCAAAAGGGCCAGGCTGGCTCCCGTTTCCTCGGGCGACATGCCGGCCGTGGGTTCGTCGAGGAT
>JBAPSB010000092.1:0-15842 GCA_049281435.1 Desulfobacterales bacterium
TGGGGGTGGGCTTCTGCCTGGACACCGGTCACCAGGCGGCATTCGGGCAGGCCTCCCTGGTAAAGTGGCTCGACGCGCTGGGACCGCATATCGGCCAGGTGCATCTGCACGACAATCACGGGCTGCGTGATGAACACCTCGCCCTGGGCCGGGGGAAGATCGATTTTCCTTACCTTTTCAGGCGTTTGAAAACTCTGTGTGATACCCCGCCGGTCATCACTCTCGAACCGCACACCGAAGAGGCCCTCGATCCGAGCCTGGACTACCTGGCGGCGCTCTGGCCCTGGTAAAGACTTTAAGATAAAGATTCTGGCTGTGTTATCGGTCGTCGGCGTATTACAATACAGTCTCCTGCCTCTGTCCTTGCCAGAATCTCTATTTTAAACCTAAACTGATCGGTTCCAGGTATAGGGTTCAATGGTTATATGGTGCAGATTTCCGGAGCTTTATCCACCACTACTTGGATTGACCGCATTAATCCATTGGGCGCAACGGTTTTTTTAAACACCATAAAGCTATAATTTTTCAGATATGAGCAATTTAAGGGCTTTTCAACCCAGAACGTTGAACCCTGAACCGTTGAACCTATGTTAAACTATAGCCGAATCAACCGTGGGAGACCCGATTAAATGGGCCGGCACGCGATCTGCCCCTCCGGTGGGATCATCATTTACAGACGCCTTCTTTGCCGGGATACTTCCGGCAGAGCGCATCGAAGTCATCGGCGGCGAAGATTTCGGCAAAGCGGCGGCCGCCGGTGCTCCGCTGCTTGTAGAGGCTCAGGCAGTCGGCGACAATTTGCAGCACCTCCTCTTCGGTGTATAGTCCCGGCAGCTCGCGGGCCAGGCGCGGGTGGCGGCCGAGTTTTCCGGCCAGCTGGACCCGGAAACCCCGGCAGGCGCTTCGAAGGGTGCCCGATGGGCACACGGCGACACACCGGCCGCAGTTAAGACACCGCCGGTAATCGATTTTAGGGGCCGGCCCTTCTTCCGTGAGAGCGACAGCCTCTTCACTGCAGGCCGCGACACAGGCCGCGCACATCGTGCAGGCCGCTGCGCCGATTTCGGGGACCGCGGCCCCGATGATGCCTATGTCTTTGATCTGGGGCTGCGAACAGGCATTGGGGCAATCCGCCAGACCGACCCGGAACTCATGGTGGTATTTGAGGTCGCCAGTCACCGACTGCTTCAAAAAACCGAGAAGATCCGCTTCCTGCAGGTACGTTTCGATCCGGGCCATCAGTTGATTCCCCACCACGGCGCGGTTCGGACAGCCGCTGGGGCCAAAGCAGGTCTCGATCCGGTACCCTTGAATGTCCGCTTGCTGACCGGCCAGAAACCGTTTCTGGGTGGCCTTGACCTCTGCTGGCGACACAACGGGTTTCCCGGCCTCCCGGGCTTCCTTTTCAACCCGTGCCCGAACTTTTTTTCGGACGAAGAAGGGTACTTTTTTCAGTAAATCTTCTGCTTCTGCGGTCCACTTCATGACGCGATCCATTTCGTATTCGTTCGCGGGGTTTTCCCGGTCCACAGCCCATCGAGCCGGATTATTGGCAATGTACTCCCGAATGAGGTTCAAGTCGCCGTCATTGCGAATTACATGTTCATAATAATAATGATACCGTGAATGGGATGGGGCAGGGTGACGATCACCGGTTTGTCTTCACCGCAAACAGACGATTTCGGTGCAGCGGTCCTGGACGGCGACCTCGAAGCGGGTACGGGTGCCGGTCAGGGCCGGGGCGATGGCGTTTAAGGCCGTGGCCGGCGTGTTGTTGGTTTCACTGAGGTGGGCCAGAAAGACGTGTTCGAGGCCGGCGTGGGCGACGTTGCACAGCAGCTGCCGGGAATCGGCGTTCGAGAGGTGCCCCAGACGGCTCTGGATCCTCTGCTTCAACGGCCAGGGGTAGGGCCCGTCGATTAACATACGCGGATCGTGATTGGCTTCCAGGACCAAGGCCCGGCAGCCCTTCAGGTGCTCCGTGACCATGGCGGTCGCGACCCCCAGATCGGTCGCGAGACCGATTTTAACGCCGTTGGTCTGGATGGTGAATCCGGCCGGGTCTGTGGCATCGTGGGAAAGGGAAAAGGGGCGGATGTCGAGGTTGCCGATGGCAAACGGGGCGCCGCATTCGAAGGTTTTCGCGCAGTGGAGGCGGCCGATCCGTTTGGCGGCCTCAGCCGTTTGGCGGCTCAGGTAGACCGGCAGGCGGTAGCGGCGCGACAGCACTCCGACGCCGTGGATGTGATCGGCGTGTTCGTGGGAGACGACGATGGCCTGGAGCTTCTCCGGTGCCAGGCCGCGCGATCTGAGCCGGTGTTCGATCTGGATGCCGGAAAGACCCGCATCGATCAAGATGGCGGTGTGCCCGTCGGAAATGTAGATGGCATTGCCCTTGCTGCCGCTGGCCAGCACGCAGACGGCCAGCTTGTAGGAGGGCTCGGCGGGGGTGGAAAATTCGTCAGCGGGCATCAGGGCGACCGATCATCATTTTCCGGTGTGTCCGAATCCGCCGTGGTTGCGGTCGGTAGCTTCGAGTGATTCGACGATCGTGATCCGGGCCTGGCAGACCGAATGGATAATCATCTGCGCCACCCGGTCGCCGCGCCTGAAGGTGTAGGGCGATTTGCCGAAGTTGATGGCCGCGATCTTGATTTCGCCGCGGTAGTCGGCGTCGATCGTGCCCGGGGCGTTGATCAGACCGATGCCGTGGCGGACAGCCAGACCGCTGCGGGGCCTGATCTGGGCTTCGTAGCCCGCGGGCAGGGCCATTGCCAGGCCGGTGGGCAGCAGGGTAATGTCGCCGGGCGCGAGGACCAGCGGGGAGTCCAGGGCGACGGCGAGGTCCATTCCCGCGGCACCGGACGTCATATACCGCGGCAGCGGGATATCGGCGTCTTTCGATGGCCGCAGGCGGCGGAACCTGATTTCCGGCTGCTCGCTCATCGCCTGTGGTTCATGGCGTCGCTGAATGGGGGAAGAGTCATGTCAGGCCCGCAGCAAATCCTCGAAGGACGCGCTGCCGTTCAAGGGGCCGAGGGCGGTCAGGGCCAGGCGGTCTTTTCGAAACAGCTCCGCGGCCAGATCGGCGATGTCCGCGGTCGTGATCGCATCGACCTGTGCGATGATTTCTTCTATCGGCACGCTGCGCCCGAAGTTGATTTCGTTCTGGGCCAGGCGGACCATCTGGTTGTCGACGCTTTCCGCGGCCAGCAGCAGGTTGCCCTTGGTGAAGTTCTTGGCGTCGTTCAATTCGCCTTCTTCAACCGGGTGTGTGCTGAGCGTGCGCATTTCTTCCACGATCAGGCCCACGGTTTCGCGCACCTTGTCCGGTTGCACACCGACATAGGCGCCGAACAGGCCGGTGTCCTCGTAGGAGGAGATGAAAGAGTAGACCGCGTAGGCGAGTCCGCGGTGCTCTCTTATCTTCTGAAAGAGCCGCGAACTCATGTTGCCGCCGAAAATCGTGTTCAGCAGTGAAAAAGCATAGCGTTTCGGATCGCTGATCGAAACCCCGTGCGTGGCCAGGCAGACATGGACCTGCTCCAGGCTTCGCTGGTGCAGTTTGACCTGCGGGCAGCCGGCCGGCGTCTGCCGGGCCGGGAATACAGGACCGGTTTTAATGGTGGAAAATGCCGGTCCGGCCAGGGCGACGATTTTTTCATGGCTGACGTTGCCGGCCACCGCCACGACAATCTGGCTGGGCTGGTAGAACTGATGGAAGAACGCCTTTGTTTTTTCGGATGTGAAGGCGCGGATGTTTTCCGGGGTGCCAATGATGGGGCGCCCCAGCGGGTTGTCACCCCAGAAAGCGCTGCCCGAAAGAACGTGAATGTATTCTTCCGGGCTGTCCTCGACCATACCGATCTCCTGAAAGATGACCGGCCGCTCCTTGGCGACTTCCTCTTCGGCGAATTCGGAGTTCAGGAAAATGTCGGCCAGAATGTCCACCATCGTTTCGAGATGCGCATCCATGACGCGCGCATGGTAGCAGGTGTTCTCGTAACTGGTGAAGGCGTTGGTGTGTCCGCCGATGGCATCGAACTCCTTGGCGATCTGGTAGGCCGTGCGCTTGCGGGTGCCCTTGAAGATCATGTGCTCGATCAGATGGGACAGGCCGTTTTCGGAAGCGGACTCGTCCCGGGCCCCCACGTTGACCCACACGCCCATGGAAACGCTGCGCACGAACGGCATGGTGTTGGTCAGGATCCGCACGCCGTTCGGCAGGGTGGTTTTATTGACGGCAGACGGCGTCATTCGTTTTCCAGCAGCGCTTTGTGGCTCAAGCGGATTTTGCCGTCGCGACTGATTTCAAGGACCTTGACCTTCAGCTTCTGGCCTTCCTTGACGACATCCGAGACATTGGTGACCCGGTGATTGGCCAATTGGGAGATGTGGACCAGGCCGTCCGTGCCGGGAGACAGCTGAACGAAGGCGCCGAAATCGGTGATCTTGACCACCGTGCCCTCGTAGATCGCCCCGATTTCGGGATCCATGGTGATGGCATCGACCATTTTCTTGGCCTTTTCACCTTCTTCCGATGAGTAGGCCGCAATTTTGACGATGCCCGAGTCGTCGATCTCGATCCGCGTGTTGGTTTCACTCTGGATCAAGCGCACGGTTTTTCCACCCGGGCCGATGATTTCGCGGATCTTGTCCGGGTTGATTTTGATCGTCAGCACTTTGGGGGCGTACTGGGAGATTTCCGTGCGCGACTCGCGGAGGGTGGCCAGCATCCGGTCGAGAATGTGCAGACGGCCGGCCCGCGCCTGTTCGAGGGCCTTGAGCATGATGTCCCGTGACAGTTCGCGGATTTTGATGTCCATCTGAACGGCGGTGATGCCGTCTTTGGTTCCCGCCACCTTGAAGTCCATGTCGCCGGTGTGGTCTTCGTCGCCGAGGATATCGGAGAGCACCACCACCTTGTCCTCACCTTTGACAAGCCCCATGGCGATCCCCGCCACCGGGGCCTTGATGGGCACGCCGCCGTCCATCATGGCCAGGGTGCCGGCGCAGACGGTGGCCATGGAGGACGAGCCGTTGCTTTCGAGTACCTCGGATACGATCCGGATCGTGTAGTCGAAATCCTGCTTGTCCGGCAGGACTTTTTCCAGGGCGCGGGTCGAGAGGCCGCCGTGTCCGATGTCGCGCCGCGAGGGGCCGCCCAGGCGTCGCGCTTCCCCGACCGAAAAGGGCGGGAAGTTGTAGTGCAGCATAAACGGCCGGAATTCATCGCCGCTCAGCGTTTCCACCCGTTGTTCGTCCTGCCCCGATCCGAGGGTCAGCACCCCCAGCACCTGGGTTTCGCCGCGCGTGAACAGGGCGCTGCCGTGCGGGCGCGGTAAAACGCCGACCTCGCAGGTGATCGGGCGGACTTCATCGAACTTTCGGCCGTCGATGCGCCGGTTGGCTTTCAATACCAGGTCCCGGCAGACGCTTTTCTTCAAGTCGCTGATGATCTCGGAAATTTCTCCGCGCCGATCCGCGTAAGTCTCACCCAGCAGGGCGAGATAATTGTCTTTGACCTCCCGCAGGGCTTTGCTGCGGTTGGTTTTTTCGGGAATGACAATCGCGGTCTCGATCTGCTTCCGCAGCTCGGATTCGATGCGCTCGACCAGTGCCGGATCCTTTTCCACCGGAAGAAAAATGCGTTTCTCGACCCCGGCGTCGGCCTTCATTTTTTCCTGCAGCGTGATGATCGGCTGCATTTCGGCATGCGCGAAGTAGATGGCATCGAGCAGGTCCGCCTCGCTGACGTTGCGGCCGCTGCCTTCCACCATGACGATGCCGGTCTTGGAGCCGGCCACGATGATATTCAGGTCCGCGCCTTCGAGTTCGGCGAGGGTCGGATTGATCACCAGCCGGCCGTCCAAGCGCGCCACCCGCACGCTGGCGATCGGGCCGGCAAATGGAATTTCGGATATTCCAAGGGCCGCGGAGGCGCCGATCATGGCCAGGGTATCGGCATCGTTTTCCTGGTCCATCGACAGCACCATGGCGATGATCTGGGTCTCGTTGCGGTAGCCCTTGGGGAAAAGCGGGCGGATGGGCCGGTCGATCAGGCGCGCCGTCAGCGTTTCTTTTTCGCTGGGGCGACCGATTTCACGCCGGAAATAGTTGCCGGGGATCCGGCCGGCGGCGTAGATCTTTTCCTGGTACTCGACCGTCAGGGGCAGGAAATCCACCGGTCTCTCCTCGGGTGTCGAAACGACCGTCACCAGCACCGTCGTCTCACCGTAGCGGACCAACACGGCGCCGGAAGCCTGCTTGGCGAGCTTGCCGGTTTGAATGGTCAGTGTTTTCGCCCCTAGTTGGGCCTCTAAAGATAGTTCCATTTTTTTCTCCTAAAAATAAGCGACTTACCCTTCTGCAATCGCTCGAAAGGTCGCTTAAACGGGCGAATTCTTCGCGAACGGCGGACAAAGGGAGTAAAAACTCACGGTCCGGCTCGCACCGCACCCCATGTGAGTTTCGTAACGGACGCCAACAGGCTTCAGCGCTTCAACCCGAGGGTTTCGATAATGGCGCGATACCGGCCGACATCCTTGTTTTTGACATAGTTCAGAAGCCGGCGGCGCCGGCCGACCAGCATCAGCAGCCCCCTGCGGGAGTGGTGGTCTTTCTTGTGCAGCTTGAGATGCTCGGTCAAATAGGAAATCCGGTGGGTCAACAGCCCGACCTGGACCTCGGGCGATCCCGTGTCGCCTTCGTGTAACTTGAATTTGTCGATCAGTTCTTTTTTCTCTTCCGTTGTGAAGACCACTTTCTTTACTCCTCCTTTTTTAAAATGGCGGCTGCGCTCAAATCTTTGCTGCCCCTTGTCCCCTTATCTCTCCGGTCGCAGGCCCGTGTTGTCTTCAGCCGGCCTCAGGGCTGAAAACACAGACGTAGCGAAACGCTTCGTTGCCCTCGTCAATTTTTAGAATCGCCAGCAGATTTCCGCGGGCATCGAGGATTTTCAACAGGTCCTGCGCCCCTTCGGCTCCCCCTCCGCTCACGTCGCATTTTCGAACCACTTTGCCATGTTTTACGGTGTGAGTCAAAGATTTGTTGGCCACGATGCCCGGAATTTCCGGCAGAGCGTCGGCCATCGCAACGATGCGCTGCGCGACCCGGTTTTCCTGTGTCAGGACCTCCAGATCCGGCAGGGTCACCGCATCGGCAATGGTGAACCGTCCGCTGGCCAGCCGCCGGAGTTCCCTGAGGTGCCCCCCGCATCCGAGCCGGCGGCCGATATCCGCGCACAGCGTGCGGATGTATGTCCCGGCCGAGCAATCCACCTCGAAACGGACAAAGGGCAGCTCGATGTCGAGGATGCGAATGGCGCCGATCTCCACCCGCCGCGGGGGCTTTTGGATCGCATGTCCCGCGCGGGCATACCGGTACAGCGGGACGCCACCGAGCTTCAGGGCGGAATAGGCGGGCGGCTGCTGCCAGTAGGCCCCCTCGAACTGCCTGACGATCGCTACGACGCGATCCGAATCGAGGGTCGCCGTCGCGGTGGAGGCCACCACCTGGCCGGTGACATCCTGGGTGTCGGTCTCTATCCCCAGGTGCATGACGGCGTGGTATTTCTTGGGGCCGTGTAAAAAAAATTGCGCCAGCCGCGTGGCCTGGTTGAGACAGCACACGAGCACGCCGGTGGCGAAAGGATCGAGCGTGCCGGCATGGCCGAGCTTGCGGGCTTTCAACAGGCGCTTGACCGCGGCCACCGCCTTGGCCGAGGACATGCCCGCGGGTTTGTCCAGAACGATGATGCCGCTGGCGGCTGAAACGTCCATAATGCCCGGCCGGGGTCGACCTAAAGTTTCTCCGCCAAGCGGACCAGTTGCTTTTTGACCTCGAACAGCGGGGCTTCGATGCTGAAACCCGCCGCGCGCTGGTGGCCGCCGCCGCCGTAAGAAACGGCCACGGCGGCGACATCGACCGAGCCGTCGGAACGCAGGCTGACATGAAAGCGGCCCGGGCCCGAGGACGCGCCATTTCCATTCTGAAGCTCGTGGATCAGTGCGGCAACCCGCACGTCTTCGATGCGCCGGGCATAGTGAATCAGACCGTCGGCATCTTCGGGATGCGTGCCGGTTTGACGCAGCATGTCGCGGGTCACCGTCATGATCGAGAGCTTGCCGTTGCCCGTTATTTCAATCGAGTCCAGGGCGAGGTTCAGCAGTTTGATACGGCCGAGGGAATAGGTCCCGTAAACGTGCCGGGCGACTTCGTGGGGGTTGGCGCCCCGGTGTGTCATTTCCAGGCAGATGGCGAAAGTGGCCGAACTGGTGTTGGCGAAACGAAACGATCCGGTGTCGGTCAAAATTCCGGTGTATATCAATGTGGCCAGTTCTTTGCCGATGGGGGCCTTCATGCGCACCAAAAGGCGGTACACCAGTTCCGCGGTGGCGCAGGCGTCCGGATCGACGAGGCGAATCGTGCCGAAACCGGTGTTGGTGATGTGGTGATCGATGTTGACGACAACCGGTATCTTTTGGATCAGGGTCGCGGCCGGCCCGAGACGTTCCAGGCCGCCGCAGTCCAGGATCACGGCGGTGTCGAAACCATCCGCGGCGGTGATATCGGCCGTGATGCGCCCGACCGCCGGCAGGAAGCGGTACACCGCCGGAATCGGACTGGCATTGAAAAAGGTGACCTCTTTCTTCTGCTTTTCAAGGGCCAGACCGACGGCCAGCAGCGAACTGACGGCATCGCCATCGGGATTTTCATGGGACGCCACGACCACGCGCCGGCTGTCGGTCAGGGACCGGATAACCGCTTCCATCATGATGGCGTTCGCAGGGACCGGAGAAGTTTTTCGATGTGGGCCCCGTGATCGAAAGAATTGTCGTAATAGAACTCGAGATCCGGCATGTACCGCAGACCGACCCGACGGGCCAGCGTCAGCTTGACGAATCCCAGGGCGCTCTTGAAGCCCTGCTGAACGGCTTCGATTTTTTCGGGTCCGCCCGGTGTCGAAAAATAGATGCGCGCGATCCGCAGGTCGCGCGTCATTTTGACATCGGTGATCGTCGTCAGTTCGAGACGCGGGTCTTTTACTTCCTTTAGCAGGATATCGGAGAGCGTCTGCTGTATCAGGCCCCCGACACGATCGGCGCGCGAGTAGGACATTATAGGGTAATGATCTCCATTTCGGTGTCGATGACTTCCGCCAGGCCCAAGTCATCGATCAGGTTGAAAACCTTGTCGATCTTGGAGTTGATGACCTGGCGGTCGTTGCCCGCCAGCACGAATCCGATTTCCGCCCGCTGGTGCATATCGTTTGCGCCCGTTTCGGCGACCGAGACATTGAATTTATTGCGCACCTGGCCGATGATCGATCTGACGACGCCGCGTTTTGCTTTCAAAGAACGACAGTCATGCAGCCTGAAGGTGACGATTCCGATCCCCACGACCATCTGCGGCTCACTTGGCTTACCGGGCGCTTGACCTCGAACGGTCTCCTCGATCGAGGGTGAGCGCCTGTTTACACTTCCGGTTTGATTTCTTCCAGGTAAAAGCATTCCAGGACGTCGCCGACTTTTATGTCGTTGTAATTCTCGACGCCGACCCCGCATTCGTATCCGCTCTGCACTTCCTTGACATCGTCTTTAAAGCGCCGCAGCGAGGAGTTTTTGCCTTCGTACTGGACAACGCCGTCGCGCAGCACCCGCAGGCGCCGCCCCCGTTCGATCTTGCCTTCGGTCACGTAGCATCCGGCAATGGTTCCGATTTTCGGCACGTGAAAGGTGTCCCGAACCTCGGCCCTTCCCAGCACACGCTCCTCGAACGTCGAGGACATCATGCCGGCGATGGCGTTCTTGATGTCCTTGATTACGTCGTAGATCACGTTGTAGAACCGCATGTCCACGCCTTCTTCGTTGGCCATCAGCTGGACCTTGGTCGAGGGGCGGACGCTGAAGCCGATGATGATGGCATTGGAGACCGATGCCAGGGACACATCGGATTCGGTAATGGTTCCGGTGGCGGAATGCACGACGTTGATGTTGACCTCTTCGTTGCTGAGTTTGGTCAGCGAATCGGCCAGTGCTTCGATCGAGCCGTGAACGTCGGCCTTGAGGATCAGGTTCAGGTCCTTGACCTCGCCCTGCTGCATTTGTTCGAAGAGTTTCTCGAGGCTCAGCCGCCCGGTCTTGGCCAGCTCCTTGGAGCGGTGCTTCTGGATGCGGTGTTCGCTGATCTGCTTGGCATTTTTTTCGTCTGCCACCGCGATCAACTCGTCTCCGGCCATGGGGACCCCGGAGAGCCCGATGACCTCGACCGGGATGGACGGGCCGGCCGTATCGACCACCTGGCCCAGGTCGTTGAGCATGGCGCGGACCTTGCCCGAATAGACGCCGCAGACGACGGCGTCTCCGGTGTGCAGGGTGCCTTCCTGGACCAGCACGGTCGCGATCGCCCCGCGGCCCGGATCGATTTTCGACTCGACGACGTGCCCGTAGGCCCGTTTGTCGGGATCGGCTTTCAATTCCAGGACCTCGGACTGCAGCAGAATCATATCGAGCAGCTCGTCGATGCCGATGTTCTGTTTGGCCGAGACCTTGACGAAAATAGTGTCGCCGCCCCACTCCTCGGGCGACAAGCCCTGCTCGGCAAGCTCCCGGTACACCCGGTCGATGTTGGCGTTGTCTTTGTCGATTTTATTGACGGCCACGATGATCGGCACGTTGGCGGCCCGGGCGTGGTTGATGGCCTCGATGGTCTGGGGCATGACGCCGTCATCGGCGGCGACCACCAGAATGACGATGTCGGTCACCTGCGCGCCCCTGGCCCGCATGGCCGTAAACGCTTCGTGGCCGGGGGTGTCGAGAAAGGCCACCTGGCCTTTGGGGGTGGCGACGTTGTAGGCGCCGATGTGCTGTGTGATGCCGCCGGCTTCCAGGTCCGTTATTCTCGTTTTCCGGATGACGTCGAGCAAAGAGGTCTTGCCGTGATCGACATGTCCCATTATCGTGACCACCGGCGAGCGTTCAACCTGTCGGGTGGGATCGTCTGCTTCGACCTTCAATAACGTTTCCTCCTCGAAAGCGGCCAGTTCGACTTCGTAGCCGAATTCGGTGGCCACCAGGGCGGCCGTATCGAAATCGATGGTTTGATTGACCGTCGTCATGACCCCCATGCCCATCAGGGTCCGGATCATTTCGGAGGCTTTGATGCCCATGCGTTTGGCCAGATCGGAAAGAATGATGGCCTCGTCGATTTTAACCCGCCGCTTGATGGCCTTGGCGGTGGTGATCTGGGTTTTCTGGGCGGTGCCGCTCGCCTTGGCCTTGCCGCCTTTTTTGCCCTTGCGCGGCCGCTGGCGGCCACCATAGAGATCCGCGCCTTCGATGACTTCTTTCTTTCGAAACGAGATTTTCTTCTTGAAGAATTTGTTTTCGGCGCCGGGTTCCTCGACCTGCCGTTTCTTTTTCTTCTTCTTGGCCTCTTTGCCCGCATCGTCTTCGGGCGTGGCGGGCCGCAGGGCAACGACTTTGTCCGCCGGACGGAACGGGGCCTTGCCCCTCGGCGGTTCGGCGCCCGGTTCTTTGGCTGCGGGGGCGACCGGCATGCGGATGATCTTGGCCGCCTGATCTTTTTTCCGGGATTTCTTGGTCGCCTGTTTCGCCACAACTTCTGCATCCGGTTCCGCGGGGGTGGGTGCCGATTCAGACGCCGTGACCGCGGCGGGGGGTTCCGGTCCGGCTTCTGTTTTGGCCTCCGGCTCTGCTTCGGCTTCGGCCCCTGCTTCGGCTTCTACTTCTGTTTCGGTTTCGACTTCTGCTTCCGCGGATGCCGCCGGAGTTTCGTCCGCCACCAGGCCCGCAGCCTCCACCGGTGCCGGGGAGTGTGCTTCGGCCGCCACCGTTTCCGCTTCGGCTGCGACCGGCTCCGCATCGGCCGCTTCTGCGGCGGTTTCGATTTCGGGCGGCACTTCGATGGTAACGGTTTTCTTACGGCGCCGGATAACGGTCGGCTTGACCCGCGTTTCGACGACGGTTTCGGATTTCTGTCCGAAGAGACCGGCCTTGATCTGCGCCACGGCCTCGTCTTCGAGCGCACTCATATGGCTCTTGATGTCGACGTCGATATCCATGTCCTTTATCTTGTCGATAAGGCTCTTGTTGGTCATGTTCAGATCCCTGGCAAGTTCATATACCCTGATCTTTGCCATCAATCCCCCTAAAAGTCACAGTTATGCGAGTGGCCTTCGTGCGCGGGCGATGGTGTCCGGACGCATGGTCCCGCCCGCCGGCAGCCGTTTCTTAATCCGTGCCCACGATCTTTATTGGGTACTTTCAAGTGTCCACTTCATACATGTAAAGTCTTTCGCTGGATAAGGCCGTCCCGCAAGGCGGGAATTAGGGCGAGGCGCACTTTATGTGCGCCGCAGCCGGAAACCCGCTGCGATCCCGCCGGCGGCGGGACCAAGCGTAAAAAAGACCATTTATGGACGGACACCACCTCATTCATCGCCGGCCGGTTCCACGGCGGCCGCCGGTTCACCCGAATCGGCGGGATCGCCGGCCGCCGCGACCGGCTCGTCGCCGGTGTCGGTCGCCGGTGCGGATTCATCTTCAGCAACTTCGGTCTCTATAGCTTGTTTTGACGCCGCGATCAATTTTATTGCACTGTCTTCGCCGATACCCTTGACTTGGATCAGGTCTTCCACGGTAGCCTTGCTGATTTCTTCGGCGGAGAAAAGCCCTCTTTCATACAGGGCGTCGGCCAGGCTGATACCGACCCCGGGCAACGCGAGCAGAGAATCGTAGCCGCTGCGCATGGCTTCACTGTATTTGGATTCGCTCTTCACGTCCAGATGCCACCCGGCGAGCCTGGAAGCCAGACGGACGTTCTGGCCGCGCTTGCCGATGGCGATCGAGAGAAAATCATCCGGAACGATGACCTCCATCGTGCGGTTGGCCTCGTCGATGATCACGCGCGAGATCTCCGCCGGGGCCAGAGCATTGCACACATATCTGGCGGGGTCAACGTGCCAGGAAATGATGTCGATCTTTTCTCCGCGCAGTTCCTGGACGACGTTTTGCACGCGGCTGCCTTTCATGCCGACGCAGGCCCCCACCGGATCGATATCGGCGTTGCTGGAGGCGACGGCGATCTTGGACCGCACGCCGGGTTCCCGGGCCGCGCCCATTATTTTCACGATGCCTTCGCTTATTTCCGGCACTTCCATTTTGAACAGGTTGATCAGAAAATCGACATGGGTCCGCGACAAGATGACCTGCGGTCCGCGGCTTTCGTGCAGGACCTCCAGGATCAACGCCCGGATGCGGTCGCCGCGGCGGTAGCCTTCGCGGGGGACTTGTTCGCGCACCGGCACGATCCCCTCGGTCTGGCCCAGGTTGACGATGATGTCGCCCCGGTCGATGCGCTGGACGATGCCGTTGATCAGCTCGCCCTTGCGGTTGATGAAACTGGCGAAGACCGCGTCCTTTTCGGCATCCTTGATCTTCTGAATGATGACCTGCTTGGCGGACTGGGCCGCGATCCGGCCGAAAGTCGAGGTGTCCATTTTAGTGCCGAGGCTGTCGCCGATTTCACATTCCGCGTCGAGTTTGCGGCCCTCCTCGAGGCTGATCTCCAGGGCCGGCTCCGTGATGACCTCGGCGACTTCCTTGAATTGAAAAACCTCGATTTCCCCGACTTCTTCGTTGTATTGGACTTCGATCTCCATTTTGTTGCCGAATTTTTTACGGGCGGCGGATTTCAAGGCTTCCTCGAGGGCCTTGATGAGGACATCGCGTGAAATCCCCTTGTCTTTGCTCACCTGCTCAACAACCCGTTTGATGTCTGACATCTGCATTGCTAATCTCCGTGATTGATCAGTCGCGCCCTTTTTATTGCGGTGTGCGGGATGGAGACGGTTTCCTTGTCGATCATCAGGGTGACCTGTCCGTTCATAAAACCCGCCAGAATACCGGTGAAACTTTTCCGGCCGTCGAGCGGCCGCGATGTCTGAACTCTTATCTTTTTTCCTTTGAAGCGCTCGAAGTCCGCGACTCTTCCGAGCGGCCGCTCGGGTCCCGGAGACGACACCTCGAGATTGTATGCGCCCATGTCCTCCAGACTGACATCCAGGACATCAGTGAGCTGGCGGCTGACGGCGGCACAGTCGTCCAGGGTGATGCCGCCGGGCTTGTCGATATAGACCCTCACGACCCGGCCGGCGGGTTCCGAATGAAATTCGACGAAGACCAGTTCGATTCCTTCGGCGTCACACAGAGGCTCGGCAATGGAAAAAACCTGCCGGGCGATCAGCTCCAAGCCGGTTTGCACGGCCGGAGCGACCGCGGCGCCCGACTCACGGCCTGGTTTGGGCCGGTTCTGTTGTTTTTTCACCATTTTTCCGGTCGGTCCTCAAAAACGCAAAAAACGGGCGTCCGCCCGTTTTCTTCCAGTCCGAGTGTGTCTTTGAGAGTGTTAATATGACAGATTCATTATATTAACCTTTATTAAGACGATGAACCACTTACTGCCGGTTCGACTTCACTCAGCCTTCAGAAAAAGGAAAGGCGGAGAAGAATTGGAGCGGGCAACGAGATTCGAACTCGCGACACCAAGCTTGGGAAGCTTGTACTCTACCAGCTGAGCTATGCCCGCTCACAGCAGGTCCTAATTAGGATACATTTAATACTTTGTCAATAATTATCATCGATTATTTTTGAAGCGCCTGGACTATTTCGGTGGGCTTTGGTAGACTTTAAAGGATTGAATTCCGGATCGGAAACTGAGCAGTGTCAAAAATGAAATCTCGAATGGGCACTAACTATTAGCCATCTGCGGTTAACTTAAAGGCTCGCGTCAGCTTCCGGCCGCTCCCGGCGCCGGATCATAGTGATTTTTCAACTTGCCCATGCGCCAAAGCATCGCCAATCAGACGAGCGGAAATGTGGTGGAGAAACCAAAAAATCGGGTCTATTTCACCGATCAAATGGTGTTGATCGGCTGCGGCATCGCCGCGGTGTACTGGTTGCTCGACTCGATCGTGGCTATTTTCATGTCGAGTGAAGGCCCCGTTCTGCACCGGGTTCTCGGGGCCGACATGCGGGATATCTGGACGCGGCTGATCGTTTTGTGTCTGTTTGTCATTTTTGGCTCCCACGCGCAGTTTACGATCAACGAACGGCGCGAGGTGGCCAAAAAGCTGGAAAAGGACCGGCTGACCCGCGAGCGTTTCCAGCGGCTGCTCTCGCCCGATCTGGCCGAAATGGTGGTGTCGGGGCAGCTCAAAGTCGAGAAGGGCGGCATTTCGCGGGTGGCGACCGTCATGTTCGTCGACATCCGCGGCTTTACCGCCATGAGCGAGTGCACACCGCCCGGCGAAGTGCTCCAGATGCTCAACGAATATTTCGAAATCGTCGTCTCGGTCGTGTTCCGTTACGAAGGCACGGTCGACAAGTTCATGGGGGACGAAATTATGGTGATCTGGGGCGCCCCGGTCGCGCACGACGACGACCCGGCGCGGGCGGTCCGCGCGGCGCTGGCCGTTCGGGCCGAACTCGTGGAGTTCAACCGCAGCCGCCGGGCCGCAAACAAGCCGGTCATAAAGATCGGCATCGGCATCAACACGGGCACGCTGGTGGCCGGCTATATCGGCTCGTCCCAGACCATGAGCTATTCGGTCATCGGCGACACCGTCAACACCGCCTCGCGGTTGTGTAGCGCGGCGCGCGCAGGCCAGATCATCATCTCCGAAAACTCGCGCAACTGTATCGAAAACGATTTCGATCTGGTCGAAATCGAGGCGGTGCGGGCCAAAGGCAAGTTCCATCCCATTCGGGCCTTTACCGTCGTGAAAGAACTTGGTTCCCCCCTGACCGCCGGCCGGTCGG
>JBAPSB010000093.1:0-3585 GCA_049281435.1 Desulfobacterales bacterium
ACAGGCTACAGGGTTCGGCACGGAGAAAAAAAGTTCGAGGCGGCCGCCATTGTAAATGGCGCCGGACGTATACCGGATATCCAGGAACTCGGTCTGGAAACAGCGGAGGTCAATTACAGTGATAAAGGGATCGAGGTTAATGAATTTCTGCAAAGTACCGGCAACCCGAACATCTATGCTGCCGGAGATGCCGCGGATACCCCCTTCATGCTGACGCCCACGGCCGCGCGGGAAGCCGAGGTGGCCGCAGCAAACATCCTCGAGCCGGGTTCCCGGCGATACGACAACCGGGGTATTCCGAGCATCATGTTCACGAGTCCGCCGCTGGCCGCCGTGGGCTTGACGGCCGCCGAGGCCGAAAAAAAAGGCATGAATGTTGACGCGCGGCTTGAAGACACTTCCTCATCGTTCATCTCCAAAAGCAGCGGTTTGCGTCATTCGGCCGTTAAAATCGTCATAGAAAAGGGCAGCCGTAGGATTTTGTGAGCACATTTGCTGGGCCGGCATGTGGAGGAGGTCATCAACATTTTCTCGCTGGCGATCCGGTTCGATTTGACCGCTGATGATCTGCTCGATGCGATCTACACATATCCCTCCGCCACCCGGGAACTAAAAAACTTGCTGAAGCGCTGACCCTATCCGGCCAGTTCCCGCCCATCTATCAAGTCCTTTTTTTAAAACTCATAATTTCATGATAGGCAAGGGGCGATTGAACCGGGGCTGCCACAAGGAGCATAAGATAGAAAGGGGCGGCGAAGACCTCCTCTCCGCTGCCCCTTTTTGTTATGTCAAACTTGTTTTACGATGCGTGAGATTACTGCATTTTCTTCTGGCTGTCAGCGTATTTGTTCAAGGCGGACCGCAAATCTTCGGCACTGGGTGGGACCTTTTGGATCAGCTTCTTACCGCCTTCCATCTGGGTGCCATTATTGACAATCCCCTGAAACAGTTTTTCCTCTTGACCGTAATATCCCCGCACGGCATCTTCGTTCAGATTGTAATACGCCCGGGTCGAATCATCGTTCAGCGTAATAACGGATCCGGTCACCGATACGCCGGCAAATAACCCCTTGGTGTTGGTATAAGAGAGTATTTCGGCATCCTTGGTAGAGGCCTTGGCCATCGCGCCCGTATATCCGGCAGCCACGGAAGCATCCGCCCCCAGTGTAAAATCGGAGCCTTGCAGAATGTCCTGGAGATTTTCCCGCTTGTTGAACACGAACACCAGATCCGATGATTCCACCCCGATCTGCGCGCCCAAGCTGCCTCCGGTAATGGAAACGAAAACCGGCAGAGACCACTCGTTGTTGTTTTTGGCGACCAGCACGCCTGTTCCATGGCGACCTCCGGCAATCAACCCGGCCTTGATCACGCCTGGAATGACGACGATGCCCGCAGCATCCTGCAGGACGGATGCCGGTATGTTTTTATCTGATTTTTGGGCAAAGTCCTTGAAAACCCTGGTGGCATTTTGAACGGTGTTGACGGCTTCCTGCTGATCTTCGGTAGAGACCGTGCTCGTTTTGCCGGCTGCCATCGAAGCATCTTTTCCGGTCATCGGTTGGGGTTGGTGCTGATTCATGGCCGGTGCATTTTTCTGCTGATCCACTGCCGGCGTTCCGTCGCCTTTTTGTGCTGCTTGGGACACGCCGCCGGTAAATAGCATCAGGGCCGCAGCCATCGGTGCCACGATCGTCAGTAACGAATTTCTTGCCATTGTTCTCCTCCTTTTCCGTTTCAAGTTGATTAAAAAACGTTGCAAGCCAAGTACTCGATGTACTTGTCAAAGTACTCCGAAACATAGTCTGATCGGCTACTGCGGAAAATGGGGGCGATACGGTATAAGGGACTTGTAAAAATGGTATTGTTCATGGGCAAAGCCGGGAGCAAGGGTGTGAACGTCATCAGGAAGGGCCTTTGGCGTGAAAACCCTATTAACACTTTCGCTGAGAGGAAAAAGATTTCTCCCGTTCAAGGAGGTGGTTATTGAAAAAGAGATGAATAACCTATTATAGTTCCCCGGAGGATTGTTCCAGGAAAATTCCTGAAATCGAATCAATTGACGTTCGCTTTCGTTTTCCTTTCGTCCTTTAATATCCGCAGCACGGCACTTTCGGCCGGGCTCAGTCCAATTGCCCCCGAACGGGGCTCAGCGTGGCGGGACGATTTGAAGGAGGCCGCCAGCCGGCCGTTTTCGAATGCGTCCATGACGCCCGGATGAATGTAGTACTGACGGCAGACCGTGATCGTGTTCCCCAGCGCCGCGGCCACCTTGCGGACGGCGGCGGTTATCCGTCTCTTGGCGGCACCGCCCGTATTCCCGTCCCCGGTGGCGGCGTGGAGGGCTTCGGCCATCAGCACGGTACCCCACCACGTCCGCAGGTCCTTGGCGGTGAAAGTCTTTCCCGCAGACCGTTGCAGGTAGGCATTGACGTCTTCCGAATTCAGCGGGCGGCGGCTGCCTTCCTCGTCCAGGTACTGAAACAGCTCCTGTCCCGGCAATTCCTGGCACCGCAGCACCTGGCGCGCGAGACGCCGGTCGTAAATGTCAATCTTGTGGTGCTTGCCGCTTTTGCCCGTGAAGTCGATCTGAATCGTCGCGCCGCTGACCTCCACGTGGCGATTTTCAAGGGTTGTCAGCCCGTAAGAGCGGTTTTGGCGCCGGTATTCGCGGTTGCCGATCCGTATTTTGGTCGAATCGAGCAGCGCCACGGCGATGGCGCACACCTTTTCAAGATCCATTTTGGGTCGCCTCAGGTCCCGATCCACCTGCCGCCTGATCCGGGTGAGCGCCCGACCGAAATCGATCAGGCGCGCGAATTTGTTCTGCTGCCGCGCCGCGGTCCACTGCGGATGATAGATATACTGCTTTCGCCCTTTGGCGTCCCGGCCCGTGGCCTGGATGTGCCCCTGCGCCAGGGGACTGATCCAGACATCCGTCCATGCCGGGGGAATGACAAGGCTCTTGATCCGCTCCAGTTCGCCGCGATCAGCAACCCGCTTTCCCTGCCCGTCCAGGTAGCTGAACCCGCGCCCGCACTTTCTACGCGTTATTCCGGGAACTTCGTCGCTGATGTAGCAGACCACACCGTCGCCGTCTTCCTCGATCTGTCCACCGCAAGCTACTGCGCCCAGGTCATTTTTATACATCTTCGACCCCATACCGCCGCTCTTTGAGTTTTTCTATTGTTGCTGCCAGGTATGTTGCCTCGAACTATTTAAAAAGGAGGAGAACAATGAAAGCAGTCGTTTTTCACAAGGTCGGCGACATTCGCCTGGAGGATGCGCCGGACCCCAAAATCGAGACCGGCACGGATGCCATCGTGCGCCTGACGGCCAGCGCCATCTGCGGCACCGACCTGCACATGATCCGCGGCACCATGGCCGGCATGGTGCCCGGGACCATCCTGGGCCACGAAGGTGTGGGCATCATCGAAGAAGTCGGCGATCAGGTGCGAAACCTGGTGCCCGGCGACCGGGTCGTCATTCCGTCCACCATTGCCTGCGGATACTGCTCGTATTGCCGTGCCGGCTACTATGCCCAGTGCGACAACGCCAATCCCAACGGCAAGCGCGCCGGAACCG
>JBAPSB010000094.1:0-2964 GCA_049281435.1 Desulfobacterales bacterium
CCTGAAAGCCCCGATGCCGGGCATGATCGTCAAGTACCAGAAGAACGTCGGCGATGCGGTCAGCGAAGGTGAAACCGTAGTCGTGCTCGAGGCCATGAAAATGGAAAACGCCCTTCCGTCGCCGGTCGGCGGCACCCTCAAGGCCATCAACTACGCGAGCGGCGATTCGGTGCAGAAGAACGACGTGCTGGCGGTCATCGGCTGAAGGTGCTCCTGACAATTGCTATCGGCGGCGAGACGAACGCCAATCAATGCTAACGTCTCGCCATCCGAGCGGTTGCGGAGAGCGGGTGCAATGATCAAGCGGAGAAAATACGATGAAAATCCATGAATACCAGGCCAAGGAACTCTTCCGTAAATTCGGCGTTCCGGTTCCCGAGGGCGGGGTTGCGTTTTCGACCACCGAAGCAACGGAAAGGGCCGAAAAACTGGGCGCGTTTCCGGTGGTCGTGAAAGCCCAGATTCATGCCGGCGGCCGCGGCAAGGGCGGCGGGGTCAAGCTGGCCCGGTCGAAGGACGATGTCGCCGCCGTTGCCGATCAGATCATCGGGATGACGCTGGTGACCCATCAGACGGGTCCGGAAGGCCGGGTGGTCAAAAAAGTTCTGGTCGAGCAAGGCCTCGACATCGCCAAAGAGCTTTATCTGAGCATCATCCCGGACCGGTCCACGGCCCAGATCGTCGTCATGGCCAGCGAAGCCGGCGGCATGGACATCGAGGAGGTGGCCGAGAAGACGCCCGAGAAGATTATCAAGGTCTACATCAATCCCCTGCAGGGCATCCAGGCCTATCATTGCCGTGAGGCCGCCTTCGGACTGAATCTGCCCGCAGCGGCCGTAAAGCCCTTCACCGCCATGCTCACCAGCCTCTACCGCCTGTTCGTGGCCTACGACTGCTCGCTGCTGGAAATCAACCCGCTGGTGCTGACGGCCCAGGACGCCGTGATCGCCCTGGACGCCAAGGTCAATTTCGACGACAATGCCTTGTTTCGCCACAAAGACCTTCTGGAATACCGGGACCTGGATGAAGAGGACCCGCTGGAAGTCGAAGCGTCCCGGTTCAACCTTAACTACATCAACCTGGACGGCAATGTCGGCAACATGGTCAACGGCGCGGGGCTGGCCATGGCGACCATGGACATCATCAAGCGCGCCGGCGCCGAACCGGCGAATTTTCTGGATGTCGGCGGCGGCGCCAGCGCGGAAATGGTCGAAAACGGATTCCGGATCATCCTCAGCGACAAGAACGTCAAGGGTGTCCTGATCAACATCTTCGGCGGTATCCTGCGCTGCGACGTGCTGGCGCAAGGCGTGGTCGAGGCGGCCAAAAAAACCGGCATCAGCGTACCGGTGGTGGTGCGGATGGAGGGAACCAACGTCGATGAGGGCCGGCGGATTCTGGCCGAATCCGGTTTGAACCTGACCACGGCGGTCGACCTGAAAGATGCGGCACAAAAGGTCGCGGCCATCGTGGCCTAGTCCGGCACGAAAGACGCGTCACCCAAACCCGTCATGGCTTTCGAGTAGAAAAAATGTCGTCCCTTGAGAGCCAAAAGAATGCGCGGTGCGCCCGAATCGACCATCGCTGTCCAAAGATCGCAAGATCAACCGACCATGCCCAGGCAAGCGGCCGGAGGCCATTTCATTAGCTGCCGCCTCTTTACAAGATCTCGGAGAATAAGGTCATGAGCATTTTCGTCGACAAGAATACGCGCGTCCTGGTCCAAGGGATCACGGGTCGCGAAGGCATGTTTCACACCCGTCAATGCATCGAATACGGCACCAAAGTGGTGGCCGGGGTGACACCGGGCAAGGGCGGCCAGAAAATGGATGACGTACCGGTTTTCAACACGGTCAAAAATGCGGTGGCTCAAACCGGTGCCGACTGCGCCATGATTTTCGTTCCGCCGCCGTTCGCGGCCGATGCCATCATGGAAGCCGTGGACGCGGGGCTGAATTTGATCGTGGCCATCACCGAAGGGATTCCGGTGCTGGACATGCTGCGGGTCAAGAACTACATGCAGGGCAAAGCCGTCCGTCTCATCGGGCCGAACTGCCCCGGCATCATCACTCCCGGCGAGTGCAAGGTCGGCATCATGCCGGGTCCGATACACACGCCGGGTGGGCCCATCGGCGTGGTGTCGCGTTCCGGGACCCTCACCTACGAAGTGGTCCATCAGCTTACGCGCGAAGGCATCGGGCAGACCACCTGCCTTGGGATCGGCGGAGATCCGGTCAACGGCACCAACTTCATCGACTGCCTCAGCGCCTTCGAAGACGATCCGGCCACAACCGGCATCGTCATGGTGGGCGAAATCGGCGGCAGCGCCGAGGAAGATGCGGCCGCCTTCGTCACCGAACACGTCACCAAGCCGGTGGTGGGGTTCATTGCCGGGCTGACGGCGCCCCCGGGCCGCCGCATGGGACACGCCGGTGCCATCATCAGCGGCAAGAGCGGCACTGCCCAGAGCAAAATTGACGTCATGAAGCAAAGCGGAATCCACGTCTGCGAGGACCTGGGAACCTTCGGGAAGTTGTGTGCGGAGGTGTTTGGTAAAAAGTAATTGTTGGTTGGTGGTTTCTTGGATCGTGTTTGGTGTGTCGTGTTTTGTGTTAAGTAGCGGGAGTAGACGGTAGTTTGGACGCACTTAGATGTGAATAATTTTTCGCCACTTGTAGCAGGATAGGTTTCATAGCTTTTCACTTTCGAGCCTTCAGCGCACCGGCCCACTCCCGCTGTAGCGAAACGCAACCCATTTTCAAAACACCAAACACTAAACACAAAACACCAAATACTAAACACAAAACACCAAATACAAATCACAAATCACTAATCCAATTTCGGAGAAATGATCGGATGCACGAAATGGGGGTTGCGATGCAGATTATTGAAATTGCAACCGCCTCGATTCCAACCGACCTGACCGGCGCCCGCGTGGAACGGGTCAATTTAAAGGTCGGCAAG
>JBAPSB010000095.1:0-6694 GCA_049281435.1 Desulfobacterales bacterium
CTGCTGCCGAACAGGCCGCGGCCCCGACCCGTGTCCGCGCGCAAGCCGATGGTCCTGACGGCGGCCACCAGGTCCCGCACGCGGCCCTGCAGGGTGGTGACCTCCGGAAAATACCCCTGACTGCGGCCGCAGCCGCGGTGATCGAAGCGAAAATACCCCATGCCGGCGGCCGTGCACCGTCGGGCCAATTCGCGCTGTTTGGCCGATTCGCCGCTGCTCAAAAGCCCGTGCGAACCGAAAATGACCGGTGGGCGGGAGGCGCGCGGCAACTGCAGCGTGCCGTTCAGCCGGTAGCCGTCGGAGGTAAAACTGATCGGCCGGCAGCGCACCTCTGATTCGATCATAATCATGTTTTTGTTTTATCTTCAATGCGGTGGTGATTTCAATAGCCATCTTTCAACTCTTGTCTATTTGCATTTCGAGCGTTCTGCGGTATAAAATGATGTTTATGAGTCTTAAAAAAGGGCAAATTCTGGATGTGGAGATCGCCGATGTGGTCTTCGGCGGCCGGGGGCTGGCGCGGGTGGATGGCCTGGCGGTTTTTGTCGACCAGGTGGCACCCCTGGACCGGGTGCGCATCCGGATCACCCGCAAGCGGAAAAACTATGCCGAGGCGCTGCCGGTCGAACTCTTGCATCCTTCGCCCTGGCGGGTCGAGCCCCCCTGTCCGTACAGTGGGACCTGCGGCGGCTGCAAGTGGCAGTTTCTGGCCTATGAGAAGCAGCTCGAACACAAACGGCGTCACGTGTCCGAGGCCCTGGAACACATCGGCCAGCTGCGGGACATCCCGGTGCATGACACCATCGCCTCCCCGAATGCTTTCCACTATCGCAACAAGATGGAATTCACTTTTTCCGAGAAGCGCTGGCTGATGCCCGCCGAACTCGGGAAACCGGACCTCGATGTCGATTTCGCCCTGGGCCTGCACGTGCCGGGAACCTTTTACAAGGTCCTCGATACCCGGGCCTGTCTGCTGCAGCCCGATTTGGGAAACACGCTTCTGGCGCAGATAAGGGAGTTTGCCAGGTCTTCGCCCGAACCGGTGTATGGGCTCAAGAGCCATGAGGGCTACTGGCGGTTTCTGATGCTGCGCCACTCCGCGGCCAATGGGCGCTGGATGGTGAACATCGTGACCGCCGCCGACAGGAGACACCGCCTGCAGCCCCTGGTGGACGCCCTGACGGCGGATCATCCCGAAATCGCCGCCGTGGTCAACAACGTCACCGCGCGCCGGGCCGGCATCGCCCAGGGGGAATCCGAGGTTCATCTGGCCGGCGACCCTTTCATCGTGGATCGGATCGGAAATTTCGAATTCGAGATATCGGCCAACAGTTTTTTTCAGACCAACACCGCGGGCGCCGGGCGGCTGTATGAAACCGTGGCGGCCTACGCCGGGTTGACGGGCGGCGAGCGCGTTCTCGATCTGTACAGCGGCACCGGTGCGATTGCCATCAGCCTCTCGCCGGCGGCGGCAGAGGTGACCGGAATCGAAATTGTCGAAAGTGCCGTGGCGGACGCCGTTAAAAACTGCCGCCGCAACCGCGTCGATAACTGCCGCTTTCTGCTCGGCGACATCCTGGACGTCCTGCCGGGGATTACCCAAGTGCCGGACGTGCTGATCATCGATCCGCCGCGGGTGGGCCTGCACAAAAAAGTCGTTCAGCAGGTGCTCGACCTGGGCGCGCCGCGCATCGTTTACGTCTCCTGCAACCCGGCCACGCTGGCCCGCGATCTGGGTCTCATGCAGGAGCACTACCGCGTCAGGGAGGTCCAGCCGGTCGACATGTTCCCCCACACCCATCACATCGAGGCGGTGGCCCGGTTGGAAAAGACAGCCCGCGCCGACTGAAAACCGGGTTGCCCGCCCGGCCTATCCGGGTAAAAGCAGGATGCACCAAGATGGTCATCTCTATATGCGCCGCCGAAAAAAAAGGGCCATCCAGGGGCGTCACGGGGCGGTACAGCCCGGTGCGACGAGTCGTTGACAAGGGCGCGGTTCGTCGTTAATTTCACTGGCTTAACTATTGGCTGAACGGAAACCCTTTCCTCCCTCTCCCTTGAGGGGGGATGGCCGGGGTGGGGGTGTATGAAATTAAGCAATCATATCCCCCTCCCCCAGCCCCTCCCACGAGGGGAGGGGAGTTTTCGGTCAGACAGTAACTAATATCGTGTCGTCTTTGGAAAGTGTTGCTGATAGAGGCAAAAGGCTGAAGGCAAAAGGCAGATGGCAGAGAGCGGAGGACGGAGGACGGACGACAGCAGAAGGGTGAGGGGCGAAAGGCGGACGGCGAAAGGCAGAGGACGGAGGGCGGACGGCAGAAGGCGAAAGGCAATAGGTCAAAGGAAAAAGGAAAAGGTTGTAAAGTTCAGAGGTTCTGGGTTCAGTATTCTGAGTTTCGATCGTAATTTCGGATTGATTTCGAATACCTATTTGCGAGTTTCAAGTTTCCAGTTTCAAACGGTCGATTTCAGGGAAAACCATGCTGCTGAGCGACGTCAGAGAAGGACAATCCGCTGTTATAGAGCGCATTGGAGGGCAGGGGGCGCTGCGCCGCCGACTGCACGAAATGGGGATCATCAAAGGGACCGTGGTGACCGTTGAAAAATATGCGCCCCTGAAAGATCCGTTGGAACTCGTCGTCAAGGGCTATCACGTCTCCTTGCGGGTCGAGGAGGCCGCGCATATCAGCGTCATCGCCACCAACGAGACAGGGTTGTCGTCATGGCCCCCAAAAGGCTGACGATCGCGCTGTCCGGAAACCCGAATTCCGGCAAGACCACCATTTTCAACCAGATCACCGGCACCCGGCAGAAAGTCGGCAACTGGCCCGGGGTGACGGTGGAAAAAAAAGAGGGGCTGATTTTCAGGCACGGCTATGACCTGAAGATCATCGACCTGCCCGGTACCTACAGCCTGACGCCGTATTCCATCGAAGAGATCGTCGCCCGCAACTACATCCTCGACGAGACCCCGGATGTGGTCATCGTCATCATCGATGCCTCCAACCTCGAGCGCAGCCTCTATCTGGCAACGCAAATCAGAGAACTCGACTGCAAGGTCATTTTCGCCCTCAATATGGCCGATCTGGCCCGCACGCGCGGCAACAAGATCGACGAGAAGAAGCTGGCCGAACTGCTGGACGTGCCGGTGGCCTTCACCGTCGGCAACAAAAATGAGGGCATCGACACCCTTCTCACGATGGCGATCGGGTTGGCGGAATCGGATGCCGCCGCCCATCCCGTGCGGCGGGTTCAATACAGCAAGGACATCGAGGAGGCGGTCGAAAAGCTGCGGCAGTCGATCGAGGCGCACACCGGCGGGCGGCTCCCTTACGACACCCGCTGGACCG
This sequence comes from Desulfobacterales bacterium, assembly GCA_049281435.1. GTDB lineage: Bacteria > Desulfobacterota > Desulfobacteria > Desulfobacterales > SG8-13 > JARFQH01. The sequence goes on from JBAPSB010000095.1 coordinate 3,351, forward strand.
CTATCAAACTGCTCGAGGAGGACAAAATCGTCCGGCAGCGGCTGATCGAAAAAGCGGGTGACTCAACCGAAGGCCTGCTCGAGTTGAGCGCGTCACTGCGCGATCACCTGCGCAAGCGTTTCGACGACGAGCCCGAGATCATCATGACCGATGAGCGCTACGGTTTCATCGCCGGTATCGTCAAAGAAGTGCTCGTCAACACGAACCGCCGGCGCATCGACACCTCGCGCAATATCGACCTCGTGCTGACAAACCGTTTTCTCGGGTTCCCGATTTTCATTTTCTTTATCTGGGCCATGTTCCAGCTGACCTTTACGGTCGGTGAATACCCGATGGCGGTGATAGCGGCCGCCGTCGACGGTATTTCCGCTTTTTTGTCGCAGGTTCTGCCCGAAAGCCTGATCAAGGATCTGGTGCTCAACGGCATCCTGGCCGGCATCGGCAGCGTGATCGTTTTTCTGCCCAACATCCTGATCCTCTTTTTTTGCATCGCTCTTTTCGAGGACACCGGTTACATGGCCCGGTCGGCCTTTCTGATGGACAAGATCATGCACCTGATCGGCCTGCACGGCAAGTCCTTCATCCCGATGCTGATGGGCTTCGGCTGCAACGTGCCGGCCGTCATGGCGACCCGCACCCTGGAAAGCGAAAAGGACCGGATCCTCACGATTCTGATCACGCCCTTCATGTCGTGCTCGGCCAAGCTGCCGGTGTACATCGCACTGGCCGGAACATTTTTCGGGGCGCGGGCCGGCAGCGTTATATTCGGAATTTATCTGTTCGGAATCGTGCTGTCGATGGTCACCGGGCGCCTGTTCCGATCGACGCTGCTCAAAGGTGCCGATGCACCGTTTGTCATGGAATTGCCGCCCTACCGGGCCCCGATGCTGACAAGCCTCCTGATTCACATGTGGGACCGCAGCAAGATTTTCCTGAAAAAAATGGGCAGCGTGATTCTGATCGGCTCGGTCGTGATCTGGTTCCTGACGGCCTTTCCGCGAACCGGCGGTGATGCGAAGAACTTTGCGGCCGATTCCGCCCGCATTACCGGCGCCTATGCCGAACTGATCCGAACGGCGCCAGCGGATGAAAAGCCGCGTCTGGAAGCCCGCAAAAGCGAAGCCCTTGCCGCGCTGGCGCGCGACCGGCGCTCGCAGAGAGTGGAATCCTCGCTGATGGGCCACATCGGCAAAGCGCTGGCGCCGGTTTTCGCGCCGCTCGGCATCGACTGGCGCGGCGGCGTGGCCCTCGTGTCCGGGTTTGTAGCCAAGGAAATCGTGGTGAGCACCCTGGGGGTGCTTTACGCCGCCGACGAAAGCAAAAATCTCACGGCCCTTCAAAGCGCTCTGAAAAGCTCGGGAATGACGGCGCTTTCGGCGCTGTCGATGATGATCTTCGTGCTGCTCTACCTGCCGTGCCTGGCCACGGTGATCGCCATCCGCCGCGAAACCGGTTCATTGAAATGGATGTTTTTCAGCATTTTCTACAGCACTTCGATAGCGTGGCTGGCGGCTTTCTGCGTCTATCAGGGGGGACGTCTGCTGGGGTTCAGTTAGCGGCCCATCCTTAAAAGATCTTTTTAAAGAATAATGCCGCAAGCCATAAATCAACGCGTTAATTTTTACAGACTTGACGATTTAAACGTGTTGTTTTATAAAATACCGACAATTATAACAGTCCAAACCTCGACCTCATCGTTGCAAAAGTCTCTGGTATTCGTAAAGATCGTCGGCCAATATGTCGTCGAAGAGGGTGACCCATGATTCGTTTTGCGTCTGAACAACTCGATAAGTGGTTGAAGGGCCCTGACCGGAAGCCGCTGGTGATGAGGGGCGCCCGTCAGGTAGGCAAGACCTGGCTTGTGCGCGATTTCGCAAAACGGCATGGGCTCCAGTTGATCGAACTGAATCTGGAAAAATATCCGCATTATGCCGATCTCTTTTCAGACAACAGCCCCCGCAAAATCCTGAAAAACATTGAAGCTCAACTGGCTTTAAAAATCCTCCCCGAATCCTCGTGCATTTTCCTGGATGAAATCCAGGCTGCCCCCGAGCTTTTCTCCAAGCTCAGGTGGTTCAGGGAAGACATGCCGGAGCTTCCGGTGATCGCCGCCGGATCATTGCTCGAATTTGCGTTGGGAAAGGCCGATTTCAGCATGCCGGTCGGCCGGATCGCTTACTTTTATCTCGAGCCTTTATCGTTTTTCGAATTTGCACTTGCCGCGGGAAACGAGGCCTTGTATGAAAAAATGATTTCCTCCAGCCCGCAGGAGCCCCTGCCTCAACCCCTGCATGTTCGATGTATCGCGCTGTATCGGCAATATTGCCTTGTCGGGGGAATGCCCGAGACGGTCCAGACATGGCTTGACGGCCGGGATATTCAGGCCTGCATCAAAATCCAGCACGACCTTCTATCCACTTACCGGGATGATTTTCATAAGTACGGCGGAGAAATCGATGCCAGACTTCTGCACAGGATTCTGCTGTCAGTTGCCAGACAGCTTGGGAACAAATTCGTCTACAGCAGGGTCGACCCCGATGTAAAAGCCCCTCTCGTTAAAAAATCGCTGATGCTTCTTTCCCAGGCGAAGGTGTGTTCCAAAGTCGCTCATACCAGCGGCGGCGGCCTTCCCCTGGGCGCGGAATCAAACGAAAAGTTTTTTAAGGCCCTCATGGTGGATATCGGCTTGATTTCCGCACATCTGGGTCTCTCATCGGTGAAAACTGCCGATTTGGACAGCATGCTTTTAAGAAACAGGGGAGGGCTCGCCGAGCAATTTGTCGGGCAGCAGCTGCGTGCCGCACAAACGCCGGCAATGGACCCGCAGCTCTTTTACTGGCAGAGAACCGGAGGCCGCCAGGGGGAGATCGATTACATCCTCCAGCATGGGAACCGTATCGTTCCATTCGAGGTCAAATCCGGGGCTGCCGGAAGCATGAAATCCCTTCATCAGTTCATGGCGGATAAAAAACTGGAGATGGCTGTCCGTTTGGATGCCAATCCACCGTCTGTCGAGGAGATGAGCGTCAAGACAAACCAGGGCCAGTCCGTAAAGTACCGACTCCTTTCCCTGCCGCTCTATCTGGCCGGCAATGCCAACGCTTTGCTCGACAGGTTGTCTGTGCGATAGTGACTGAAGGGCTGCAATCCCATTCACGGCATCCGGAATCACCTACAATTATAGTGTGGGAATTTTTTGGGCTCGTAAATTGATGACACTGCCGAAGGTATTGGGGGCGAAGATTGCTTATACCAAATATCGATAAAAATGGCGGAAGTGCATGGGAATCGAACCCACCCGAGACGGTTTTAGCGCCTCACACCGGATTTGAAGTCCGGGAGCC